>NZ_CP036348.1:6188295-6500472 GCF_007753095.1 Rosistilla carotiformis
GACATGTTCCCCAGGCATCGTTCCGGCAACCGCCGATTTTAACGATTCGAAGTCAGCGATCGTGACTTCGCCAAAAGTCATAATGACGTCCCCGGGAAGAATACCCGCTTCGGCCGCGGGAGAACCTTGGCCAACGACCTCGATCACCGCCCGTTCATCCAGTTTCCGACCTTGCACGCCAATCCGAGGACGAAAACCGGGGAGATGCCCCCACAGCTCCCCCCGCGCCAAACGCGTCCAATGTTCGTCGTAGTGATCGATCGGCACGTGCAAATTGTCAGTCACATCATTGCCGATTCGACTGTGAACACCGATCAATTTGCCATTTAAATCGAATAATGGCCCCCCGCTATCTCCGCCAATCAACGCGCAGTCGGTGACCAATGACGTCTCGCGTTTGACCAACACCCGACCAATTCGGATCACGGCACCACGATCGGGTTCGTATCCACCAGGATGCCCCACTGCGATGCACCAGGTACCGGGAGTCACGCCGCTGGACGACCCCAGCGTGGCGAAAGGCCAGCCCTCGTCGGGAACCGGATCGTCGATCTTGATCAGCCCCGCATCGACATGGCGGTTCATCCCCAACGTGGTCCCATGGACTTGTCGACCATCACTGAGCGTCATCAAAGCTTGTTGCCCCGGACGCATCGCCACGTGGGCTGCGGTCAACACGTAGCCATCGGATGTAATCACCACGCCACTGCCTTGAGCGTAACCGATCTGGACGCTGACGGTGCATTTGGCAACGCGCTGAGAAACGATCTGCTGCTGATGCTCCAACGCCCTCAGTTCCGCTAACGAATGCGGGGCCTCCCCTCGCAACACGCCGACCAACGCCGAAGGTGCCGAAACAAAAGTAAGCCCTGATGGCTTTTGCTGAGCCGAAGCCGGATATGCCGAAATGCTCACGGCGAATGCCAGCAAGCCGCACTGAATGCGAACAAGAGATCGAGAAATCATCTATTGTCCAAAGCGTATGAGGAAAAGATTCGAATGCGCCACCCCGTTCTGGTTTCGTCCATTGTAGACTCTCCGATGCGTTGTGGGCCAATTCGCCCCAGCGTTGCACCACAAATGTTCGCCTAATAAAACTGAACCTAACACCCTTCTAACCCGCATTTCTGC
The DNA here is from genome assembly GCF_007753095.1 of Rosistilla carotiformis. Taxonomy (NCBI): domain Bacteria; kingdom Pseudomonadati; phylum Planctomycetota; class Planctomycetia; order Pirellulales; family Pirellulaceae; genus Rosistilla; species Rosistilla carotiformis. The sequence continues at coordinate 6,189,427 of NZ_CP036348.1, forward strand.
CGATCGATACCGCAGGGGAGCATGGAATCTTTGGAAAATTCAAAAAAATCGGCCCTTATATTTGGTTGTGGATACTTGGGTAAACCAGTCGCCCGCCGGTTGTTACAGCAGGGTTGGCATGTGTTTGCGATGACGCGCCGCCAAGAATCGGCGACGGTATTGAAGTCGGCCGGAATCACCCCCATTGTTGCCGATTGGACCCGACCCAGCACACTAACCGATTTACCGGTTTGCGACCGTATCCTCGTTGCCGTTGGCTGGGACCGCAGCAGCGGCCAATCCCAATACGACGTCTACGTCGGTGGGTTGCGAAATGCACTGAAGGCAACAAACCCCGAAGCAAATCTCGTTTACGTCAGTTCCACGGGCGTGTATCACCAAACCGGGGGCATCTGGGTCGACGAATCCTCACCCTGCCGACCGAGCATCGGATCGGGGGGGTGGGCTCATTTGCAAGCCGAAGAGACGCTGAGGCAACAACGCCCCGCTTCACCATGGACGGTGCTGCGTATGGCGGGAATCTACGGCCCCGACCGCGTCCCCCGTGGGAAAGATATCCTGTCGGGTCTCCCGCTCGCGGCCCCGACAGCGGGCTATCTCAATCTGATCCATGTCGAGGACGCCGCAAACGCCGTGATCGCCGCATGGGAAACGAACTGTTCCGAGAGAAAAACCTACGTGATCTCCGACGGCCATCCCGTCATTCGACAAACGTATTACGAGGAGATCGCCCGCGTGCTGGGTCGCCCCGCGCCAAGCTTCGAGTCGGCCCCCCCCACAGCGATGGCAAGTCGCCGGGCAACGACAAGCAAACGGATCTGGAACGCGCGCATGCGACGCGACCTCTGCCCCCAGCTGGCATTTCCCGATTACCGAGCTGGCCTGCGCGACGTGCTTCGCGAGACGCGCACGACCATCAGGCCGGCGCCGCGGTAAACGCTGAAAACGCTTCGAGAAGCTGCTGGTAGATCGGACCGCGGCGATGATTGCCGAACCAGATCCCCGGCCCCGTCCCCGTCAAGAGAATCTCATCAGCGTCCTCGAACATCGATGCGGAAAGCGGCTGCTCTCGCCAAGGAATCCCCGCAGCCTTGGCCAGCTGCCGAACGACCGATAACGTGACTCCCGGCAGCACACGTTCCGACGGCGCCCCATAAATGCAACCCTCTTGAACCAATAGAAGGTTTGCCGATGCCGTCTCCGTCAGCGAACCATCGGCGTCCAAGAGCACCGCCGTCCCTGCGGGATCGATCCGCCGGGCCTGCTGGGCGGCAAGATAATAATGAATCCGACTGCGATGCTTCACTTGTCGCGGAACCGTTTCAGCAGCGGGCTGAACGACCGACGTGAGCACCAAACGCTCCCCCTCGCGTTGCAATCGCGAAATCCGAGCGAAGTCCAACGGCACTAAGTGCGCGAGCACCGTAGGCGCACGTCGCTGCAAATCCCCCGGCGTGACCAGCAAGGTGATGCCTGTATCGACGGATAGCGCATTCCGCTGCAGCAATTCACCGATCACATCCGGCAACCGAACAATGGCTTCCGAAACATCGATGGAAAGCGTCGCAGCCGAGCGCTGCAACCGTTGCAGATATTCATCGAGCAGAAAGACACGCTGCCCGTAGGTTCGCAAACGTTCGACCGCACAAACCCCCTGGAACAAACCAAGGTCATCGAGGGGCAGGACGATTTCGCCGTCGAACCATTCACCGCAACGATACCAAATCGACATATCGCTTCATCTCTCTTCCAAACCAGCCGATCTGCGCACGCCGTCGACCTTCCGCGAAAGGATCACCCCATCCGCGCACGAACACGATCAAGAATCTGATCGAACACAGCCGTGGGATGCTGACAACCGTCGATTCTTTCGACCAATCCGCGCTGCGCGTAGAAATCTAATAACGGCGAAGTTTGTCGATGGTATACCCGCAACCGCTGCTGAATCGTTTCCGCGTTGTCATCCGCACGCTTCTCGATCTCCGCACGTTTCAGCAGACGCTGGACCAACGCGTCCTCGTCGACATCCAGATTCAACACCATCGAAATCCGATCGTCTCTGCTAGCCAATTGCTCGCCAAGCAGTTGTGCCTGCAGCAATGTCCGTGGAAAGCCGTCGAACATACAACCGGAATTGCATTGTTCACGTCGCAGGAACTCTTCGACAATGCGAACAACCAAAAAATCAGGAGCCAAACGCCCCATATCGATATACGATGCCACCAATCGACCGAGCGATGATCGTTCGGAGCGAATCTCTCGCAGCATATCCCCCGTAGAAAGATGAGGGACAGAGAGATGATCGACCAATTGCTTACACTGAGTCCCTTTACCAGCACCCGGAGGCCCAATGAAAATGATTCGCATTGGACAGCTCCGTTGAAAGCAAGCAAACGGTTTTGGTTGTCGATACTTGGACGGTAACGATTAGCCTTCCAAAAGGCCGCGGTAGTTACGCATCACCAGATGGCTATCGATCTTTTGAATCAGGTCGAACGCGACGCTAACCGCAATCAACAAACCGGTACCGCCGTAGAAACCCGCGATTGAATAGGAGACGCCCAGCGATCCGTAAACGATCGTTGGAACAATCGCGACGATCGCCAAAAACGCAGCACCGACATACGTGATCCGGACCATGACCTTCTCCAGATAATCCGCAGTCCGTTTACCGGGCCGATAGCCTGGAATGAACGTTCCGTGGTCCTTCAACTGATCGGACATCTCCTTCGGATTGAAAGTGATGGCCGTCCAGAAGTAGCAGAAGAAGAAAATCAGCGCCACATACATCATGTTGTAAACAAACGAGGTCCCGCTGCTCATGATCGATCCAAAACCGTTCAGGGCCGAGAACATGAACGTCCCGGGAGTGAACGACTTCGAAAGAAACTGCAACATAACACCTGGGATCATCAACAAGCTGCTGGCGAAAATGATCGGCATCACACCCGCTTGATTGATCCGCAGGGGAAGGAACTGACGGTTGCCACCGTAAACACGACGACCCCGTGTGAACTTCGCACTTTGAGTCGGAATCCGTCGCTGGCCCAGCGTGATAAACACCACGCCAAACACCACCGCGACAAAGAGCACAATCAATATGATTAACGTCTCAATGCCGACCGTTCCCTTGGAAAGCCCAACCAATTCGGTCTTCATGTTCTGAATCAGGTCGAACAAAGCACCTGGCATTTGAGCCAAAATACCAGCCATAATCAACAAACTGATACCATTACCGATACCGTATTCGTCGATCTGCTCACCCAACCACATCAAGAAGATCGTACCGCAGGTCATGATCAAAACCGCAGTGATCTGCCAGCCCCAAAACAGCGTGTTGCTATCGGCGCCAAAGAAGTTCGGGTTAACTTTACTCGCCTCGCCTTCGCCGCCGGCCATCAACCAAAACTTCAGATACATGTAGCTTTGGATCAGGCACAACACGACCGTCAGGTAACGGGTGTATTCGTTGATCTTCTTGCGGCCGGCTTCGCCCTCTTTCTTCAGCTCTTCGATGGGAGCCCAAACGCTACCGAGCAACTGAAAGATGATCGATGCGGAAATGTAGGGCATAATCCCCAAACCGAAAATCGTCGCCTGGCGGAGATCGCTCGCAGCAAACAAGCTGACCTTCTCAAAGAACTGCGACGCGGTGTCCTCACCGGCCGAAGGCGCCAGATTCTGGTTCATCATCGGCAACGAGATGTGGAACCCGATACGATAGATCGCAAGCAGTCCCAGCGTCAGAAGAATTTTATTACGAAGCTCAGGGATCGTAAAAACGACGCGTAATTTTTCCAGCATGGTCTAATCCGTTCCTTGGCCCACGCCACCGGTGTTCCTCGCTAGAGGAACTCTGTCAGATGCTTGAGCTTCGTAATTTTAAGATTCGTTTGCGACAAGCGTCTGACATGTATGAGACTGCTGAAAGACGTTTGTCCTATCGTCAATGGACAAAAAACAGTCGGGGCATCGCCCATTTTATGAAATGCCGCTTCGAGAATTATCCCGAAGAATCGCACTACTTGTGAGCTCGTGGAACTTCACCCGACTTCAACAATTCAGCGCGTTCCTTAGGAAGACGCTTCGGCGACAGGATGGTGACTTCACCACCGGCAGCTTGAATCTTTTCCACAGCGCTCTTACTGAAGCGATGTGCGGAAACCTTCAGCTTCTTCGTCAGTTCGCCGTTTCCGAGGATCTTCAGCTCGTCGAAGATACCTGTAAGAACGCGAGTCGAGGTCAGCACTTCTGGAGTGATCTCCATGCCGTCATCACACAGCGCTTCCAAATCCTGCACGTTCATCACCTTAACAACCGGCGCGAATGCATTGTTGAAGCCACGCTTTGGAATACGGCGGAACAACGGCATCGTACCGCCCTGGAAGCTTGGCTTGCGGCTGTAACCGCTGCGGCTCTTATGGCCTTTATGCCCTCGTCCAGCGGTCTTGCCATGCCCCGAACCGGGACCGCGGCCGATGCGCTTCCGTTTGCGATTCTTGGTAATGCCGGTGTTGACGTCGTGAAGTTTCATATCGTGTGCTCTGATTTGGAGAACAATTGAACCAATTGTTCAGTCGATCTAATTGTCTAGCTCAACGCCACGCAATGCCGCGATCGTTTCTCGCGTTCGCAATTTGCCGAGTGCGTCGATGGTTGCTTTCACAAGAGTTACAGGATTGTTCGTTCCGTAGCTCTTGGTCAAAATATCGTGAATACCTGCCGATTCGCAGACAGCGCGGACTGCTTGTCCCGCGATGATACCGGTACCAGCACCCGCGGGCATCAACAGCACCTTCGCAGCGCCGAACTTACCCCAAACCTGATGCGGGATACTTCCAGCGATCAACGGGACTGCAACCATGTCGCGTGTGGCTTGCTTCGTGGCCTTCTGCACGCTTGGTGGAACTTCGTTAGCTTTTCCGTAGCCCCAGCCAACCTTGCCCTTGCCGTCGCCGACGACAACCATCGCAGCGAAGCTAAAACGACGACCACCTTTTACAACGGCCGCACATCGTTTGATCTTTACCACGCGATCTAACAGATCGCCTTGTCCAGAATTGTCAGACACCAGTTCGTTCTCTTCGGTGATTGATTGCGATGGTGCTTTGTTCGCTCTGATGGCAACTGCCACGAGATGCAATCCAAAGCGAAATTAAAATTCAAGTCCTGCTTCGCGTGCCGCATCAGCGAATGCTTTAACGCGACCATGATACTTGCAGTGACCGCGATCCAACTTGACCCGCTTGATTCCTGCAGCAACGGCGCGTTCGGCGACGGCTTTGCCGATCGCTGCGGCCGCGTCACAATTACCGCCAAACTTTACGGCGTCTCGCAGGGACTTGTCCTTCGTGCTTGCACTCGCCAGCGTTTTGCCGTTGATATCATCGACCAACTGGCAGCTGAAATGGCTCAGCGAACGATTCACGCACAAACGCGGGTGATCCGCCGAACCACGCAACTTGTTACGGACGTGAAACCGACGTCGTTGGCGATTTTTGTCTTGCTTCTTGTTCTTATCCACAACTCATTTCCTGCCAAAGCCCCAGCAATCGGTCCGGGGTGATGATATCGTTGCCCCTGGATTTTGCCAGGGGAATATGTGTTTGGTTCGCCTTGCTCGGGGCACGCTTTGCCGCTACTTAGCCGACGCCTTACCAGCCTTCAGCTTGACTTGCTCACCAGAATAACGAATTCCCTTGCCCTTGTAAGGCTCTGGCTTTCGCAGGGATCGCAATTCCGCAGCAAATTGACTTACCTGTTGCTTATCGCAACCGGTAATCGTCACGTGCGTCGTGTCAGGACAAACGACGGTCAATCCTTCAGGGATCTTACGCACCAATTCGTTTGCGAAACCGACTCGCATCTGAATCTCACCATTCTGAACCGATGCGACGTAACCGACACCGACGATATCGAGCTTCTTTTCGTAGCCCTGAGTCACGCCGACGATCATGTTCTGAATCACCGCACGCGTCAGCCCGTGAAACGAGCGACTCTCGCGGTCATCATTAAAGCGACTGACGGTAACCTGTCCGTCGTCGACCTTCACTTCAACCTCCGAGCGATGCTCGAACGTCAACTTGCCTTTCGGGCCTTCAACAGTGATCAGCTTGCCGTCGAGCGAAACTTTTACGCCGCTGACGATAGATACTGGTTTTTTTCCAACTCGGGACATGGTTCTGCTTGTTGGTTTGCTTGACAGATTGGACTGTCACAGTTCAATCGAAACAATACGTAAGGGCTAGGCGACTTCGCAAAGCACTTCGCCGCCAATACCTTGGCGACGCGCTTCGCGGTCACTAACCACGCCTTTGCTGGTGCTAATGATCGTAATGCCCATTCCACCAAGGATCGGTCGCAGCTCACGGCTTCGCACGTAGGTGCGTCGGCCAGGCTTACTGATCCGTGTGATGGATTGGATCAATTGTTCGCCATTGGGACCGTATTTCAGTTCCAAACGAATCAATTTGATAGGCAAGTCTTCGGAGTCGACTTCCTCCCAATCCCAAATAAAGCCTTCGCGTTTAAGCACATCGGCGATACCACGTTTCACGCGGCTGAGCGGGATATCGACATAAGGCCGTTCGACGCGCACAGCATTGCGGATGCGGGTGAGCATATCGGCGATTGGGTCAGTCATCATGGTCTTGGAGTCCCCTTTACCAGCTGGCTTTCCGGACACCCGGAATCAAGCCTTGATCAGCGTATTTGCGGAAACAGATGCGGCATAAGCCAAACTTGCGATACACGGCTCGAGGCCGCCCACACAGCTGACAACGGTTTTCGCGACGGGTTGAGAACTTAGGTTCCCTTTCCGCCTTTGCGATCTTCGATTTGCTGGCCACTTGGTGGATACCTGTGGAAAAACTGGGTGAAATATTGTGTCGTGCATTACGTTGCACAACGTTTGTATGGATAACCGCCTTTGGCGAGGCGGCATTCTAGCGTTCACAATTCATCGCTGACAAGCGGTTGAACTACGACTTAGACTGCGGCAGCTGCCTCGGCTGCTTCCGCTGCTTTCTTAGGATCTTCCCGGAATGGCATTCCGAACATCTCCAACAGATCGCGACCTTGGTCGTTATTGTGTGCTGTTGTATTGATTGTGATATTCAAACCTTGCGGCTTGGTGAATTTGTCAGGGTTCAACTCGGGGAACACCATGATTTCGGATAGACCCATGCTGTAGTTGCCGCGTCCATCGAACGCTTTGCGGCTGATACCGCGAAAGTCGCGAACACGTGGCAAAACAACAGCCACCAAGCGATCCAAAAATTCGTACATGCGAGCACCACGCAAGGTGACCATGCAACCGATCGACATCCCTTCTCGCAACCGGAAGTTAGCGATCGACTTGCGAGCCTTGGTGAAGACGGGCTTTTGGCCAGCGATTTCGGTCATCGCTGCGTAAGCGGTTTCCAGGTTCTTTTTGTCCTGGGTCGCCGAGCCCACACCCATGTTCAGCGTGATCTTCTCGAGACGAGGCACGGTCATCGGATTCTTCAAACCGTGCTTCTCTTGAAGCGCGGCGCGAATCTCGTTTTGGTACATCGTCTGTAATCGTGGAACGTAGTCTGCCATCGTACTATCAGTTTGTTTCTTTGAAATGACTTCGTATCGCTGCAGTCTGCGTTCTGACGCGAACCGCTTTGTCAAATACCTACGACGCGTATGCCGGCCGCGGCGGGCTCATCGTGCCGAGCGAAGCACCCGAAGCCTTCGCATAACGTTCCTTGGTGCCGTCTTTCAAATAACGGACGCCAATTCGCGATGGCTTGCCGGTCTGTGGACAAACGATCATCACGTTGGAGATTGCAATTGGCATCTCCTTGTTCAATCGTCCACCCTGTGGGTTCTTCTGGCTCTTGCGAACGTGCTTCCACACGCGAGCGACGCCTTCGACAAGAACCTTGTTATTCTTGTGATCGACCTTCAACACCTTGCCGGTGGTGCCCTTGTCGGCGCCCGCGATCACTTGAACGTTGTCATTAACTTTGATCAGCATCTTAAATATCTCCGCTCAAACGACTTCGCTGGCCAAACTGACAATCTTCATAAAGCTCTTCTCACGCAATTCGCGAGCTACAGCACCGAAGATACGGGTACCACGTGGGTTCTTGTCGTTATCAACAATTACCACGGCGTTGCTGTCAAAACGAATGTAACTTCCGTCGGCACGACGCGTTGGCGACTTGGTACGGACGATTACCGCCTTGACGACAGCCTTCTTCTTGACATCACTGCCAGGAATCGTGCTTTTCACGCTGCACACGATGACATCGCCGAGTCCCGCGGTACGCCTACGCGAACCACCGAGCACTTTGATGCACATCACTTCGCGAGCGCCGGTGTTGTCGGCAACAGCTAGTCTTGTTTCTTGTTGGATCATGGCTGATGATCTGTTATCTCATAAGTTGCCGTCTGCGTTCCCCGGCCCGAAGCGAAGCATTCGCTGCGAACCACAGAATGAGCGTTTGGCATATTTGCAGTATATTAACCGAACTCAATCGATCGCCTGGTTTAACCCCAGGACGATCCATTCAGCAGACAAGCCTATTGGCTATCCGCTTCGACGCCGTGAGCCGCTTCGATCGCTTCGCTTTCCGCTTCGCTGGCAGCGTGCTTGCGAGCAGCTCGCAGAGCGGCAACGTCCACAGCGGTGCTCTTCTCAACGACGCGAACGAGTTCCCATCGCTTGAGCTTGCTTAAAGGACGCGACTCTACGATCTCTACCAAATCGCCAACCGCGGATTCATTTTGTTCGTCGTGTGCATAACAAACCGTACGACGACGTACGTATTTCTTATACTTTGGATGCTTAACCAACCGCTTAATTTCAACGCGGCGAGTCTTTGCCATCTTGTCGCCAGTGACGACGCCGGTTAGTACACGCTTTGGCATTCGTAATTACCTGTGTTCAACTGTTGCAGTGCTTGACCACCACACGTTTTTGCTAAGTCGCCGCAGCTTCGCCTTCGGCGACAGCTTCGGGAGCACGCTGGGTTTGAATTGTCTTAATCCGCGCGATCAACCGTCGACTCTTGCGAATCTCACTTGGCGCGTCTAATCGTTCTGTTTGAGCTTGAAACTTCAAATGGAACAACTTTTCTGCAGTTTCCTTGAGCGTCAGCTGCAGCTGTTCGTCGCTCATTTCTCGTAGTTCAGTAATTTTCATCACCACTCACCATTGTGTTGTTGTTTCGGGCTTGCAGCCGTTAAAACCGTTTTGGTACGGTCGCAACCGGCTTACATCGCACGCCGCGAAACGAACCTCACCTTGACAGGCATCTTCGACGCCAAACGCGCAAAACACACCTTCGCTTGTTGTTCTGTTACACCGCCAAGCTCGTACAGGATGGTGCCAGGCTTAACGACTGCCACCCACGCTTCGGGTTCACCCTTACCTTTACCCATCCGAGTTTCCAGCGGAGTGCTGGTAATCGAACGGTGCGGGAACAAGCGAATGTAAAGCGTACCTTCACCACGAACGTATTGTTGGGCTGCGATACGGCCAGCTTCGATTGTTTGTGCTCGGATCCACCCTGGTTCCAGGGATTGCAGACCAAAATCACCAAAGACAACCGTGTTGCCGCGAGTCGCGTTACCTTTTATACGTCCTCTTTGGCTTTTTCGATGCTTGACCCTCTTGGGCATCAGCGCCATCGGTCTCTTCTCCGTGTGTACCTTGGTTAACCCAAACTTGAACGCCAATATGACCTTGAGCCGTCATCGCCTCAGCGAATCCGTAGTCGATCTTGGCAGTCAAAGTGCTCAGGGGAACCGAACCTAAACTTTGTTTCTCACGCCGAGCCATTTCCGCGCCACCCAACCGGCCTGCCAGTTGGATCTTGATGCCCTTTGCACCCGCATCCATGGTTTGCTCCATCGAACGTTTCATGGTTCGACGGAAACTTGATCGTTTTGCCAGTTGCTGACAGATATCTTCTGCCACCAACTGAGCCATAATTTCTGGTCGACTGATCTCTTCGATTTTCAAATTGATCCGACGGCCGGTCAGGTTTTGAAGCTCTTCTTGAAGAAGCTCGACTTCCTGACCCTTCTTCCCAATAATCAGACCCGGCCGCGCGACAAACATGATCACGCGAACTTCGTCTGTCGTTCGTTCAATCTCAATCCGGTCGATACCCGCATTGCGATATTGAGTCCGCTTGGGGTGGTTCTTGATGTGGTCACGAACCTTCTTGTCTTCGAGCAACAGTTCACCGAACTGCTTCTTCGACGCATACCAACGGCTTTTCCAGCCGATGGTAACACCGGTTCGAAACGCAACAGGATTGACTTTTTGTCCCATTAGATTCTATCTCTAGGGTTGGCCAGGACGATTGCGAGCTGGCATTCTTGTGTCGTATTTGTATCGGAGTAGCCCTGGGGGTGAAGCCCTCGGAACGCCTCTGATCTTTCGTTGTTAAATCTCATCCAACGGCACTACGCCGACGTGGATGTGGCTCATTCGCTTCTTGATCATGAACGCGGTTCCACGAGCACGCGGCCGGATCCGCTTGAACATTGGGCCACCATCGACGCGAACGTCGTTGACAACCAATTCATCCACCCCAATGTTGCGACCACCGTTCTGGTCGGGGTCTTGGGCGTTACCGATCGCACTGCGGAGAACCTTCTCCAACATGCGAGCACCACGCTGTGGTTGATACTTTAAAATGTCCAGCGCTTCATCGGCGTACTTGCCGCGGATTAAATCCGCAACCAGGCGAACCTTTTGAGCGCTCATGCGACAATAACGATGGGAGGCATTGAATGACATGAATCGAATTCCTACTTCTTCTTGCCGCCGTGACCACGGAACGTTCGCGTCGGTGCAAATTCACCCAACTTGTGACCAACCATGTCTTCGCTTACGAGCACTTTCATGTGCTTGCGACCGTCATGGACCATGAATGTCAAATTGACAAATTCAGGCACAATCGTGCAGGCGCGTGCCCACGTTTTGATTGGCTCCTTCTTGCCCCCTTCAAGTTGCTTCAGCACCTTGGAGAAAACTTTAGGATCAACAAACGGGCCTTTTTTGCTCGAACGACTCATAGTTCTTCGCGTATCTGTATTGTGTTAACGTGTTGGTGGCCCAGGTCGTCGCTTAGCAAGCTGCCAACGAGACCCTAAACACACCCCAAATGCTACTTAATCAATTTCAACTGGCCATAGCGACGCGACCGACGTCGACGCACGATCGAGCTGTTGCTCGGCTTGCGACGTTGACGCGTTGCTCCACCCTTGGCATTCTTGCCCTGCGGGCTAACCGGATGACGGCCGCCCTTGGTACGACCTTCACCACCACCGTGCGGGTGATCGATCGGGTTCATCGCCGTACCACGAACGTGAGGACGACGCCCCATCCAACGTGCACGACCAGCCTTGCCCAACACAACCTTCATATGATCGGTGTTGCTAACCTTGCCAATGGTTGCTCGGCACTTGCTAGGCACGCGACGAATTTCACCACTTGGCAACGACAACTGAGCCCAATCGGCCTCGCGTGCCATCAACGTTGCTTCGGTTCCTGCCGAACGGCAGAAAGAAGCACCAGCACCAGGTCGCAATTCAACGCAGCAGACCGTCGTACCCAAAGGAATGTTCTTCAACGGCAAACAATTACCAAGTTTTGGCGGCGCGCTAGGCCCGTTTTCAACAGGGTCGCCAGCCTTCAAGCCATCGGGAGCAACAACATAGTGCTTCTCACCGTCGGCGTATTTCAATAACGCGATACGAGCAGAGCGGTTCGGATCGTATTGGATCGAATCAACCGTCGCAGGCATATCATCCTTCACACGACGAAAGTCGATGATCCGGTACATCTGCTTGTGTCCGCCACCACGGTGACGCGCGGTAATCTTGCCCTGATTGTTTCGCCCAGCGGTCTTACGCTTAGGACGCAACAAACGCTTCTCAGGGGTCGCACCCTTGGTCAGCTCTTTAAAGTCACTTACCGACGCGTTGCGGCGACCGGCGGACGTTGGCTTATATACTCGAATGCCCATAGTGGCGTTACCTAAACAAATCTGAACTTTGATTTTTCATGCATGCCGGACGTCATCGCCACTAGCATGTTGCTCGCTTCCCGAACTGCAATGGCAGTCCTAGAAGAAATCGATACGGTGCTCAGCATCCAGCGTTACCAACGCTTTCTTCCAATCCGCCGAACGACCCGTTCGAAACTTGAATCGACGAGGCTTTCCCTTGCGATTCTGAATACGAACCTTCTCAACCTTAACGTTGAACAAATCTTCGACAGCCGACCGGACGTCGTCTTTGTTCGCTAACTTGTGGATTTCGAAAGCATATTGGTTATTGCGGCTAGCGCGATGGACACCCTTTTCAGTAACCAATGGACGCAGCAAAACCTGATACGATTCCAACTGCACACCTTTTTCGCGGTGTGCGTCGAGTCGGACTTGTTGTTCTGTGGTTGTCGACATAGTGCTTACGAGGCCTCCGCTTCTGATCCACTCTCGGTATTCTCAGTCGCCTGCTTCTTGAACACGCCGTCGCGAATGCGGTCCAACGCGTCCTTGGTGATCAAAATCCGGTGAGGCTTAATGACCGTCAATGCGTTCAAGTCAGCAACGGGCGAGACGCTCACACCAGCAATGTTCCGGCCGCTCTTGTAGGTGTTAACGCAACGTCCAGCGGTTGCAACCAACGCCGTCTTGCCATCAATCCCCAACGCCTTCAGGATCCCTGCCATCGCCTTGGTAGCGGGCTTATCGAAATCCAGCTTATCGATAACAACCATTTCGTCGTCGATAATCTTGCTAGCGATCGCCATACGCGTCGCAGTCTGCATGGCCTTCTTGGGCATCTTATAGCTGTAGTCACGTGGGCGAATTGCATGCCCGTGACCACCACCGGTGCGCACATTGGTATGCTTGTGACCCATGCGTGCGTTGCCGGTTCCCTTCTGGCGGAACATCTTCTTCTTGTGACCAGCAACTTCTGCACGCGACTTGGTACGATGCGTTCCCATGCGAGCATTCGCTTGGTACATCACACATGCGTCGTGCAACAATTGCTTGCTGATTCGGGGCGCAATCTCAGCAGGATCGATGTCGTACTTGCCGACTTCGCTGCCACTTGCATTGTAAATTGTTAGGCTTGCCATCTTTTCTACCTGACCATGTTCGTTTCGCGGATGACAACGTATCCACCAGCCGGACCCGGAACGCCACCGCGCACCATGATCAAATTGTTTTCGGCATCGACACGCACAACCTGAAGGTTTCGTTTCGTGTGCTTCACATTTCCATACTGACCAGCCATGCGACGACCCTTGAAGGTCCGGCTTGGCGAGGCACTGCAACCAGTACCACCAGCATGACGGTGCACTTTCTTGACACCGTGCGTTGCACGTTGACCAGAGAAGTTATGTCGCTTCATAACACCAGCGAAACCACGACCCTTGCTGGTACCGGTAACATCAACAGCCTTCACTTCTGCAAAGGCGTCAACGCCAACCTGCGCACCGACTTCAAGATCGGTTTCACCGCGAATTTCGCGAACAAAACGTTGCGGCTCGCAATCCGCCTTGGCAACAACAGCAGCACCTGACTTATTGCGGTCACGCTGACGCTTGCTGTCCAGCTTGGCAACATGGCCACGCTCGCTGCGACTCGCCAACCGGCGAGGCTTATCAGAGAAGCCTAACTGCACCGCCTGATAACCATCACGCTCCTGGGTACGAACCTGCAAGACATTGCATGGACCAGCTTCGAGCACAGTCACGGTCATTACCGTGCCGTCGTCGGAGTACAACTGCGTCATACCGACTTTGCGTCCGAGGATTCCTCGTGACATGTCAGCCTCGCCTCAACAGTAAATTCGTGGAGCGTGTTGCTTAACAAGGTCCTACCAAAAGAAAATCTCTGGCGGTTACCCTGAAGCTTCCGTACAATACGGCGGTTCCAGCGAAGTGGTTAAACAAACGGGTAATGCACCAACACGAGACAAAGCCCGCACGATGCGATATCTTATTCGATGCAAACAGACGAAACGTCCGCCAGCATTTTAATGTTGCAGCACAGTCGACCACGCTCCGCGTGAGCTGCTGACTAGCTAGCAGTTGCCTTGATCTTAATGTCAACGCCCGCTGGCAAGCTCAACTTATTGAGAGCTTCGATCGTCTTTGCGGTCGCTTGAACAATGTCGATCAATCGCTTATGCGTCCGAATTTCGAACTGCTGACGTGCTTTCTTATTCACAAACGGCCCAGAGATCACCGTGTATCGCTCGATGCGAGTCGGCAACGGGATCGGCCCGTGAACTTCACTGTGAGTCCGCTTCACGGTATCAACAATGTCAGCCGCACTCTGGTCCAAGATCGAATGATCGTAGGCTTCCATGCGGATTCGGATGATTTCGTGAGGAGACGCCACGGCAAGTCAGTCCAGTAAACGATTAAGGCAAATTCAACAGAAAGCTCGGCGTTCCGATTCGGCACGCTGAGCCCGCCCACAACGTGGGAGCGATGAAGATAAGGTTAGCTTCGGCCATCGTCAACGCCAAAGAAGATCTTTTGATTGGAATTTTTCTGACGATCTCGCTGCGGCCCTGCGCAGGGGGCAGCCGAGGGGTTTTGTTTTAACTGGGTAAAGCCTGACGGAGCCCTGGGAATTGAGTTGAGTCGGGTTAGGCAGTCGGTATAGTTTGGGGAACCCAACACCTCCCCCCAATCAGTTTCCTCGAGTTTCCCAATGCAAAACAACCCCGAAAATGCTCGCCGTCAATTCCTTAAACGTTCCGCTGCCACGTCCGCCATGGTCGCCGCAGCCCCTTGGGTGGTTTCCCCACAGGCTTTGGGCAAAACGCGGGTCGCCCCAAGCGACAAGATCTCATTGGGCGTGATCGGTATTGGCCCACGCTGCACCTATGACCTGAAGTCGATGCTGACCCTGGACGACGTCCAGGTCGTCGCCGTTGCCGACGTACAGGAGTCGCGCCGCGTCGCAGGCAAAAAGCTTATCGACGGCCACTACAAGAACGATGACTGCGTCGTCTATCGCGACTTCCGCGAACTCCTATCGCGTGATGACATCGACACCGTGATCGTGGCAACCGGCGACCGCTGGCACGCATCGGCATCAATGCTTGCCGCAGAAGCGGGCAAAGATGTTTACAGCGAGAAGCCATGCGGCATCACAATCGATCTCTGCCAACAACTTGCGGAAACGATGAAGCGGACCGATCGCGTGTTCCAAGCGGGAACACAACGCCGCAGTGTCCCTAATTTCCAACAAGCCGTGCGACTGGCGCAAACCGGCGCGTTGGGCAAACTGCACACGCTCTATGCGTCGGTCTACATCCCTACGCTCAGCAATAACTGGCTCCCTGGCGAACCGACTCCCGATCGCGAAACCTGCGACTGGAACATGTGGCTGGGACCCGCCCCCTGGCGTCCTTACAACAGCAAGTACGTGAACGGAGGATGGCGAGGGCTCTACGATTTCGATTCCGGCGCCCGACTGCTGGACTGGGGCGCGCACACGGTCGACCTGTGCCAAATGGCAAACAACTCCGACGACACACTGCCTGTGGAATACAGCCCCTCGGAAACAAATATCACTTGCATGTATGCCAACGGCGTCAAGCTGGTTATCGACTTCCTGAAAGAACCATTTGGCGATCGCGGCCCAAACTGGATCACTCGACTGGGAACCTGTCCGGTTCGATTTGTCGGCAGCGAAGGCTCTGTTGAAACAGGCGACAGCGGCGAGATTGTGGTCAAGCCTGCAGACCTTCAATCGCGCGTCGGAGACTACAAACGCGTGGTCGGTCTGGACGTGACCGCACACGCACGCGACTTCTTCGATTGCGTGAAGTCTCGCAAAGCACCGATCGCCAACGCTGAAGTCATGCGTCGATCGCACGTCGCATGCCACGCAGCAGCGCTTGCCTGGATGTTGCAACGCAAGCTGACACTGGACCCGAAAACCGAAACGTTTGTCGGCGATGACGAGGCAAATCGGT
This sequence comes from Rosistilla carotiformis, assembly GCF_007753095.1. Lineage (NCBI taxonomy): Bacteria > Pseudomonadati > Planctomycetota > Planctomycetia > Pirellulales > Pirellulaceae > Rosistilla > Rosistilla carotiformis. Next base: position 6,205,426 of record NZ_CP036348.1, read on the forward strand.
TGCGATCACGCCCAGCGCGCGACTGGAGCTAGCAGCCCCCACTCCTGCCGATATCGATTCGCTAAAATGACTTAGAAATGAAGGACGGGGGGGAGCGTCGGCGAAGCCCCCACCGCCTTCTGAACGCAGGCAAAACGAGCGAGACGTTCCCGCTCTGCCGATCCATCCGATGCTCGCCGCCGAGTGAAACACATTACGGAACCGCTGAAATGAAGACCCAAACTGCCTTCCTACTGTTCGTCATGTGGACACCCTCTCTGGCATGGGCGCAGCCTGCCGCCGATGCAACTGCGCCCGCCCCAGCAACCCCCAGCGAAGCAAGTCCCGCGGTACCCGCCGAACCGGCAGAACCCGCCACCGAGGTCGATTCGGCGATCCCCGAAGACTACGATTCACTGGTCCAGCGGAAGTCGCAACTCATTAACGAGTATCGCGATGCTGACCAGAAGCAACAGACCGATTTAGCGCTCAAAAAGCTGAACGAACTGTTTGTTACCGAAGTGAAGTTGCTGGAAATGGCGGAGGAGCAACTCGGTGCTGACAACGTCGACCTCACGAATGCTTACCGCGCGACACCCCAAGGGGATGGCGGCCTGCTGGCCTTCTCGCTCTACGAACTCGGTGAATACAAACGCTCTGCGGAGCTCTACAGTCAGACGATTAACATCGCACGCCGTCGGACCGACCTGAAACTGGAAGCTTACAATGACCTGGTTTGTTTGAACCGCCGCGCCCAACAACTCGCCCAAGCGACGCCCGAAGCGATCGATCGCTACAATGCAGCGATAAAGACTTCCAAAGAAGTGGAAGCGTTGCTGGCGGCAAAGCAGTTCGATCGTGTCGCTGCGTTAAGCCCCGAGGCGCTGGCCACGCGAAAAGAGATCGCGGGCATCACCCCAAAACTAGCCAGCGAATACGGCACCCTAGCCACCGCCTTGACCCAAACCGGCCAGACCGAGCAGGCGGAAGCCGCTTTCGATACGTCGCTTGAAATGTATGAGCAGACGATAGGCAAGGAGACCGTCCGCTACGCAACACTCTTGTACAACAAAGCAATCTTTTATCGCGACCTGGGCCGCTTGGCCGAGGCCGAGGCGGCACTGTTGGAGACGCGGAGGATCGAAAATCGCTTGGGCGTCGATGTCCCATCGCAACTGATGACACTCAATGAAATTGCGGGTCTCTATCGCAAGACCGAGGAATCGGAGAAGTTCGATCGCATCGTGGGTGAATACCGTCACCTGGAGCGAAATTCGCACCTGGGACTCGTTGCGTTACAACGCCACGTGCCGCTGAATGCGTATCTTGTCGGAAGTTTCGATCCGGCCTCGCTCGTTGAAGACCCCTCGCTGAAATTCTTGCCACACGAACTGTTCGCGAACCTGGCCAATCAGATGCTGGGCGTCGATCCCGCCACGATCCAGTCGGCCGTTGGTTTTCTGAGCGTTGCGCCCATCGAACAGGCTGTCTGCTGGGGCGTACTGCTGAAACCGATCGTTGGTGCTGAACTGGCGGTGCGGTTGCCCTTTAAGACGGTCGACGCAAGCGTCGGCGATTTTAGCTACCAAAAGACAGCGGCCAAGACTGGATTTGCCGGCGGTTACGGCACGCTTCCCGATGGCACGGTGTTCGTAGGGACGGAGAATGCACTCAAGCAGGTTTTGGCGATGCAGGAAGCCAAACCCGAGGTCACCGAAAACAGCAAATTGGGGCGCCGCATGCGGCAGATGCATGGCAGCGGCAGGTTGTTGGTCGCGTTTGACATGGCGAAGATCCAACTGTTTGCCCAAGCCATGGCCTCGGAGATGCCCCCGCTGCCGCCACAGCTTGCCAACCTGAAGTCATTGCCCGACCATCTCGATTCTGCCGGCCTGACGATCTCGTTCAAAGAGTCGCCGTACGTGTCGCTGCAAATGTCGCCGCGTGGCGATTCCTCGGTGGGCAATCTCGACGCGATCTCGCGGCAAGCGCTGGAATTCGGTGCGAATCAGTTGCTGCAGACGATCACCGATTCGATACAAGCAACGAACAGCCCGATCGCGGAACCGGTGCAGGCTTATCTGAAGCGGATGATTCTCGCGAAGTACAAAGAGCTAACGCCGCGGGCCGAAGCAGACCAATTGGTATTGCAGCTGGAGAATATCCTGGATCTGGAAGCTGCGTTTCACGTCGGACTGCTGCTGCCCGCAGTCCAGGGGGCCAGAGCATCGGCACAGGGAATGGGAAGTTCCAACAACCTAAAGCAGATTGCTTTGGCGATGCACAACTACCATGACACCTATGGCCAGTTACCAGCACGGCGAGTGAACGCGAGCGAAAAAGCGACCGGGCTCAGCTGGCGGGTTCACGTGCTACCGTTCCTGGAACAGGGGGATCTGTACAAACAGTTCCATCTCGATGAGCCCTGGGACAGTGAGCACAACAAGGCGCTGATCGAAAAGATGCCAAGCGTGTTTGCCTCGCCCGGAATCGAATTGCCAGCGGGCGAGACGATCTTTTTGACCTTCGACGGTCCTGGGACGCTGATGCAAAACGATCGCGCCACGCGGTTCGGCGAGATCACCGATGGGACGTCCAATACGATCATGGCGGTCGAAGCGAACCCTGACCGATCGGTCATCTGGACCAAGCCGGACGATCTTACCTACGACCCGCAGCAGCCTCTCAATGGACTGGGAGGGGCACGGCCGAATGGCTTTTACATCATGCTGGCAGACGGAGCGGTTCTCCTGCAACCTGCAGACGTGGCCCCCAAGACCATCGCCGCAATGGCGACGATGGCGGGTGGAGAAATTGTCGACTTCCAGTAGCCGCCAGTCCAAGCGACCGACTGGGTTTCGGCCCGTGTTTTCACAGGCCGAAACCATCGCGGGACGGTGGACTAACAAGCCGCTCCGGCGATCGCGTCGATCTTTTCAAGCTTCACCACATCGGCAGCGAACTTGCGAATCCCCTCGGCCGTTTTTTCGGTGGCCATTGCATCTTCATTGAACTCAAATCGGAACGATTTCTCGTCCAAGGAGATGCGTTCCTGGTCTGATTGCTGAGCTGCTTCGACCGACAACGTCGGTTGGATCGCGGACTCCGAATCGGCCAGTTCTTGAAGCAGATTAGGGCTGATGGTCAGCAGATCGCAGCCGGCCAAAGAGGTGATCTGACCAATGTTGCGGAACGACGCCCCCATCACCTCGGTCTTATAGCCAAACTTTTTGTAGTAGTTGTAGATCGACGTGACCGAGATCACTCCCGGGTCTTCGGCACCCGCAAAATCACGTCCCTCTTTCGCTTTGTGCCAATCGTAGATCCGTCCGACAAACGGTGAGATCAGCTGCACGCCCGCTTCGGCGCATGCGACCGCTTGAGCGAACGAGAAAAGGAGCGTCAGGTTGCAGTGGATCCCTTCGCGCTCCAGCTGTTCAGCCGCGCGGATTCCTTCCCAGGTCGACGCGATCTTGATCAGCACGCGGTCCCGCGAGATCCCTTCGGCTTCGTAAGCTGCGATCAGCTGATGCGCTTTGTCGATCGTTCCCTTCGTGTCAAACGACAACCGTGCATCGACTTCGGTCGAAACGCGGCCAGGTACGATCTTCAGGATCTCCAGTCCAAACAGAATCAGCACGCGATCGATGACCGCCTCGGTCCCCTTGCTTCCCGCTTCGCGAGCCGCTTGTTCGATCAGGTGGGCGTATTCGGGTTTACCGGCCGCTTGCAGGATCAACGACGGATTGGTCGTCGCGTCCTGAGGTTGGTACTGCTTCATCGTCTCGAAGTCACCGGTGTCGGCAACCACGGTTGTGTATTGCTTCAGCTGTTCTAACTGATTCACGCTTCAGATCTCCTGGCACGGTTGTGATGTTTCGCTTGCCTACAATATCAATGTATCAACCGCGCAGGGCTGGATATACCACACATTGGCGGGATTTGGCCGAGCGGTTCGCGGCGCAGAAAGCTCAGCTGGCGTCATTGCTGTCGATAGCGATCGGAATCGCAACGGACGCCGCAGCGACGGCAAATGCAAATAACGGGTGACAAAAGACCGCGTGCAGTCGTCCGTTCCCTGCACCGCGGGCCACCTCGGGATCGGCGACATGGATGACGCCCAGCTTTGCGGACTCGGGGGCCGTTCCGGGCGTCCAAACGCGGCAATGCTCGGCTCGGCCGTGAGTGACGACCTGATAGATCCCAGCCTCCAGACCGCCGACCACAAACCGCCCTTGGGAATCGGTCCGCAATTCGGCGATCGGTTTCCCGAACCGACCGATCACGACCGGCGCGTCTTCGATCGGCTTTCCATTACTCTCAACGACCGCTCCTTGGAGCGTGCCATCGCGATGCAAGGCGACATCTTGGACACGGGGCGCGACGGGTATCGCCCCCTCCGTTTGACCACTTTCCGGCTTGCCATGGGCAAACGAGACTCCCGGAACCGAGAGTCCGAGACAGGTCCAGACCACCAAAAACGATTGCAACGTTTGTCGAAATTTCATAGGAGCTTCCAGCACGCCTGCGGGGATAATTTCCATCGGATTTGATCGGTCATCGACCCTCCGCAAGCGAAGCTTGATGGAATTCCAAGGCGTTCCAAAATATGCCGAAAAAGCTCAGCAAAACTACATGAATTTCACCGCTAGCAATCTACAGACGACGCAGCCCGTCCTCGGTCATCGGATTGGGAATTTCGACATCGATCGCGTCGATCCGGTCCAACGTCTCTTGATCCAGCACCAGATCGGCCGCGGGTAACGATTCGTTCAACTGACCAATCGTCGTTGCGCCAATGATCGTCGACGCAACGAAATCGTGCTGCTTGCTCCAAGCGACAGCAAGAGCGGTTAACGACACACCGATATCGTCAGCGATCGCTTTCAGCCGACGCGTCGTCTCAATCGTCCGCGGATTAACAAACCGCTGCGCCATCCTTTGCTGTCGCGGTTCGCCCTTTTCAAGGTAGCCGGTGAAGCGACCGCCAGGTGGATTCTGGTCGTTGTATTTTCCCGTCAAGACGCCCCCTCCCAGCGGTGAATAGGGCAGCAGGGCAACATCCTCCTGACGGCAGACCTGCGCGAGTTCATTTTCGCAGCGACGGTTAATCAAACTGAAGTTATTCTGCACGGTGTCGTATCGCATCGTGCCATGTTTTTCGGCCTGCCACAGGCTTTTCATCACCCCCCACGACGTTTCATTGCTGCAACCGATCGCGCGGACTTTGCCCGCTTGCTTAAGCTCGGTCAGCGCGCCCAAGGTATCTTCGTAACGCATGAAATGGTCGGGCCAATGCGTTTGATAAAGATCGATGTAGTCGGTCCCCAAACGCCGCAAGCTTTGATCGCAACAGCGGATGATTTGATGCCGATCGATCGCCGTGACGCCACCCCGAACCGGCGGGCGAAACCAACCGTGGCCGGGACCCGTAATTTTTGATGCGATCAGGACTTGGTCGCGAGGCTTCGTCTTCATCCAACGCCCGACGATTTCTTCGGTCACGCCGACGGTCTCCGCATTGGGCGGCACGGGATAAAGCTCGGCGGCATCGAAGAAGTCGATTCCCGCTTCGAAGGCGCGATCCATAATCGCAAACGATGTCGGCTCGTCGCACTGCGAACCAAACGTCATGGTTCCCATGCAAATCTCGGACACGACCAAACCACTGCGGCCTAAAGGACGTCGCTGCATCGTCTCACTCTCCTGGGTTGCTTGACTCGGTTGTCGGCGAATTCGGTAATCCTGTCGCGATTACTATACTGACTGACCTTGGTTTGTTAACCAGACCTGGGCAAAGACCTCACTGTGCCGAACCGGCAAAACACCACGTTAGAACCACAAAACAGGTGGCTTCCACCCGCAAATAAGCGATGGCAGAGAAACCGCGCGGGCTATTTAAGCAAATCCCGATGCACCGAATCGAGCTTGCGCTGCAGCCGTGGAGGCAACTTCTTGTCGTCCAAGACCGCGATCATTTCTCGCGCCTCGTCGAGGAACCCCTTGGCGACCAACGAACTGGCGATCGTGATCCGCGCCTGTTGAGCGTGGAATCCATCACCGGTTCCCTGCGGGTCGGCAAGTCTCAATTGGTGCTCGATCTTGGCCATCAGCACCTGGTCTGCATCGGGACGCTGCTTGGGCACAAACCGACAACTTCCGCCAGTCAGCTCCGCTAACGCTCGCAACCCCGGTTCGCAGGCGGCAATTTCAAACGCGATGCAGTGCAGCGGAATCGTTTCGTAAATCATCTCCACCAAACGCACGACGCTGTGCTGCGGCAGCGCTCGCGTCGGGATGCCCGGATTCCACCGCGGCGGTTTATTGAATTCACCATCGGAGAGTAGGAAAACAGCGTCGGGGCGCAAACGCTCTGCCAGATCCAACGGCACGCGTGGGTCGGTTCCGTTGTTTTTGCGTACATCTTGCATGTACAACCACTGCCGAAACCGGTCGACATTCTCGTCCGTCGCCGGGATAAATTGCATCGACGCGAGTGGCCCATCAAACATTAACTGCGTTCGCCAACTGAACAAGAAAACGTAAAACGATTGCTGATCCGTCAGCTTCGTCAGCGATGACACAAGCTCGTCGCAGGCCCGCTGGTAGCGCGCACCGATCATGCTGGGCGAGGCATCCAGGATAAAGACGAAGTTGTTGCCATAGGCGTGGCTTCCAAAGAACGTGGCGTGTGGCGCATCGTTTTCGCCAGGTTCGGTTTGCGAATCCCCCGTTGCATCGGATGGACTCGACACAGGAACCGCATGGGCAACGGGAACCACAGCTCCCCCCAACCCATCGAGAGCGCCGCTTCGGTGAGCTGGCAGACGTGACGGTACGTCGACGCGAATCGGAGTGGTGGCGATGGTGGTCGGCGGCGGAGGAACCAACACCTCATCCACCACGACCGGTTCGGCAAGTGCCCGCGGAGGGGGGCTGTTTTCCAGCGGCAGCGTCACCAACAATTCGCCCTCCGCCGTGGCTTCACTTGCCGTCACGATGAAGGTTGCAACCCCACGCTTTCCCGCGATCACCAGCGCGAGCGTCAGCAACACGATCGCATGTACCGTCGCACTGGTCGCATACCCACGCCAATCAGCGCTTGAACTCGACAGCTTGACGGGGGAAACGGAAACTTTGGTAGGGATCGGCATCGGAGCGGGACCTCTGCACGTAGTCCTCGGGGCCGGTTCGCAGGTCGACCGGTCGACGTTTGCGACCGCAAACCGCCCCGGCGTTGGGGGTTCGACTCTTCTGCGGTTATAGCACGCCCCACGGAAGATCGCAGCCTATGGGCAGATAAAATCGTGCGGTCGCCCTACCGGAAAGCCCGTCGCGCAGAATCGCCCTTCACGCGTGACGACTTGCAATCACATCGGCCGCGCGATAGCCGACCATCATCACGGTGGCTTGGGGATTTGCCCGCGGAAGGGTTGGAAAAATAGAAGCGTCGGCAACGTAGAGGCCATCGATTCCGAAAACACCAAACTGCGGATCGACAACGCTATCGTGTGCGTCAGCTCCCATCGAACAACTGCCCGCGGGGTGGTACATCGTCATCGAAAACCGTCGAATAGCACGCTCCACCTGATCGGTGCTGCTCCGTTTCTCACCAGGCAAAATTTCTTGATCGACCCAATCGGCCAGCGGGGATTGGCTGGCGATCTGTCGCGCCATCGCAACCCCTTCGGCCAAAACCGTCAGATCCTCGGGCGCGCTTAAATAACCGGGATCGATGTTCGGGGGATCGTTGACACTTGAGGACCGAAGCGAAATCGTACCGCGGCTCAAGGGTTGTGATCCCGTCACGGCTAGCGTGAACGCCGGCGGCGCATCGGCAGCAGGATAGCGCAAGTAGTGCGTTGGCGTGACATGGAACTGAATCGCCCGCATCCACCGATCTGCCGGCAACGCGCTGTCGGCTGGCAAATCAAAGAAGCCGCCCACCTCCGCCAGATTCGATCCGACCGGACCGCGCCGCAAGTAGTCCCATCGCGCCAGGTCGCGCATCGACCAGCGGCTCGGAAACCCGGCGGTGGCTTTGGTCGCAAAGATCACCGGGAAAGCGAGATGATCGACCAACCGTTGTCCCACCGCGGGCAAATCAACCAAGGTTGTGATTCCATGCTCAGCCAGTTGCGACCTTGGCCCGACTCCCGAAAGCATCAACAACTGGGGGGACGCGATCGCACCTGCCGATAAAACCACGGCCCGTTTCGCCCCGATCGTCTCCGCATTCGCCCCCTCCCCAACGACCACTCCCGTCGCACGCTGATTGCGGATTTCGATGCGTTGCACCACCGTGTCGCTGCGGATCGTCACGTTCGGCGGCGGATTATCGCCAAGGAACGCCTGCATTGCCGTTTGACGAACGCCCCGGCGAGTTGTCCGACGATAAATTTCAGGCCTGCCGATGATTTCCCCGCGAGCGCACGCAGAGTTCGCCGCCGAGAGGAACGCTTGGCACGCGGGAGCGATCTCGGCAGGGAACTCGATAGAACCTTTCGATTCCAAATCGCGGCGCACTTGACTCATCGAAGCCTCGATCGATTCGAGGCTCCAATCGGCTCCCGCAATTTGCTGCCAAGCTCCCAAATCTTCCGACATCCCCTCGCTATAGATCATCGCGTTGATGCCGCTGGAGCCCCCCAGCATGCGACCGCGTGGGCAGATCACCGTGCGCCCGGCAAGCCCTGCAGACTTCGTCGTCGAATAGCTCCAATCGACCGACGTTCCTTGCAGGTTCAGATATTCCGCGGGGCGTTCGACCGCACTTTGCTTGCGGTGCTCACGGCCAGCTTCCAACAACAGAATCCGCGCCGTCGAATCGTTCGCCAATCGAGCGGCCAGCACGCAGCCGGCACTTCCCGCTCCAATAATGATGTAGTCATACGAGGCGGGAGATGTCATCGCGGCGGTTGATCTTCAATGCTGCTGAGTCGGGAGTTCAGCGGAGGTCGGTTTTCGGCCAAAATGGCGACGCGCTGCGGTATCGGTTCCCCACACGCCGCCAAACTTTTCGACCGAGACATCGCCATGAACGGTACAGAGGCAGGCAAGCCGCAGACCTAAAGTGCCGGCTCCCGGAACCAAATTCAGAAGTGCGTTTTCATAACGCGACGGCCACGATACGCTCCCACGCAATCTCACCGCACACATCCCGCAAACGCCCATGCCGCGACAATTTACAACGCGCGCGATACCGTTGTAAACCGGCGCCTTGGAGCGCAGCAGGACTTTGCGAAGGTTGTCCCCCGCGTCGCAAGAAATCGCTGTGTTGGAAAATCGGATGGTGGGCACAGGCTTGAATCTCACGCTGCACGGTTACCGAACACCAGAATGTGTACACTTGTAGTGTAGGAATACTACGCTCCAAAATGGTGGTTCACAACCTAAAATGCCACATATTCCTAGGTATACGCCCCCCGCCCTCCGGACGATTGCCGCCCCCCGCAGCAGGCCAAAGCACCCGCTGTCAAAACGTTTGTGTTGATAGGGAGAAGCAGTCTGGCCCGTCGAAAATGAGACGGTGTTGTCGGATTGATGGCGCGGGAATGCTGGCGAAGATCGCGATTGACGGAAACGTCCCACGCTGCAAAGTGTTCCCCTGCAATAACTTACATCGAACGCAGCCGCCCCCTGTCGATCTTGGGCACGACGAATGCATTTACCTTTCAGTGTAACCCGCCACTTGTAAGGAGCTTTCGATGTCAGGAATACTTTTAATCGTTCTCGGTCTAACCATCAGCGGATTTTCGATCAACGCAGCCATGCGACCTTTGCGTGAGACCGACCCATATTACGTCTAATAGAGATATCGAACGCTGCCTAAGCGAAAGGATTCGCCCCACGACCAACCAGCGTTCGAATGAAGACAGACGTTCGTTCTTCGGCAAATGTCGTCCGATGCGACAACTCCCCCGCCCATCGCGAAGAAACGCGATTTCTATTCACTTAGCGTTCGCGGCATCCACGTCCGCTCGAGCACTAGCTTCGGTTTGCAGCTTGAACGTCGTGCATCGACGGCAACCAAACCGCGCCGAGAATCATTACCGCCAGGGTCAGAGTGTGAGTTAGCCAGGCGGGATCGTTGTTGGCGACCGTTCGCAGTGTGACCAGCGTGACCAGTGTCAGCGCCGCCATGAACAGGCTTTCCGCAAACTTCTTGTCGGCGATCGAAAGCTTGCTAGCGATCAAAACCGCGATCCCAAACACGGGGATCGCAAAGGCGTGAATGCCAAACGCAGCGGCCAATAGAGTTGTCATCAGGATTCCTTTCCGCAAGACAAGCCCCGCAACCGATTGTCGACACATTCCTTGTCCGACAGAAAAGCAGTTGCGGGATCCAATGGGCGAGGCGGATTGTGGCAGGAAAACTATTTTGGGGAAAGCTCGATCGAATTGAAAAATTGGTTCAAGTTCCGCACGCCTCCTTGGGGCTTGCATTGATCGTTGGATTGATCCACAAAGTTGTGATAGCAACAGGCCCACCCCCACGAAACGAAAGTGCAGCCACAACGGATGAAAACTCTCATCAAAAACGCAACGGTCGTATTCCCCGATCAAATCGGCAAGGCATCGGTGCTGATCGACGATGGTCGAATCGTGGTCGATCCCAGCCCCGCGACGGTCGCCGATGAAACGATCGACGCCAGCGGGCTGCATCTGTTGCCCGGCGCGATCGACGATCAGGTTCACTTTCGCCAGCCCGGCCTGGAACATAAAGAAGACCTCGCCCACGCCAGCCGTGCCTGCGCCGCCGGCGGCGTGACGACGTTCCTCGAGATGCCCAACACGAATCCAACGACCACGACGCGGCAGCGGCTACGCGAAAAGAACGCCCTCGGCGCCACCCACTCCGCCGTCAACTATGGCTTCTACATGGGAGCCACCACCAGCAATCTCGACGAATTGAAACCAAGCGGCGATACGCCGGGGATCAAGATCTTCATCGGCAGCAGCACAGGCAATATGCTTGTCGACGAACAGGCGGTGTTGGAACAGATCTTTGCCGAAACCGAGATGCCGATCTGCGCCCACTGCGAAGACGAGACGACGGTCCGCGCGAATGCCGAGCGATACGCCGGCAGCGACGACATCACCAATCACTCGCGGATCCGGTCCCCCGAAGCGGCTTACATCGCCACGCGGCGCGCTGTCGATCTGTCGGTCCGGCATCAGCACCGCTTCCATGTCCTGCATGTTTCGACCGCTGCGGAACTGGAACTGATCACTCCGGCACGACCTTATGTTACGGCAGAGGTTTGCCCGCATCACCTGTTCTTCAACGTCGACGATTACGCCCGGCTCAGATCGTTGATCCAAATGAACCCGTCGATCAAATCGGCCGACGACAATCGCCAACTGTGGCAGGCGCTTTTGGACGGTGCGATCCAAGTCATCGCGACCGACCACGCGCCCCATACGCTCGCCGAAAAGCAACAGCCTTATCCGAAGAGTCCCTCCGGTCTTCCAGCGGTCGAAAACAGCCTACCCCTTCTGCTGAACCAAGTCGCGCAAGGGAAGTGCGATCTGCAGCAGGTGGTCCATTGGATGTGTGATGCCCCGGCGCGCGTTTGGGGAATCGTCGGCAAGGGGCGGATCGCCGATGGCTATGATGCCGATCTGGTGTTGGTCGATCTGGAACAACAGAAGACGATCCGCAATGAAGAACAGCAAACGAAGTGTCGTTGGTCCCCTTGGGATGGCGAGACCTTAACCGGATGGCCCGTGACGACTTGGGTTGGCGGACGGCGCGTCTTCGATCGCGGCCGCTTCGATGACTCGATTCGCGGAACGCTGCCGCTGTTCGATCACCAGCGCGGCGGCTACTGGGCGACCGAGCAGGGCGTGGGGCTGGCGTAAACGTCTTCGGCAGCAACGATCCGCGCCGGCGAGAACGCTCCGAATCGGAGCACCTCGACGGCGGATCGGCTAGCGATTCCCACCACCTAACATTTTGCGGATCGCTTCGCTGGCAGCGATTTGCGACGAGGCGGACTTCTGATTGCGGATCCCTTCGAGCACGCGTCGACGCTCCTCCTCTTCGCTCAAACCCAACGAATTGTTGGTTTCGTTGGTGTCCCACTCGATGCTGCCGCTCGCTTTGTTGGACTTGTCTGCTTCCGCTTGAGATGTCGCCCGCTGCGCTGCGTAGTTCTGCAATTCGTCCGATTGCTTGTCTCCAGGCATGCTGCCCCACGCGGAAAGATCGACGCCGTCGAGCGACAACGATTTCTTTGGCGGATCGACGTCGGCGCCGTTTGCATCGCGACGCGATTCAGATCGCCGCTTGGTTGCCGATGCGTCGCCGCTGGCAAGATCGTCGCGCCGCGTTTCGCTCGATGGTGCCGTCTCCGTCGTCTCTCCTTCTTGCACGTCGACCGCCATGCCGATCCGCATCGTCAGCTTCATTTTGCCAACTTGCAAAGTGTCCCCCGAACGAATTCGGCACGACTGTCGGTCGGTCAATTTCTGGTCGTTGACGAACGTCCCATTGCGACTGCCAAGATCCTTAACATAGAACTTCCCCTCGCGAGCGATGATCGCGCAGTGTTGGCGGCTGACCGATGAACTCTTGATGCGAAGTCCCGACGATTCGTTGCGGCCGATCACAAAGGGATTTTGAGTGATCCGGAGCCCCTGGCCTTGGTGCGATCCGCTGGCAACGATCAGTTCAGCTTGCATGGGATGGATTGGTGATTGGATACGACCCCAGTCTGCGGTGGGTCCCTCGCAGCTTAAAAATGTGAGGGAGCTTGAACGCGGCAAGTCACGCCTCCGATATCGGCATGCCGAGCGTAGCCATAAGACTAAATGATTGTAAAATTCACCGTCCGAGGATTCGGCCTGTGTTCTGTTAAGTTCTAGTGAAACCCCGCGTGTTCGCGGCGGGATTTGAAAAGGAAATGTTACGTGGCAAATTCAGTAGTGAAGCTTTCGTTGGTGCAAATGTCCTGCACCGACTCCAAAGCCGAGAATGTCGAGCGGGCCGTCTCGCAGATCCGCCAAGCCGCGGCCGATGGCGGACAAGTGATTTGCCTGCAGGAACTGTTCAACGGTCCTTACCCCTGCCAGACCGAAGACCATTGCCAATTCGATTGGGCGGAAACGATTCCCGGGCCGACGACTGAACGGATGAGCGAGTTGGCCGCCGAGCTGGGCGTCGTGATCGTCGTCTCGTTGTTCGAAAAACGAACCGCCGGCGTCTACCACAACACCGCCGTCGTTCTCGATGCCGACGGTTCGACAGCGGGAGTTTATCGCAAGATGCACATCCCCGACGATCCTTTGTATTACGAGAAGTTCTATTTCACCCCCGGCGATCTGGGATTCAAGGTGATCGAGACCCGCTTTGCGAAGCTGGGCGTCGCCGTTTGTTGGGACCAATGGTTCCCCGAGGCCGCGCGGTTGATGGCCCTTGCCGGTGCGGAGATCCTGCTTTACCCGACCGCGATCGGATGGATCGACGAGGAAAAAGAAGAGTACGGCACGACGCAATACGAATCGTGGCAAACGATGATGCGATCCCACGCGATCGCCAACGGTTTGTGGCTAGGAGCTCCCAACCGCGTCGGCGTCGAGGGCCGTCTGCAGTTCTGGGGCGGTTCGTTTATCGCCAACCCCAATGGCAAAGTCATCACGCAGGGAAGCCACGAAGAACCAGAAATTATCACGGCCGACTGTGATTTGAATATGATCGATGTCGTCCGCACCCATTGGCCGTTCCTGCGCGATCGTCGAATCGACGCCTACCAAGGGCTGATGCGCCGCGTGATCGACTGATCCCTCTCCAGCTCACCCCACTTGATGAACAACACCATGAATCGAACATCTCTTGCCGCTGCGGTTGCTTTCTTTTCGCTGGCGATACTTGCCGCGCCTGCCGGATTCGCTCAATCGACGACCGCTCCACCTGCGGAACGCAAGACGCAGTGGAATGGATACGACCAACTCCATTTCCAAGTCGCCGAGCGCGATGCTTATGTCGTCGTTCCCAAGCAGGCTGCCCCGGGCAACCCTTGGGTTTGGCGGGCACGGTTCCCCGGCTATCACGCGGAAGCCGACATCCAATTGGTGGCCAACGGATTCCACATCGGCTACGTCGACGTGGCGGGAATGTTTGGCAGCCCCAAGGCGATCGAGATCGGGAATCAGTTCTATCGTCAAATGACCGAGAAACGCGGCTTGGCGAAGCGAGTCGCTCTCGAAGCGGTCAGCCGTGGCGGGTTGTTCGCCTACAACTGGGCCGTCGTCAATCTCGATCGCGTCGCTTGTATCTACTGCGACACGCCGGTCTGCGATTTCAAAAGTTGGCCCGGCGGGATGGGGGAGGGCGTCGGTTCGGCCGCGACTTGGCAGAGTTGCCTGGCGCAATATGGATTCGACGAGAAACAGGCTGCCGCATTCAAAGGCAATCCAATCGATCATGCAAAGAAAATTGCAGCCGCCAAAATCCCACTGCTGCACATCGTCTCGGAGAACGATCGCGTCGTTCCGCCCAAGGAGAACACCTATCTTTTGCGTGAACGTCTGCAAGCGGCGGGGCATGATATGGAAGTCATCTCGGTCCCAATGGGAACGGAAAAATCGAACGGTCACCACTTCCCGCACCCCGCGGTCGATCAGGTCGTCGCGTTCATCCAGCAGCACGCGGCGGTCGAGGCGAAGTAGGCGAATCGGCTCCATCGCGGCGAATCGACCAACGGATCCGTTGTTGCGGCAATGGACAGCGATCCGCCTGCTGGGTTAGGTTTCGGGAAAATTGTGCAACATCGACGCACTTTGCGGGAGACCGGTTTATAATCCAAACTCCCAGATCCCGCCTCTCTACCTCCCGAGACTCGAGCCTTCTAGATGACAGACGCTTCCATGAATCGCCGCAGCATTCTCTCGATTGCGGCAGCCACCACATTGGTTGGTTCGGGCTTGCCGACAGCCCCTGCCAAAGCTGCCGACACCGCGACATCGGATGAATTTGGCGGGATCCGGTTCTGCTTGAACACTAGCACCGTTCGCGGCCAAGAACTGACGATCACCGAACAAGTCGACCTGGCGGCATCGAGCGGTTACGACGCGATCGAACCTTGGGTTCGCGATCTGGTTGCCTATAAAGAAGCTGGCGGCAGTCTGCCCGATCTGCGGAAGCGAATCGAAGACTCCGGGATCACTGTCGAGAGTGCGATCGGTTTTGCTCAGTGGATCGTCGACGACGACGACCAACGCCGAAAGGGATTGGAACAAGCACGGTCCGATATGGAACTGCTGAAGTCGATCGGCGGAAAACGGATCGCTGCACCGCCGGTCGGTGCAACCAAAGAGGCCGGTCCGGCGCTGCCTGTGATTGCCAAGCGTTACGCGGATCTGTTGAATGTTGGCGCGGAAGTCGGCGTGACGCCCGAGTTGGAATTGTGGGGCTTCTCCAAGACGCTCAGCCGCCTGGGCGAACTGGCGTACGTCGCCACCGAAGCCGGCCATCCCGATGCCTGCGTCCTGCCCGACGTCTACCATATTTACAAAGGTGGCTCCGACTTCGCTGGCCTGGCGATGATCGAAGCCTCGCGGATGCCCGCGTTCCACATGAACGACTACCCGGCCAATCCACCTTGGGAAACGATCGGCGATGCCGACCGCGTCTATCCCGGCGACGGGATTGCTCCGTTGGACGATATCATCTCGCTGCTGCATCGCAACGGCTTCCGAGGCTATTTCTCGCTGGAGCTGTTCAATCGCGACTACTGGAAACAACCCGCGTCGGAAGTCGCCACGACCGGTCTTCGCAAGATGAAAGCTGCAGTTCGCAAAGCGTTGGCTTAACAAACCATTCGCTCCTGTCTGATGTTCGCTGTCGCTCCGCGAAAGGCGACCAACCGCGACAAACTCAATCTCCCAATCCCGTACTCCTTCCTGTTATGAAAATGCAACGCCTGCTCGGTTCTTTGATCTGCTGTTCGTTCCTCGCTGCAGGAGCCACCGCTGCCGATCCGGTTCCTCCGCTAGACCTTCCCGAAAGCCAAGCGACTTCGGCGGCGGAGATGAAGCCGTACGAAGAGGTGATCGAACACACCGATGCGACGATCGAAATGCTGCCGATTCCTGGCGGCGTCTTCACGATGGGAACTCCCGACACCGAAGAGGGCCGCGAGGACTCGGAAGGTCCGCTGCATCAAGTGGAAGTCTCTCCCTTTTGGATGGGCAAGTATGAGATCACGTGGGAGCAGTACGAGATCTGGGGTGACGAACTCGATACGATCCGTCGCCGCCTTTTGAAGTCGAAGGAAACGCCGCGCGACGCGGTCGTCGACGGCTTCACGCGTCCGACCGAACCCTACACCGACATGACCTTTGGGATGGGCAGCGGGCGCCATCCGGCGATCTGCATGACACAGCACGCAGCGCGGACCTATTGCCAATGGCTGTCGGCAAAGACCGGACGCTATTACCGTTTGCCGACCGAAGCGGAATGGGAATACGCTTGCCGCGCGGGAACCAAGACCGCCTACTCGTTTGGCGACGACCCTGAAATGCTCGACGACTACGCTTGGTATGGCGAAAACACCAACGACCAATACGAACCGGTGGGCCAGAAGAAGCCGAATCCGTGGGGACTCTACGACATGCACGGCAATGTCTCCGAATGGGTCTTGGATCAATACCTGCCCGACTTTTACAAGACATCCGCCAAGCTCAATCCGCTGGCGATTCCCAAGGTCTTGTTCCCACGCGTCGTCCGTGGCGGCGGCTGGGACAACGATCCCGAACTTCTCCGTAGCGGGGCGAGAATTGCCAGTAGCGAGGAGTGGAAGGAGCAGGATCCCCAATTGCCCCAAAGTATCTGGTATCATACCGATGCGTTGAGCGTCGGCTTCCGCATCGTTCGCCCTTTGACCGTTCCCTCCGAAAAGGAGCGGGCTGAGTTTTGGGAGAACACGCAACCCGAACAGCTTGATCCCCCCGAAGGCGAATAACCGTTTTCATTCCGGCCTCTCCCCCCCAACCCTAAATGAGTCCCACGATGTCGAACCAGTCCAAGACGCCCGAGAGCCAAGATACCCGCCGCGATTTCATCAAGGCAACTGGAACCGTTGCTGCAGCGGCCACGTTTGCCGCTACCGCAGCGCCGCAGGTCCACGCGGCTGAAGACAACACGATTCAAGTGGCCCTCGTAGGTTGTGGCGGCCGGGGAACGGGAGCTGCCGTCAACGCGTTGTCGGTCGACAACGGGCCGATCAAATTGGTGGCGATGGCCGATGTCTTCCCCAAGAATCTGGAACGCAGCCAGAAGAACATCTCCAACGCGTTCAAGGATCAAGAAGGCAAAGTCGACGTGCCGGAAGAACGGCAGTTCGTCGACTTCGATGCTTACAAAAAAGCGATGGATGTGCTGCGTCCGGGCGACGTCGTGATCCTGGCAACGCCGCCAGCATTCCGTTGGGTTCACTTCAGCTATGCCATCGAAAAGGGGCTGAACGTCTTCATGGAAAAACCGGTCACCGTCGATGGCCCGACGACGGTGCGGATCATGGAGCTGAACAAGAAGGCGAAGGAAAAGAATCTGAAGGTCGCCGTCGGATTGATGTGCCGTCACTGCAAGGCGCGGCAGGAACTGTTCGAACGGATTCAGGGTGGCGAAATCGGTGAGATCAACATGTTGCGGGCGTACCGCATGGCGGGCCCCACGGGTACCGCGGCGTGTGGACCGAAGCCTGAAGGGACCAGCGAACTGATGTATCAGATCGCCAACTTCCACGGCTTCCTGTGGCTCTCTGGCGGTGCGGTCAGCGATTTCCTGATCCACAACATCGATGAAACCTGTTGGATGAAGAACGATTGGCCCGTCAAGGTTCACGCTTCGGGCGGCCGCCACTATCGCGGCGACGATGTCGATCAGAACTTCGACAGCTACGCGATGGAATACACCTTCGCCGACGGAACGAAGATGTATATCGGTGGACGGACGATGCCCGGCTGCCGCAGCGAGTTCGCCAGTTACGCCCATGGTTCCAAAGGCATGGCGGTGATCTCGACAGCCTCGCACACGCCGGCCAAGTCGCGGATCTATCGTGGCCAGGTCGCCGACAAAGCGAACTTGGCTTGGGAATTTGGTCAGCCCGAACCGAATCCTTATCAATTGGAATGGGACGATCTGATCGCCGCGATTCGCGAAGACAGCGAATACAACGAAGTCGATCGTGGAGCGATGGCGAGCATCGTGACTTCGATGGGACGCATGGCGGCGCACACCGGTCAGGAGATCACGCTTGACCAGATGATGGCTCACAAGCATGAATTCGCCCCGGGCATCGACAAGCTAACGCTCGATTCGCCGGCGCCATTGCAAGCGGGCGACGATGGCCGCTACCCCATCCCGCTGCCAGGAATCGTCAAGAAACAAGAATACTTGAGCTAGCGTGTCACTAGGTGGAGCCACTCCGCTGGCTCAATCTAAAATGCTAAAATCCAACAAGGCGAGCCACTCTGCTGGCTCGCCTTTTATTTTGGTACCACCTCTCAAACCGTCTCGACTCTCGGAGGAATTCCCGTGGCCGACACCTACCGTTGCTTCTGGGTTGAAAAAGACGCTGCGGGAGACGTCCAGCAATCGATCATCGACCGCTCGGTCGCCGACTTGCCAAGCGTGGAATCGCCGAGCGTTCGCGTCGCCGTCCGTTGGACATCGCTCAACTACAAAGACGCGTTGGCGGCGACGGGCCATCCTGGCATCGTCCGCCATTTCCCGCACGTTCCCGGGATCGATGTCATTGGCGAAGTGATCGACAGCGACGATCCGCAATTTTCCACCGGTCAAACCGTGATCGTCACAGGGCATGAATTGGGGACAAGCCACCACGGCGGCTGGTCACAACAGATTCGTGTACCTGCATCGTGGATCGTCCCGCTGCCGCAAGGCCTCACGCCGCGCGAAGCGATCATCTTGGGGACCGCCGGCTTTACCGCAGCCCAATGCGTGCAAGCGCTGCAGCACCACGGTGTGGAACCCGATTCGGGAAAGGTTGTCGTGACCGGAGCCAGCGGAGGCGTTGCCAGTATCGCAATCCAGATCTTGTGGCGGTTGGGCTACGACGTTGTCGCGGTCTCCGGCAAACCCGACCAGCACTCTCGACTGAAACGATGGGGCGCTGCGGAAGTGATCGATCGCAACGACTTCATCGACGAATCCAAACGTCCGCTGTTGAGTGCTCGCTATGCCGGCGCCGTCGATACCGTCGGCGGAACGACCCTCGACACGTTGTTGCGAACAACCGCCTACCGTGGCTGCATCGCCGCCTGCGGATTGGCTGGCGGACACGAACTGCAGACCACCGTTTATCCCTTCCTGTTGCGAGGGATCACGTTGGCGGGAATCGATTCGGCGATGTGTCCGATGCCTCAGCGATTGGAAATCTGGAACCGGTTGGCCAGCGATTGGAAGCCGACCGAACTGGAAGATCTCGCCAACGAGATTTCGCTCGACGACCTGCCAGCCGCTGTCGACAGCATGCTGGCTGGAAAACACTCGGGGCGTTCGATCGTCCCGATGTAACATCGGCGACGCTCAAAGCGTCTCGGTGAACAGCTTGTACGCTTTCAGTCGCATCGCTTCGGGGAAGTCGTGGTCGCAATCGGGATGTTCGACCTGCAAGCGATCCGCGGCGTCGTGCAGTTGATAAACCTTCTTTGCCGTGTCGGCGACTCGGTCGACGCTGTCGTGCTGGAAATTACTGTCGTGCAGCGGAGCGACGATCAGCATCGGGCGTGGAGCCAAGGCGGCGATCAGCTCATGAAAATCGAACGGGATCTCTTCCAGTCGGCCACGGTATTCGGCCAGCCGCGGCATGTAACGCGTCGAAGTCCATCCGCTTCCCAACTGCCAGACGGACGGCACACTGCCGTAGTAGTCGAGAAAAGAATCGAGTCCACAGCTGGAGACGATCGCCCGGATGCGAGGATCAAAAACAGCGGTATAGACCGCGTTGTGACCTCCCAGCGAATGGCCGATCGCACCAATCGATTCCTTGCGAACATAGGGCAACGACTGCAGCAGATCGATCCCACGCATGTTGTCCCAAATCGCCTTCAGCGTCCCGCTGGTCCAACCCAACGCTTCGAGATCGGGTTGATAATTGGCCAGCAACGGATAGCTGGGAGCCAACGTGACGAAGCCGCGCTCGGCCAATTCGGCGGCGTATTGGCGATTCGCTCTGCCACCAAGGCCCACCACAACTTTGTGGCCAACCGAATTGTCAGTCGGATGCAAACACAGGACCGCAGCGGCCGGCTTGGCGTCGTCGGCCAGCAGCGTCTTGGGGATCGAAAGGTAAGCCGGCACACGACTGCCCGGTTCGGATTGATACGTGATCAAACGGCGAACATAGTTACCGCAATCCTCTTCCGAATCGATGCGGACGTCCAACGGCACCCGCTTCTCTTCGCCGGGCATCGCCCCCATGATCGCTTCCATCCCGGCCAGCACCTCGAGTCGGCGAGCTTCCCAATCGGCGGGCGACTGAGCGGTTTGAATCGTTCCATCGGCCGCGCGGTAGGCCAAGATCTCGGTCTGTGGCAAGCGAGTTGGCGCTTCCGTCGCAGGCGGGGCTGCGGATGCCGGCGATTGAGCCGTCGCGGTCGCTGTTGCTGGGGATCGAGCTGCCGATCCGGACTGGGCTTGAGCTGCGGTCCAGTGACAAGGGAGCGAGAGCAAAGCGCAGCCGGCCAGGCGCATGAAAAGTCGAGAGGCATTCATCAGGTGGGCTCCGAAAGGAGAGAGGCGGGAAGTTTTGAAGTGCCCCTCATTGTACACGCCCGCCGGAGTCAAAACTTCAGCCGACAAAACGCGTCCCCTTCCTCGCGCCAACCGCCCGCGCTCAACACCACCGCTGCGGCGCTTCCCGTCGTTTTGGTTCAAGATGCCCCCGGCTGTCCAATGGTTCGAACAGCCGCGGCGCACCGAACGGGCCGACCTCGTCATCGACCAAGACGACGTTCCGTTGCAGACCGGCTTCGTTATCAACCGCACCCCATGCAGCTTGGCATCCACGATGCACAGCGGTGCGATGTGTTGGACGCCTATTTCGAGTGAGGGTGCGAACGCGTCGCGTTGAGAATGTGGAGCCCGGCTTCATTCGGTTTCGGTTGGGGAGGCCGCTACCTCCGCTCGCTTTTCTTGCTCTCGCTCGTGGGGCAACCAGGGGCGATGTCGAGCAATCTCGGCCTTGAAGTCCCCTAGGCTGGACCAATACAGCGGTTGGTTCAAATCGACTTCGGCTACCGCGACGCTGCCCCACTGAGACGCTTGAGCAAGCGGTTGCCCATCGCGATCGTAGATGGCTGAGATCATCCAATTGGACGTTACGTCTGTGTACGTGCTGCTGATTACATAGGTATGGTTTTCACAGGCGCGGGCGGCACCGAGCAACGGATTGCATCCCCACACCGGCCACGCGATCACCTCCGCCCCTCGGTTGCTCAATTCGCGAGCCACTTCGGGAAAGAATCCGTCATAACAAACCATCATGCCGACTTTGCCAAATCGGGTTTCAAAAACGGGGTACTCGTCTCCGGGCATAACTCCAGATGCAATTTCACTTCGCGTCAAAGAAACTTTGCGGTATTTTCCCACCATCTCGCCTTCGGGCCCAAGCAGCACTGCGACGTTGTAAACCAAATGCCCCTCTCGCTCGTGTAGTCCCGCAGCGATGTACAGGTCATACTTTTTTGCCAGTTCAGCAAAGTAGTTCGAAGTCGGCCCCGGCATCGATTCGGCGACCTCCGCAGAGCTTGAACCGGAGTGATATCCCGTTAATGTTTCGGGCAAGACCACCAGATCCGCATGCTGCTTGGCCGCTTCGGCAATCAGCGGTTCGAATTGCTCTCGTTTTTCTTTTGCAGTCTTCCCTGCGGCGGGACGGTAGTGAATGGTCGCCAAGCGAACGACCCTCGGCTCCGCTGCGGCGGTTGGTTCGAAACAAACGTCGCTCCAAGCGATACGTGAGTGCGCTGGCCCCCAGCGAAAATGAAGTCCAATGACCGCCTCGGTAGCGGAGGAAGGAGCTCGATAGGTACCCGCAAGCTGAGTCCAGTCGTCAACGGTTTCGCCCTCGGCGGGATATTCAGGTTCCGATCGCGGCTTCAAACCAGGTTGGTAGGAAACCATGCTAACGCGGTCTCGCATCGCGCGGCGACCGTCTTTGTCCAACCACGTCACGCTGGCGACTCCACTGCGCCGAACCACGTCGATTCCCCGGGTTTGACGCCATACCGAGAACTGGTAGTGCTGGCCACCTTGGATCTTGATTTTCGTTTCCCAGTGCCCCACCAAACCGCGACGATCATCCGCGGTAATCGTTAACTCACCCTTTCCGCTCCGCCCACCATCGTCGGTGGAAGCAAACAACGGCCGGATCTCGGCGCGTGGGGAAACGGGCGTCCAGGTCTCTGCAATCGATTGTTCGGCCGAACCGGACTGTTCGGCTGAACCGGGATCAGCTTGGGCAAACCAAGCTGAAATCAACACAGCGAGGATCGACACAATGTTTATTCGCATAACGGACCTTGCACGAAAACGAGAGGGCGTCCGGGGGACTCTTTGGATTAAACTGAAAACCGTGAGCTAGCAGCACTGGCCGCGTTTTTTCCAAAGGCTTTCGGAGATGCGCTCAATCATAGCCCATCGCGCGATGCGACTAAAGCAAGTAGACGCATTGCGGCTCGCGCATCGCAAAGCACTAGAGCTGGACTCGTTTAGGTACAATACCGTTCAACGAAGCGTAGTGGACGAGGCTACGAGTCCTTTTGCACGCATCAGACCAAATCGCTGGGACTCGTAACCTCGTCCACTACATCACGCCGCTAATTCTTGCGACGGTCCGAGGCTCCTTCGTTGAACGGTATTGCGTTTAGGTAGTGACCCTGATCCCGGACATGCTGAGGACTTAGAATTGCCGTTCAAGGAGATTGTCGGAATGAGCAAGAAGCCACTCCAGGGCACCAACAAAGCACGACGTCCGTTCCCCGATCAATTCAAGAAAGCTGCAGTTCAGATGCTGTTCGATGGCCATACCGCGAGTTCAATCGTCGACCGTCTCGGCCTGGGGCAAAAGGTGGGGGACTTTTTTTCGAGGGAGTCACGCTCCGATGGCAGCTTGCGCGGACGTCCATGAGGGCATAAACCTAAAACGATTTATGAAGGCAATGCGATCAAAGAAGTTAGACCTAAATGGTTACAGCGGCTACCAAGCGTACTGTATGATTCCCAACCTCCACCGACCTTGCGGTGAGCGGAGACTCATTTTCCGGACTGTCGATTCATCGTTAGGATGGCAGGCTGTGCATCGTCCGAGAGCGGCGTGGTCTTGGTGCCGCCCTGCTCTATCAGCCAATTTCACTTATGAACCACATCCGGCTTAATCCGAAGGACAGCGTTGTGCACCGAGTTTTTTCCTGCGTTCTAGTACTGACCGTTCTAATGTCGTCCGTCCATGCAGACGACGTTGGCCCGCTGGCGCCGAAAGAACTTCTTGCGCTCACGGCGGAAGCCACTGTCCAATTGCAGCATGCTCAGGAGATGGGGGCGATCGAGATTGCGCCGGTGCATCTGCCGACAGATTCTGCGGGTGACTGCAATCACCTGGGCTGGCCAATTGCAACGATGACCGGCGATACCATTGTGGTCATGCATCGCCGAATTCCGGGTCACAAGGCCAAGGGGGCGGGCAGCCCGGATCCGAAAATGTCTTATGGCATTGTGCTGCGAAGTGATGATGGTGGAAAGTCATGGTCGCCTCCGTATGACCTCCGCGATTGCATGACTTCGGAAGATCGTTTGCGGGGTGGAGTTGTGCCGTTGTCGCACCGAGCCAAATTTGACAAGAGCAACAAGTCAACGCTCGGGTACAAGGTTCATCTGCATGCAATCGGTACAACCCGCGACGGAGCGGTCGTGGCGATCAATAACCATGGTGTGTTCCGGTCCGACGATCGGGGCCGCACGTGGAAACACTTTCCAAAAGCGTTACGCGACGACAATTTCCCACATCAGATCGTGAACCTTGGGCCCCGGATTCTGGATCATCCCGAGCGTGGGCTGATGGCATTTGGCAACTGGTTCGGAGAAGCAGATACCTACCACAAGCTCAGCAACAAATTGGTGACGCTGACGTCCGCGGATGGAGGAGCCAACTGGTCGGTTGAAGAACACGACGTTGGGTTTCCCCAGTACGAACCGTCGGTCCTGATGCACGAAAACCGCTTCCTGTCGGTTACTCGCGACCAAACAAAGGTCCGATCCCACAAGCAGATGGACTGGGCACTGAACAGTCCTCCCACGATCCTGGATACCAATCTGAAAGATCCACGATTGGTAGATACTGTCGACTTCAGTTTCAATCCGGTCACGAAGCGATTCGAAATGGTTCGATCCGAACGGCATCGGATGGAACTATGGCTATGGAGCATGGCGCCAGGCGATTGGGGCAGCGGGAATTGGCGACGCGAATGTCGCCTGCTGGCCAGAGAGGGAACGTTTTATTCAACCGCTGACGGCTTTCATCCGGCCGGAGCTGTGATCGATGTCAAACGCGGCGTGCAACACGTGTTCGTCTATGCCGGCCACCCCAACGGCCCGGCCGGCGTTTTTCGGCTCACCCGCACCTTGGATACCCCGAGACTCAAAACCGTGCTCGACACGACGCCTCAGGTCCGCACACCCACGCCGTTAACCGAAGGCGGTATTGTGATGACCTTCGACGACCGCAATTTCAACGACTGGGTGAAGGCGTTACCATTGTTCGATGAATTTGGCGTCAAAGCGACGTTTTTCATCAGTGGAGAGATTGACGGCCCCGCGCGGCGGGCCATCCAACAACTCACCGAACATGGACATGCCATTGGATCTCACAGTGTCAATCACTTGAAAGCGGTTGAGTACTTTGAGACGAAATCGCCGGAAGCATTTATGCAACGCGAAATCGATCCACAGATGAAAGCGTTCAAGGCGGCGGGCGTTGCGCCGGTGTCGTTTGCGTACCCCATGAGCCGCAACAACGCCGCAACCAACGAGAAGCTGCTGGAAGCGTTTCGGCACCTGCGGACGGGCAAAGGCATTGCGGCTGGCACAGCACTCCGTGAAGACGACGCCTTTTTTGTGCCGGCGGCGAAGATCGCTGAACACGGTTGCCTGTACGGCCAGGGAATCGACTATGCTCCGCTGCGACCGGACCGCACGTACGAACAGCTTGACGGAGCGTTTCAGCGGGCTGCGGAGAACCGAGAAATCATCGTGTTATACGCACACCGGATCAGCGAATCGGGCAGAGGCCATTTTGTAACTCCCGAAGCACTAACCCGCATCTTCCGCAAAGCCAATGAACTGGGACTAAGGTTCTACACGTTTGACGAACTTCCGTAGAATCGGCTTCGACGGAAGCGGTTGACGCGTAAAAAGGTGTCATTCCGTCCCGACACCTTTGATGCGCTCAACTTCGGAGTGTCCGTGTTTGATTGTTGTGCAGCAGCCCAGTGGCAAGGGAACAAGAGCAAGGCGCTGCTGGCGGCAAGATTCCAAAACGAGTTGAATTTCATCAGACGGGCTCCGAAAGGAGAAAGGCGGGATCTTTAAACTGCCTCCCATTCAACACCGGCTGGAGTCGAGGCTTCAGCCGAAACCGTGTGAGTCCCTGTCCGTTGCGGCTGAAGCCTCGACTCCAGCGCGGCGGACACGTTCAATTTTCGTGGGGCTCGCCGATGCAGTAGAGCATTTCTTGTCGCTGGGGGCCGTCGCCTTGGCCGACGCGGAAGTAGATCCGACCGCCGCAGATCGTGGGTGTTGCGTAGGCGTCGGTGCCCAGTCGATTCTTGGCGAGTTCGATATAGTCCGAACTGTCGGCTGCAAAAACGGTACAGGTGCCGTCGTCGGCGGTGGCAAATAATTTGTCACCAGCGAGCACAAGGGCGCTGCTGAAATTGCCTCCCAGTCGCTTCTTCCACATCTGAGCTCCCGTTTCAGCGTCCCAGCGAAACCCGATCCCTTGATCGCTGACGGCATACAAGAAGCCATCGCTGACCAGCATCGAAGGTTCGTAAAGCTTGGTTCGGTTGCTCCAGACTTCGGTCGCATCTCCATCGACGCGGATGCACAGCGTGTGCGAATCGGGATAGCCGCCGCTGGCGTAGACATGATTTGCGTCCCAGACCACCGTGCCGCAAGTCGCTTCGCTGGTTCCGGGGACCGACCAGTTTTCTTCGCCGGTGGCCGGGTCGTAGCTGGTCACGGCATCGCCGCCGGTGATCAGCAATTGATCCTTGCCATCGACATGACCAACGATCGGCGAAGAGTAGGTCGAGACGGCGCCGCGGCGTTTCCGCCAGATCGGTTCGCCCGTCGATCGATCCAACGCCGCGATGTAGCCTCCGCCGCGATTATCGGCGGCGATGATCACCGAGGCCTTGTAGATCAATGGCGACGGTGCGTATCCGAATTTTGAGTTGAAGGCGCCGACCGTCGTTTGCCACGCGATTTCGCCGTCGATGGAAAGTGCGGTCACGTGAATCGCATCGTGGTGCAAGAAGGCTGCAAAAACGTGTTCGCCATCACACGCTAGCGTGCTGTTGGCTTGCGTCCCCTTGGCATGAACCTCTCGCGTGAAACCACCCTGATTGACTTGCGTCTGCCAGCGTTGCTGACCGCTGGATCGATCCAACGCGACGACAAACTGAGTCTCGGCCCGTTCGTCGGCGGAAGCCAAGAAGACCTGATCGCCAACGACCGTGGGGGACGCATGGCCGCGGCCGGGAACCTTTGCCTTCCAGATCACGTTTTCGGTTTCGCTCCACCGCATCGGCACCTCTTGATCGGCGGCGATCCCATTGCCACTGGGGCCGCGCCAGCTGTTCCAATCCGCTTCCGATACGACGATCGGCGCGGCGGCGGTATCGTCTTGATCGACGCGACCGGAGATCTCTTCGACTGGCACCTTTTTGGAAGAACAGCCCGCCAGCGCGAGCAACGCAATCGACATGAGTCGCATGTGAAAAGGCATCCGGTGCATCGATAGCTCCTCGGGGCGTGTAGATAGGTGTGACGCAAGTACGTTCAACCAGCCTAAAGGATCATCGCTCGCGAGAACATCAGACCGGGCATGGAGTAAACCTCTGCGATGTTGCCTTCATATTGGAGCAAACTCTGCGACTCCGCGACTCTGCGGCAAACCATCCCCCAACTGCCATGCGACAGTCGACGGAAGGCCCGTCGAAACTCTTTGCCCCCGAACCGGACGCGCGGATAGTGGAAGATACCTACGCAAACCGACGGCACAAAGGCACCGGAATGGACCGTAGCGGGCTGATTTGATTAGAATGAGGTTCTGCCCGTCGTCTCCCATACCCATCCCCACCAATAGCTTCCCGCATGTTCCTACCTTGCCGCTATTTCATAGGTACGTTTCTTACGGCCAGCGTGCTGATGATGCACGCAAGTCGTGCCGCGGAACCCTCCGAGGGTTCGGGCGACCTGTTCCCCGTCGCGAAAATCAACGACTTCGTTTCCCAAGCTTGGGAGGAGCGTGGCGTGCAACCTGCCGCGCGTTGTGATGATCGCCAGTTCGTCCGCCGCGTCTATTTGGACTTGGCTGGTCGCGTTCCCACGATCGAAGAAGCCGATGCGTTTGCGAACGACCCCCAGACGGACAAGCGGGCTGCGTTGGTCGATCGGTTGTTGGCGAGCGAAGATTATCCGCAGCACTTCGCCGATCTGTTCGATGCGCTGTTGATGGGGCGAACCAACGAAGGCAAATACAAACAGCGGGCTAACTCGGGCTGGCGGAAGTATCTGGAAGATGTCTTTCGTAACAACCGTCCCTGGGACGAAGTCGCTGCGGAAGTGCTGTTGGCCCGCCCCGAAGACAAAGCGAAGCGGGGATCTGTGTGGTTTCTGTATGAACGCAACGACCAGCATCAAGCGATTGCCGAAGCGGTCGCTCCCGCCTTCTTCGGAATTCGGATCGAATGCGCCCAGTGTCACGATCACATGGTCGTCAACGAAATCGAGCAGGCGCACTACTGGGGATTGGTCGCATTTTTTAATCGCAGCAAAAATGCCAAGACCAAGGAGGGGCTGCGCGTTGCCGAATCGGCCATCGGTGGTTTCTCCGACTTCGCCAACCTCGAAGGGGACAGCACTCCCAACCTGTTGACCTTTCTCGGAGCTTCGACGGTCGACGAGCCACGCCCGGCGGGAGACGCCAAGCAGGAAGACAGCGACGATTTGTACGTTGCGACAAGCGCGGAACCCGCCAATCGGATCCCCAAGTTTTCGCGGCGCCAGCGATTTGTCGAAGACGTGTTGCGCGATCACCCACTGTTGGCGAGGTCGATGGTCAATCGATTGTGGGCGATCATGTTGGGGCGTGGCATCGTCCATCCGTTTGACGAGATGGACAGCGTCCATCCTCCCAGTCATCCCGAATTGCTCGACTGGTTGGCGGCCGAATTTGCCGAAAGCAACTACGACATTCGCAGCCTGGTCCGCAGCCTTGCGCTCAGCGATGCCTATCAACTCGATTCGCGGCAACCGGTGGGAGTCGACGATCCGGCAAGTTTCGCTTGGTACCTCGAGCGGCGACTCACCGGAGAACAGCTCGCCCGTTCGATCCAGTTGATCGCCGAGGGAAAGTTCACCAACGACGCGGAGTTGATCAAACAGTTCCGCCAACAGATCTCCGACGTCCTGCCGGACGAAACCGTTGTTGGCGTCGACGACACGTTGTTTCTGACCAATGGTCCCGGACTGGATCACTATCTGCGAAGCAGTCGCGACAAGGCGGGGTTGCTGGCGGAACTGAACGGCATTGAATCGCACCGCCAACGGGCCGAGCGTTTGTTTCAGAGTGTTTTCCTGCGGGCTCCCGACGTCGACGAAACCGAGGCCGTCGTCGACTATCTGAATGCGAGGAACGATGACCTTCCCGCCGCTCTACAACAGGTGTTGTGGTCGATGATCAATAGCGCCGAATTTCAATTCAATCATTGAGGCAGCTTCCGATGAAACATACACACAAAACCTGCGGCAGTCCCGAGCACTTGTTGCATCGTCGTTTGTTCCTGCAGGGGACGATGGCGGCCAGCGCAGCGTCGGTCGCCAGCTTCAACGGCCTGTTCTCGGTCCCCGCGCTTGCCGATGAAACGAAACGCCAGGGCAAGAAGTGTATTCTTCTGTGGCTGTGCGGTGCCCCCAGCCAGTTCGAGACCTGGGATCCCAAACCAGGGACTCCGTTCAGTGGTCCCTTCGGCGCGATCCCGACTAATCTGCCCGGAGTGCAGATCAGTTCGTTGATGCCGAAGTGCGCGGGGATCATGGACAAGTTGGCGGTGATCCGCAGCATGAGCACCGAACCGGGCGAACACTTTCAAGGGATCGATGTGCTGACACGAGGCGACAAGCCGCGGCAGCCGTTTATTCGTCCGATCCTAGGTTCGGTGGTGGCGGAGCAGTTGGGGCATCTGGACAGTCCAGTTCCGCAGTTCATTCTGTTGGACCCATGTCCGGAGGGGAACGAATTCAAAGGCTTCAAGGCGGGGAACTGGGCCGGTTGGTTGGGAGCACAATATGGTCCGGTGCGAGCTGGCGGCGAATATTCGATTCCCAATTTGAACAAGCTTGACACGATCTCCGACATCGACCACCAGGATCGCGAGGCGCTGCGAAGTTTCTTCAGCAAGAAATACGAAAACGATCGCCGCAGCCAAGCCGCGGGTTCGCTGAACGCGGCCTTCGATCGGGTCAAAGGGTTGATGAGTTGTGCGCCGTTGTTCGATCTAAATTCTTTGCCGGAAACGGATCGCCAGCGTTACGGCGCCGGGGCGTTTGCACAGCACGCGTTGCAGGCGCGGCACTTGATCGAAAACGGATCGACGTTTGTGATGGTCGCCAACGGAATGCCTTGGGACAACCATGTCTTCCAGCACGAGATGCATCAGATGCTGGTCCCCGAACTGGATAACGTCCTGTACCAATTGGTGACCGATCTGGAGGATCGAGGAATGTTGGAAGATACGCTGGTGATCGCGATGGGAGAGTTTGGTCGGTCGCCTTGGTTGAACGAAGCCCGCGGGCGCGATCACTATCCCAAAGCGTGGAGCATGGCGATGGCAGGGGGCGGAATTCGTGGCGGGGTCGTGCATGGTGCAACCGATCCGCTGGGACATGAGGTGGCCGAAGATGCAGTCGACAACCGGCAACTGTTTGCCACGATCTTCGCAGCCTTGGGTATCGATCCGCACGAGGAGTACGACCTTCCCGACCTGCCGACATTTTTACGTGTCGAAGACGGGGTCGCCCCGATTCAACAACTGTTGGTTTAGCATACACCATCGGCAAGGCGATTTGCGATTTACAATATTGCGCGGCGACCTTGAATTAGCTCACGGAATCAATCATGAAATCAATCACACTCAAAGAAAAGCATCGCCACAAACTGCCGATGGGCATCTTGTCGATGGCGTTATTGCCCGACGGCGTGGGACTTGTGGCGGGGTGCATGGATGGTGTCTACCTGACCTCGATCGATAAATCCCGCGAACCCAAACTGCTCTACTCTCACGACAATTACGTCAGCAGCGTCGTTTCGATCGGTGGCGATACGATCGTCTCCGCCGGATACGATGGGACCGCACGCTGGTTCGATCTTGCGGAACAGAAGGTCACCGATTCGGTCAAGCTGCACGACTTCTGGTCCTGGGACATGACCGCCTCGCCCGATGGTAAGCACCTCGCCTCGGTCACCGGTCAGTATCTTGCTGGCGGCTACAAATACGAACCGCAGGAAGAATCGGAGCCTTCGATTCGCGTGGTCGATGTCGCATCGAAGCAGATCATCCACAGCCTGCCTCATGTGCCATCGGTCCAATCGGTTGCGATCAGTCCCGACAATCAATTCGTCGCTGCCGGAAATTTGATGGGCGAGGTCCGAATCTATCGCATCGCGGATGGCGAATTGGTCTCCCAGTGGACGACATCCGATTTCACCAGCTGGGGCATCATCAAGAGTCATTGTTATCTGGGCGGGATCTTTGCGATGCAATTCAGCCGCGACGGCAAGCATCTGCTGCTGGCGGGAATGGGGCCGATGCGGGATCCGATGGCGGGCAATGGCAAACAATTGTGGCAGAAGTGGGACTGGCAGGCGGCCGAGCCGAAGATGATCGATCAAACGCACGAGGGAGACGCCGGCGAAGGACTGATGGAAACCTTGGCGGTTCATCCATCGGGCGACATGTTTGCGATGGGAGGCCGCTTGCGTGGCGGCGATTGGAACGTCGCCCTGTTCGACATGCAGACCGGCGATCGCATGGCGATTCTGAAACTAGGGTTCCGCGCCACCGAAGCGACTTTCACTCCCGATGGCAAGCACTTGGTGATCGTAGGGACGCAGGGGCAGCCCTCCAAACCCAAAGGCGATGGCTTTCCTGATTTTGGACGCGTCGAAGTCTTTGCGATCGAAAGCGAAGCCACGTAATGGAAGCTGAAGCGGCGTCTCCCATTGCCGTTGGAAGATTTCTGCAGTCCATCCAGTGAATCAGTAGAAAGCTATTCTGCCCGCGATCGAAGTTTTGGCATCGGGCTGCGGGCTTCTCTTTGTTGAGGTAGGCTGGTAGCCGCTGTTGGAATATCGGTCATTGAGTGAGGTCTGTCTGTGAGAAACTGTCTCCTGCTGTGTTGCTGTCTGATCGCTCTCTGCTCGCCGACGGTTACAAGCGTCGCGGCCCAGTCGCCGTTGGAAAACGTGCCGCCGGTGGCGACTTATTCGATCGTCGCCTTCGACCCACAGACGCAGGAGTTGGGGGTGGCGGTGCAGTCGAAAATTCCTGCGGTCGGCGCGATCGTGCCGTGGGTTAGAGCGGGCGTTGGCGCGATCGCGACGCAATCGTTTTCGAACACTCAGTACGGCCCCGACGGTTTGTCGCTGTTGGCCGAGGGGAAGACGGCTGCCGAGGCGATCGAGATCTTGACGAACGGCGATTCCGGTCGCGGGCGACGCCAGATTGGAATCGTCGATGCCACTGGCAACGCCGCCACGTTTACTGGCGAAGGTTGCATGGCGTGGGCCGGCGGCAAAACGGGCCGACACTATGCAGTCCAAGGAAACATCTTGGTTTCCGAAGAAGTGGTCGATGCGATCGCAGCGGGCTTTGAACAATCGCAAGGCGAATTGGCGACGCGATTGATCGACGCACTCCAAGCCGGCCAAGCAGCTGGCGGCGAGAAGCGGGGAATGCAATCGGCGGCGTTATACATCGCTCGCGAAGGTTGGGGATACGCCGGTCTGAACGATCGCTACCGCGACATCCGCGTCGACGACCACGCCGATCCGATCACGGAGCTGCGGCGAGTGTATCAGTTGCACAAGCAGCTGTTTCCAACGCCGCAGTAAGTCGCTCGCGCGGCCGAACAGGGAACGTTATTCTGCGTCGTCCGCTTCGGCGGGCGCTTCCGCGGGAGCCGCTTCGTTTTCGCCAGCTTCCATTTCAGCGGCCGGCTTGTCCGCTTCGGCCTTTTTCGCGGCCGCTTCTTCGCGTCGCTGTTTGGCCGTTTTGCGAACCGGTTTGGCTGCGACTTGGCCCAGCAGTTCGGCGGCTTCGATCTGCACCGAGTTGGCCGTCACGTTGGTTAGCGTCGGCGGATTGGCATAGCCTTCGACGACGACGCGATCGCCGGGCATCGCAAATTGAGCGCCCTCCATTTCCAGCTTGATCCGCGTCTCTTCGGTCAATTGCACCTGAACGATCTGCCGCGGACCGGTCATCACGCCGAGTTCGCCTTTTCGGCCGAGACCAGCGACGCGGCCGATGATTCGATATTCACGGGGGCCAACCTGCTTGGGTTGCACGCCCGCTTCGCCGCCGAACAACGCAGCACCTCCGCCACCGGCTTCGGTTGGATAGATTCCCGGCGTGACGTCGGCTAGTTGATCGGGTCGCGGTGGACGTCGCGGATCGGGAGTGAAGGCTTCCATTGCCAAGATCGGTTCCTGCCCAATGCCTCGGTCATCAAACATCCCGCTGAATCGAACGAAGACGCCTGGCCGGAGCCAACCGGCTGCCGCCGTCCCGCTGTACTGGATCTTGTTCGGCTCCTTCGGCAGCAGGACCAAGTACATTTGAGCGTCGCTTCCTTTGACCTGCACCAATTGGCCGCGCACGCCGACGAATTGCCCTTCGACACTAATCAATTGGTTTTGCCCCCAGGTCGCGGCAACCGCGATCTGAGTGAACAAGGCGATGATCAGCAAACGTGAGATGTGGAACATGGCCGGAAGCCCTCGAGCGTTGAACGGCGTTGGTGACGATGCGAAGCCGACATTATAACGTCGGTCGCCGCTTACCGATTAAACAAAAACGCCGGACTGTTGATCAGCGCCCAGGTCAGATCTTCGGTCGCCGTCAAACGCTCGTTCGCCAACTGTTCTTGACTCTGTTGCAGATCGAGCCGCAGCTGCAGCATCTTGGGATCGTCCGGCGTCGGCTGTTTCAAAGCAGCGATCCGTTTGTCCAATGACACGACGACCGGATCGGCGGGAACAGGAGCCTTGGCCGCCGCGATCGCCTTGTTCAGTTCACCCAGTTTCGCGTCGACCTTGGCAAAGTAGTCGCGCAACCGTTTCTTTTGTTCGTCGGAGCGCTGCTCCGACGCGACCGACTGGATCGCCAACAGCGGTTCGGGCAAGCCCAGTTGCACGTCGGTATCGGTCGTCGCACTCAAACGGAACCTGGCCAAGCGATGATCCGCCGCATTGTGAACTTGATCCAACGTGAACGTGAGGATCGTCCCTTGTGGATGTCCGACGGGAGCTTCGGTTGCGAAAGTCGCCCAGTGAACGGTGCCACCAGCGGGCGAAATCGCCCAGCCTTTTTGATCTCCCGGGTTACCGTCGATCGCTTGAGCGGGATCGAAGCCGGATTGCGTGAAGTCGGCTTTGGCATCCTTCAACTTCAGCTTCGCCATCTCTTTCGGTTTGTCCGCGGCAGCCGCTTGGACAGTGAATTCAGTGACGACAAAGTTGCCGTTCGCGGGCAGGCCAGGCCCGCCACCGGCGACGCCCGCCTGCGGCAACGCTTCGAGCCGGAATCCGGTGATCCCCTGCAAATTGGTCTTCACCGTGATCACGTACTTGCCTTTTTCCGCTTTGCCGCTGGCAACGATCGAACGATCTTCTTGGCGAGCCAACGTCGCTCCGTTGGAGGCCGACAGGCCGTTGGGTTCCAGCAGGAACCATTCCGGCGTGGCATCCGCGTGTTGTTGAGCCCAGGCCGTCGCGTGCTCTTCCAATTTGTCGGCGTATGCTTTTTGTGTCGCTGTCGCGGCGGCGATCCGTTCGTTTCTCTCCGCCTCCAATTGATCACGTTCTTCTTTCATCGCAGCGATCCGGTCGGTGCGTTCTTTTTCGACCGAGGCGAGTTGCTCCATCCGCTTTTGCTCCAACTCGGCACGCTGTTCTTGCCACCAGGCTTCGCGGTCGGCCAACGCGTTGGTTAACGCTTCGTGGTCGGCACCGATCTCGCCCAGGATCGTTTCAAACGCTTCAACTTCGCCAGGCTTGGCGTGGCGGTTGAGAACGCGGAGGAAGATCGCGTCGACCAAAGCTTGGGGCGTTTCGTTTTGTTTGGCGATCTCCGCCAACGCGTTTTTAGGGTCGGAGATCGCGGCGCCGACGGTCGGCCCGCTAACCAAAGCCATCACCGGCCCTAGCTGCAGGTCGCTGGAACGTTCGCACTCGCAAGAACTTTCCCGCGACGGACGGCCAAAGTTTGCCAAGAAGCCGTCGGTCAACTTGATCCCCGAGTCGGGAATTGCCGCGGCGCGGGTGCCTGCCGGAACGCCCGGAATATGCGATTCAGCGCCCGTCACGCGATGAACCGCGTCGTACAACACTTCCGCAGGCAAACGTTTCGCCGTTGCGTGAGAGTAGTTCAACGAATCGTCTTCGTTCCAGTTGTTCGTTTCCACGCTCAATTGATAGGTCCGACTGTTGGCGATCAACCGCATCAGATGCCGAGTATCAAAACCGCTGACAACAAACTCCTCGGTCAAGAAGTCGAGCAGTTCGGGATTGCTCGGCGGATTGCCAGCTCGGATGTCGTCGATCGGTTCGATGATTCCGACGCCGGTCAGATAGCCCCAGATCCGATTCACATAACTGCGGGCGAAGTATTGGTTGTCGGGAGCGGTGATCCAGGCGGCCAATTGTTCGCGGCGGTTCGCCTGTTCGGGCATCGGATGCTCACAGGCATACGGGAAGACCGGTGGCGCGATCGCTCCGGTTCGCTCGTGCTTGATCTCGCCATCCTCCTTCTCATAGACCACCTCGTATAACGGCTTGGCCCCTTCGACCGCGGTGCCGCCGATTTTCTTGTCTCCCGCCGTCGGATCGGCTTTGAGCGCGAAGCGTGCGAAGTAGGCACTCGTTTGGTAGTACTGGTCCTGCGTCCAGCGTTCAAACGGATGGTCGTGACACTTGTTGCAGTTGAACCGAACTCCCAAGAAGAGGTGCGTCGTATTCTCCATCGTGTCTTCGGGAGTCCGCAGAATCTTGTAATACGATGCAGCAGGATTTTCTTTATTCGAACCGCTGGAGGCGACGATCTCGCGGACAAATTGATCGTATGGCATGTTGTCGCGAACGCGTTGCTGGATCCAATCGCGGAACAACTTCGCTCCCTCGGCTCCCAGGAACTTCCGATTGACCTGCAACAGATCGGCCCATTTGTTCGACCAATACTCGACAAAGTCATCGTTGCCGATCAATCGATCGACAAGTTGTTGACGCTTCTCGCGCGATGGCAACTCCGCCCCGATGAAGGCCAACACCTGATCGGCGGTCGGTGGCAGCCCGGTCAGATCGAGATGGATGCGGCGGACAAATTCTTCGTCGCTGCAAAGACCGGAGGGCTCGATCTTCATTCGCTGCCATTTCTCAGCGACAAGTTCATCGATGCGGCCCCAGGTTTCAGGCTGTTCCCAAACGAAGGCGTCGCGGTTGCCCATCACGGTCAACGTCGTCGCGGCATACGCTCCTTCGAAGCGAGCCAGGATCGCCGCTTCGCCGCGACGAACCGATGTCATCAAGCCGGTGATGTCGCGGGTGGCAACTTCCGTATTGCTGCTTTCGATAAATGCTTCTTGCGTGACATCGCGAGTCGCACCGTCGGTGTAGGTTGCCACGACGCGAATCTGTTGTCGCGAACCAATCTGTTGCACGACGGGGTTTTGCGGCAGGATGTCGATCTTCGCGACGCGCGGCGATTCGAGATTCAACCGCGCCCCTTCGGCGATCCAGCGCCGCATGATCTCGTGATACGGTTCCCCTTCGTTGACCAAGACGCCTCCTTCGTGCGGCGCCAGACCAAGCGTCTTCAACAGCATCAAACTGCTCTCGGGCGAAGCGATGTTAACTCGCCGCGCGGCCAGGTCGTCGGTCAACGCACGGATATCGAACAGCGGGTCGTAACCACGCAATGACAGCTTAAAGCCGTTCTTGCCGTCTTGGGCTCCGTGACACGTTCCCTGATTGCAGCCCAGTCGCGACATCACGGGGCCGACATCGCGAATGAAATCGATCGGCGCGGTGGAGTCCAAATCGGCAACCATCACTGGAATTTTCAGCTCTTGATCCTGCAACCGCACGATCAATTCGGCTTCGCCCGCTGTGCTGCCACGCAGCAGGCCGCCTGGGGAAACCGTCGCCACGGGATCGGACAACGTCAGATCGGCAATCCGCGTGACATCGATACTCTCTCCGTTGGCAAGTTCGGCTTGCACCATCAGTTGCACGTAGCAGAAGGGGCCGGTCAGTTCGACCTTCTCGGGCGACGTCGACAAGCCTGTCAGCGTGGCATCGGCGGGAAGTTTTTCCTTTTTGCTGGCAGGCAGTTTCTTGCTGCGAGATTCGGACCAAGCATTGGACGACTTGGATGCGATCGCTGCGGGAGATTCCGCTTCGGAAACGGGGACCGCGGCGAAGCTCTTGGCGATCGAGCCATCTTCGGGATTCAGCAACCGGATCAGCCCGTCGGCTCCCGCGACGGCCAACAGCCCCTGCTTGGAGAAGTCGATCGCGTAGACCGCCGTTTCGGGGATCTCGACCTGCGCGACTTGGTCGATCGACGAGGAAACAAAATCCTCGAGCTTCTTCTTTTCGTCAGCGGAACGTTGCGTGATGCGTTTGGCCTGGATCGCTTTGATGTCGGCGGGGAACTTGGCTTCGGGAACGTACTTAAAGATCCGCACCTCGCTGTGGCCATCCAGAGTCGCCGCGGCAGCCAACAGTGTTCCGTCAGCGCTGATGTCGACACTGAAGATTCGCCCCTTCATGGCAGGCAATTTTTTCAGCAGGTTGGCGTCATCGCCGATCTTCCGTGCGGTCTGCCGAAAGATTCGGTAGACCTTGGCAATTCCATCCGCTCCGCCGACGAAGATCTCATCGCGCGATGGATGCATCACCACGCTGTTGACTCCACCGCTGAGCGCCCCCGGCGTGATCGATGTGATGTTGTCGACAAACCGCTCCGTTTCGACTTCGATCAACTTACAGGTCATGTCGCGACCGACCGAGACCAGATGCTTGCCATCATTGCTGAACGCTGTCGCGCGCACCCAGTCGTCGTGCGCGCCTTGGAACAATCGCTGTTCGCCCGTCTGAGCATCGATCGCGCGGACGATTGTATCGGCACCTCCAAACGCGATCAGCTTGCCATCGGGAGACCAACTGACGCCATAGACCGTGTCGAACGTGGCGGGTCGCGATAACAGAAGCGATTGTTTTTCAACGTCCCAAACCTGGATCTCTCCCAGCCGCGCGGGCAATCCACCCGCGACAGCCAATCGCGTTCCATCGGGAGAGAAGCGGACCGATTCGATCCGTTCGCTGAGTCCGACCAGCCGGCCGACTTGGGTGAAGTCGGCGGTTTCCAATAACAAGACTTCATGAAAACCGGCGATCGCCAGCAGGCTGCCATCGGGAGAGAAGTCGATCGAAGGGACGACAGGCGGTTTGCTGTAGACTGGCGGATTGTCGGCAGAGTAGATGGGGCCGGAAGCGGGAGGGGAATCGTTGACCGCGCCTGCGGCGATCCAGTTCCGGATCTTTTCGATTTCGACCTCGTGCAACGGCTTGCCACCACGAGGCATTTCGGCGACACCGTCGACCGGCGTGATCAGTTCAATCAGGTAGCTCTCTTCCGGTTTGCCGGGAACGATCGCCGCGGAACCCGATTCGCCGCCAGCGAGCAGCGCATCGAAAGCTGTCATCTCGTATTCGCCTTGCGGTTTGGCCGGTTGATGGCAGCCTTGGCACTGCGTTCGCAAGATCGGTTCGATATCGCGAACGTAGCTGGCTTGAGTGATCGATGTTTGCGGCGGTTGTTCCGCCAGCAGGGGACTCAACAAACCAAACGTTGCCAACGACAGGACCATGCGTCGAATCATCCGGCGCAGCGGGGGGGCGACGAGCATCAGGCATCTCCTCCAAGAAATTCAGCAACACAATCAACCGGGCCTTTGAAAAGACCCGACGAACGATGGCCGATCCATCACCGCGTGAGTTGCCGGTGAGGTAGCGTGGGGCAGGAGCCCATGCAGGCGGGGCGTCGACATTGAGCAAACGGCGTGGGAACACACATAGCCCAACGCGCAACGGACACTCAATCAACCGAGCCAGCGTATCACCGGCGCTGTGCGAAGTCAAGAAAACAGCGAGCTCGAATATCGATCGGTGGCGGCAACGCGATCGCTGCCGCCAGCGATCAATTATCCATGCCCATCGCCTTTAGAATCGCTCCGGTCAGCGAACTCACATCGGCGGCACTTCCACCATCGGACCACAGATTCCGCATCAGATCGGCGGAGATCACGCCGCCAGCGGTTAACATGATCAATATCCCGAACAACGACATCACGTTCCAAATCGAGAACGGCACTTCGTAGCTGGGGACGCCACTGGCCTCCGCGGTCGGTGCGCGTGCGACGATCGCATGTTCGTCGACCGCCATCCCGTCGTCTTCGTCAGCGACCAGATCGGCTTCTTCCGCTACTTCGACGGCATCGGTCTGGTCCCAGCCACCGTCGCCACCCAAATCCATGGCGTCGCCAAAGGAATTCGAGTCTTCGACCTCAATGACTTGCGAAGCGCTATCGTCATCGGCTTCCAGCCCGATACCTCCGGGCGAAAGCTGGAACTCTTCGTCGGCTTTAAAATCGACAAGCGATCCACTGCTGCCAGGGCCGCGTCCCGAGCCCGAACCGGATGCGGCATCCGATAGCTCGCTGGACAGATCGATCGCGGAGATGCTCGAACCAGCCAGGTCCAACGGTTCGCTTTCCAGCGACAGCCCGCTGTCCGCAGGCTTCATTAGATTGATCCCACTGCCGCCGACAACCGAGATATCGCTCCCCGCGCTGTCTAGGACAAGGTCATCGTCGTCGCTGATCACCAGGTCGTCATCATCGTCATCGTCTTCGGCGAAAACCGATTCGGGCCCCGAGCCTGGAGATGCGAGATCGGATCCCGCCAACACGTCCGACCCATCGGCAAGATTCAGGTCGCTGCCGAGATCGCTGAGCGCTTCATCGGCCAAGCCCAAATCACTTCCCCCGGTCGTCGGTTCGGGCAACGACAGATCGATGTCACTCGGATCGCTTAACGCCTTTTCCGAGAGTGACAGATCGATGTCACTCGGATCGCTCAACGCCTTTTCCGAGAGCGACAGATCGATGTCACTCGGATCACTCAACGCTTTTTCCGAAAGCGACAGATCGATGTTCGCCGCGTCGGAGGGATCGTCTTCGGCCAATCCCAAATCCAGGCTCAGATCCACGTCGCTGTCGCCCAGTCCACCGCCCAGATCCTCGTTGGAGTCGGCGATCTGCAAGACATCCAGCTCGCTCGCCGAACCGCTGCTAAGCGAAAGGTCGTCGTCGCTAGCCACCGCGGAATCGTCGTTGGCAAAGATCTGCTCCGACTTGGGGCCGCTGGTATCACTCGCCAAGAAGAGTTCGTCGTCGCTATCGCCTACCGAACCCAGCTCTTGAATCTCGCTGCCGCTGGAGTCTCCCAGATTGCTAAGGGCCGACAGATCGCTGCCGAGTTCAAGGTTCGCATCGAACATCGGCTCGATCTGCAGGTCGCTGCCAAACAGTTGAGTCGACGAATCGTCGGCGGATGCATCGAGTTGCTGATCGGCCAGCAGACGATCGATCTCCGCCTGCGGGAACTTCCAACTCGACCCATCCTTAAACGCACGAATCGCGCCGTCGGAACGCATTGCCACAAGCTGCTCGGATGAGATCCCAAGTAGCTTTGCAGCTTCTTCGAGCGGAACGAATTGGTTGGCCATGGCGAGGACTGACTCCAGGTCATTAATAAGAGTTGATTTTCGGGCATCCGCCCGCACCTCCCAGCTTAATCGCAGGCCCCCCGCATTTCAAACAATCGTCTCGCAGGAAACAGACTATCGGGCCGCTAGGCATCCCCCACCAATCCGCGATCTTGGGGCGGTTGACAGACCGTGGAATTGCGACAGAAGGAGCCCTTGGATCGCATCCCCCAAGAGCAGCCTGGCATCACATTTTCGCCAAAGCCCCCTGTTTGACACGGCTGTTCGGCAACGTTATCGTCTGCAACTGAACCTCATCCTCCTATTCTCTTTCGAGGCACTGCCAGTGAACATTCGACGTATCGTTGCTTTTATTGCTCTGGTTCTGATTTGTCCGGTCTTGGTAGCTCAGGAGGAGCCGGCAGCGGCCCCTATTCAACGCCTGGAAGGAACTCCCACACGCGCGGCGGAAGTGGAACTGCCTGTGGCTCCCACCCCCGAGCCCAAACAGGAGAGTTCGGTCCTGGAACAGGAGATCCCTGTAGAAGCTCCCGTCATCGAACCGATTCCGGTGCCGGCCGAAGACGATAGCGCATTGAATATTGTCATCGAATTGATCGAAGACGACCGTGTGCTCAACGGAGAACTGTTGGACATTGGTGACCTGAAACTGCAGACTGCCTTTGGCCCCGCTTCGATCCCATTGGCCGAAGTGCTAGGAATTCGTTTGTCGCGATCGGTCACGGATGTCACGACCGTCGTTTTGAACAACGGTGACATGCTGACTGGCCAGGTCGACATCCGCAGCCTGTTGATTCTGACCAAATGGGGCAAATCGGAAGTTAACGGAGCCAACCTGGCCTCGATCTTCTTCGCCAAGAACCTCCGTTGGGAATCGCTCGATCTGCTCGCCGGGTCGCGTTGGACGCTGGTTCAAAACACCACCGACGCGAGCAGCAGTGCGACGCCCCCGCGCGCCAGTGCACTGGCGAAACAATAGGCTTCGCCGAGAAGTTTTCGATTCGTTCGCCGGTCGGATGAACTGGCGATGGGTGGCAGGGCAGCTACCGATTTTTCTCTCCCCCACTTGCTTGCGTGACGAGTGGCAAGCCCTATACACTTTGGGGTGTCCAGGGCAAATGGGGAGTGTTCGTAGTATTTCAAGACTATCGAAGGAGAATCGCATGCCGGTTCGATCGCAGCTGATTTTTGTCGCCGCACTATGCGTGATCTTTGCTTGGGTCGCTGAAGAGGCATCGGCCCGCGGACGGCTGTGTAAGAAACGAATGTCACGATGTGGCGTCAGCCGATCGGCCTCGTGGGGTGGATCGTATGGCAGTTGCGGCACCCCTGTGGTTCGCTGTTGTCCCCCTCCCTGCACCCGCGTGGTCAACCATGGCGCTTCGTTTGGCAGCACCGGCGGCAGCGGCGGATCGTACGCCAGCGCGGGATCTGCCGGCGGATGGGTGATGCCGGCCAACGAAGTCATTCATCAACCGACCTATGTCACCCCTGAACCGATCCCGGCTTCCGAAGATTCGTTCCCGCGCGAAGTGATCGTGCCTGAGTTTGGGGACGATGGCGATTCGATTCTCGAAGGTTCTCCTCAAGAGCATCGCCACCACCACACATATCCAAGCACAACGCAAAGCCGAACGGGACAACCGTCCCACGCGCGGATTGCTGCTTCAGCCCCCAAGCATGCCTTTTTGGTGCTTCGCGACGTCCCCGCCGACGCGGAAATCTATCTGCTGGGGACCAAGATGACCGCCCGCGGCGCCTTGCGACGCTATCGAATCCCTGTCGACGCGACTGGACAAGCCTACGACTATCAAGTCGAATTGAAGCTGCCAGGCCGCGACCACCAACCGGCAATCGCCACGCCCCAAGTTCAATCGGGTGAAACGACGGAATTATGGGTTGCCGAATCGGGCGATCAATTGGTCTTCATCGACGAACAGCATCCCCGTTCGGAATCGGGGCCGCTGGCGGTTCGATAGCGATTGCAAAATCATGCTCGCTGCGGACGTCGATCGATCCGCGCCGTCGCGTCCTTCACCGGACGCGGCGGGATTCAGCTAAACAACATTTGCAGGTCGTCCATCGACAGCTGGCTGATCAAGCTGCGATCGGCTGAGATAATCGCATCGGCCAATTCACGTTTGCTCTCCTGCAAGTGAACGATCTTTTCTTCGACGGTGTCGCGGCAAATCAAGCGATATGCCATCACCGGTTTCGACTGTCCCATCCGATGGGCGCGGTCGATCGCTTGCGCTTCGACCGCTGGATTCCACCAGGGGTCAAGGATGTAGACATAGTCGGCAGCCGTCAGATTCAATCCGTGCCCCCCTGCTTTCAAACTGATCAGGAAGACAGGACAATCCGGATCACTTTGGAATCGCGCAACGCGTTCGTTCCGTTTGGTCGTCTTGCCATCGAGGTATTCGTAGACGATTCCCTGCTGATCCAATTCTTTCCGCACGAAGGACAGCAGGCTCGTGAACTGAGAGAAGACAAGTGCCTTGTGCCCTTCGGCGGTGACTTCTTGCAGCTGTTCCATCAGTCGAGCGATCTTCGCGCCGGCCGGTCCCTGCTTGGCATCGACCAATCGTGGATCGCATGCCGTCTGTCGAAGTCGCAGCAGCGCTTCGAGCACATGAATCTTGGATCGCTTGATCCCCAGTTCCTTCACCTTGCCGCTGAGTTGCTGGCGGTAATGGTTGCGCAATTCGTCATACAGCTTCCGCTGCTTGCCTGTCATCGTGCAATACAACGTCTGCTCGCTCTTCTCGGGCAACTCCGTTAACACTTGCTCTTTGGTGCGCCGCAAGATGAATGGCTGCAGCGCATTGCTCAACCCCACCAGCCGCTCGCTGCTCACATCGGGACCGGAAAATTGAGAGACCGACAACTGTCCCAACATGCCCGGATTCAAAAAATCCAACAGCGACCATAGGTCACCCAAATGATTCTCCACCGGCGTCCCGGTCATCGCCAAACGATGCTCGGCGTCGATCAACCGCGCCGCCTTGGCCGACTGGCTGTTCGGATTCTTGATCGCTTGGGCCTCGTCGAGGATCGCGTAATCGTACTGCAGCGACCTAATCTGTTCGATGTCGCGACGCAGCGTTCCATAAGTCGTTAACACCAGATCCGCCGATTCCAATCGATCGACCAGCGCGGCGCGTTGGTTTCCGGTGTAGTCGACGACCTTCAACCGCGGGGCAAATTTTTCCGCTTCGGCGATCCAATTGAAGATCAAACTTTTGGGGACGACCACCAGCGAAGGCTTCTTCGTTCGCCCAGCCTTGGGACGCGCTAGCCTTCGCGATTGCAGCAGCGCCAACACCTGAATCGTCTTCCCCAAGCCCATGTCGTCGGCCAGGCAACCGCCGAATTCAAAGTCGCGCAAGAAATGAAACCACCCCAAACCGTCCTTCTGGTACGCGCGCAATGTGCCCTGGAAACCGCGAGGCTCCACGGCCGGCTTGATTCCCGAAAACGAACGCATCCGTTCGCACCATGCGTTGAACGACCGGTCCGTTTTCACATTTTCCTGTTCTGCCAGCAACAGTTCCAACAGCAGCGCTTGATTGCGACGGTAGCGAACGCTCTCTCCTTCGATCTGGCCCGCCTGCGACAGCTGCTGCAATTGATTCAGCCATTGCTCGGGCAGGATGCCGTGGCTGCCGTCGTCCAAGACAACAAACGTTTCCTTTCGCTTGAGGGCCTTCAACAACGCTGGCAACGCGACTTCCATGCCGTCGAAATCGACGCATGCCTTCAGGTCGAACCAGTCTTCGCCGCTGGCCACCTCGATCGTGCATCCTCCGGGCGAACGCATCCGCTGCCCTTCAGCAACGACCAACCAACCGCGTCCGGTCAGCTTGAGCACGGCCGGAACAAGCGACCATCGCGAAATCCGCAGCTCGAAGTGCCGGAACCGTGGCGAGTGTTCGCGAAAATCACACTCTTTTAATGTCTGGAGCGCTGCGAGTTCCGCGGCCGCATCGCGAACCAACAGCACCCGAGCCGCTTCATCCCAGACAACCTTGATGGGATCATCGGCCTGAAGTTCCCGGTCTCCATAGAGCATCGTAACCTCAGCCACCCATTGATAGGCTCCATGTTCGTCGTCGGGGGACGAAAGCGTCAACTTAGGCTGCGGCTTTCCCTGCACCTGCGACACGTCCAGCGATTTGGCAAGTTCCAAGCGTGGCGGCTCG
Organism: Rosistilla carotiformis; assembly: GCF_007753095.1. NCBI lineage: Bacteria > Pseudomonadati > Planctomycetota > Planctomycetia > Pirellulales > Pirellulaceae > Rosistilla > Rosistilla carotiformis. Next base: position 6,249,990 of record NZ_CP036348.1, read on the forward strand.
GGTGCCGAAAAGAAGGTCTCTAAAAAGGTTCCCATCTCATCGGCGGCCAGCTGCAGTTCGCCGATCCGTTGCCAACCACGAACCCACGACGCCACTTGGGGATCGATCGCGGCGATGCAATCGTCCATCAACAGGGCTCCCGAATCGCAGACCGCCATAACGCAACCGATCTCGCGACGCTCGGTCGCCTCGCCCGCGACGCGTTCTAAACGGGGCATCACCGCCAACATCGATGTCGCGGCTTCCCGCCCCCGATTCCCCTTTGGCTTCGCCGCGGGGGAGTCGATCGGATCGAGTGCGACGACAAAATCCCAAGCGGTCCCGGTTGCCTGAACGATCGGGGTTCGCGTTTTTTTCGTCGACGCGATGTCGTGCGTCCAAGCCAGTCGCTGCGATTCACACAGCTCGGCAAGCGTCTCGCTCAGCAGATGGGGATGGATGCGAAACCGTGTCGCTCCCCCTCTGCGATGAACGGCGGCGGATTGGAAGTCGTTCTCCCATTGCAACATCGCAAAGATCCGTTGCTCCGCCGGGTCATGCAGCAGCGCCGTCTCCGCTCGCGATATCCGCGCTGGCAGCGGCTCGCTCCACCGCCCCTGCGGATCTTGCGTCGACCGCATCAAATGCAAATCGATGCTCGACGCATTCGCTTGGTCGGCAAGACTGATCAGGAATTCGTGACGGATCCGTTGCCCGGTTACCACGGGATGCTGCGGGACCACGGCAGCAGGGGCTTTGACCGATGCGATCTGCGCGGCGACCTGCAGTTGCTTCATCCAACCCGGTGCCGGTTTCCCACGCTGCGTCGTCGGAGGCGGCAGCGTCGGTTGGTAATCCGCGACCTCCAACGGCTCGCCGACCTCGAAATCCTCCATGTCCGATTCGCAAATTTCGATCGGTCCGTGGCCGCGGAGTCGATTGTCTTGGACGCGATCGAGTTCCAAGATCGTTGCCCAAAGGTGCTTGCACAGGTAACCTGAGGCGAATCTTGGGCAGGTGCACATGGCGAACAACACATTGTCACTGACGTCTTCGAAATCGATCAGAACCCCGTAATCGTGTTCCGTTCCGCTGACAACCGCCCGCACTCCAAGCGTCCCCAGATCCAAGATGTTCACCGCACCGTCCGCCTGATACTCATCGCCCCTCTGTCGATCGCCTCGATTGAATTCCGATTGACAACGTCGAGAAAAAATTGCTTCCATGCTTTGATCTGCGTCGCAAGTGAACTTTCGAATACCCCGTGTTGTCGTATCATATCGCAGCCCGTTTCGCGACCGAAGCACACTCCCGCTAACATTTCATGCCAGCACCCGACACCTCCGCCATCGACCAACGAATCGCCCAGGCGATGCGCAGCGACCGTTTCCGTTTACAGCGTGAACTGCGGCAATTGAGCCATGCCAGCGACGATCCTCAACGCATCGAACGGTTCCGCCAACAACTCGAAGAGTCGGTGGCGTTGGCCGATCTGCGGGCCGCATCGATTCCACAAATCAACTATCCCGAAGAACTGCCCGTTTCATCCCAGCGCGAGACGATCACCGAACTGATCCGCACGCGCCCGGTCGTGATCGTGTGTGGCGAAACCGGCAGCGGCAAGAGCACCCAGTTGCCGAAGATGTGCCTGGATGCCGGACTCGGCCGCAGCGGAATGATCGGGCACACTCAACCGCGGCGAATCGCCGCCCGTTCGATCGCCAGCCGGGTCGCAGAGGAGATGGGAACTTCGGTCGGCCAATTGGTCGGCTACAAGATCCGCTTCGCCGACCAGACAGCGCCGACATCGCTGATCAAATTGATGACCGACGGAATCCTGTTGGCCGAAACGCAAAGCGATCGCTTCCTGGACCAATACGACGCGATCATCTTGGACGAAGCACACGAGCGGTCACTGAATATCGATTTCCTGCTGGGGATCTTCAGCCGGCTGCTGCAGAAGCGTTCCGACCTGCGGCTGATTATCACAAGTGCGACGATCGACGCCGACCGGTTTGCCAACCACTTCCGCGACGAACAGGGGCCGGCCCCGATCGTCAACGTCGAAGGACGCAGCTATCCGGTCGACATCCAATACCTTCCCGATTACCAATCGTCCGAAAACGGCGACGATCGCGGCCAGGGGATCGCCGCGCACGTGGCGGCCGGAGTCGATGAAGCGTGGGCGCATGGCGTCGGCGACACGCTGGTCTTCCTGCCCACCGAACGGGACATCCGCGAAGTCGCTCGCCATCTGGGCGGACACCTGCGCCGCCAAGGGCTCGAAAATCGGACCGACATCCTGCCGCTGTACGCTCGGCTGCCCGCCAGCGAGCAGCAGAAGATCTTTCACGGTTCGAACAAGCCGCGGATCGTGCTGGCAACCAACGTTGCCGAATCGTCGCTGACGGTCCCCGGAATCCGTTACGTCGTCGACACCGGAACGGCCCGGATCAGCCGATACAGCCCGCGCAGTAAGGTCCAGCGACTGCCGGTCGAAGCGGTCAGCCGCGCCAGCGCCGATCAACGCGCCGGCCGCTGTGGACGCGTCGGACCGGGTATCTGTATCCGTTTATACGACCAATCGGATTACGAATCGCGCGAACACTTTACGACTCCGGAGATTCGTCGCACCAACCTGGCGTCGGTCATCCTGCAGACCAAGATGATGCGTCTGGGATCGATCGACGAGTTTCCGTTCCTCGACGCGCCCCGTCCCGAATCGATCAGCGAAGGGTTCCGCACGTTGCACGAGATCGGAGCGATCGACGAGCGACGGGAACTGACATCCCTGGGCCGTATCCTGGGCAGCCTGCCCGTCGACCCGCGCGTCGGACGGATGATCATCGAAGCCGAACAGCGCGGTTGCCTGGCCGAGATGCTCGTCATCGCAGCGGCTTTGGAAGTTCAAGACCCGCGAATTCGCCCGCCCGAAAAACAGCAAGCTGCCGATGCGGCGCACGCGAAGTTCGTCGATCAGCGCAGCGATTTCCTGAGCTATCTGCGGATCTGGCGGTTCTTTCGCGGTCTGCAAGAAGATCTCAGCCGCAATCGACTGGCCCGCGCCTGTCAAACAAACTTCCTGGGCCTGAACCGATTGCGGGAATGGGTCGATGTCCATCGTCAACTGAAAGCGATGGTTCCTGAACTGCGACGCCAACTGGCCGGCTCAACGGGCAAACGTCGCCGTGGACCACGCGCGGGCGCCGATGGCGAACACGGCCTCTCAAACGTCCGCGTGACCGATGCCTGCGAACCGGATCAAGCAACGGTCGACGACAACCTTTATGCATCGATCCATCAGTCGCTGCTTACCGGGTTGCTGTCGGGCGTGGCGATGGCGGGGGAGAAGCATCAGTACATTGGGGTCGGGAATCAAGAGTTCTTTCTGTGGCCAGGGTCGGGCGTTTTCGAAAGCAAACCGAAATGGATCGTCGCCGGGGAACTTGTCGAAACGTCCAAGCGATTTGTCCGTAACGTGGCGCGCATCGATCCGGGCTGGTTGGAACCACTGGCCGAACATCTGGTCAAACGAAGCTATGCCGATCCGTTCTGGAGTCGCAAGGACCAATCGGCTTTCTGTTACGAACGCGTCTCGCTGTTTGGTTTGCCGATCGTCGTCAAACGACGCAAAGCGCTCGCGCCGATCGATCCTGAAACCGCACAGCGTCTGTTGATCGATCAAGGTTTGGTCGCCGGGGAATTAGTCACGCGAGCGAAGTTCTACGCCCACAACCAACAACTGCGTGAGGTGATCGCCAAGCTGGCTCACAAGACACGTCGCCGCGATCTGATCGTCGACGACTATCTTGTCGAACACTTCTACCATGCGAAGCTTCCCAGTGACGTGGTCGACCGGTCCAGCCTGGAGAAACTGGCCGATCAGCATCCACGTCCCGATTGGGTCGATCTGTGCCAGACCGAATCGGATCTGATCGCCTGGTTGGATCAGCCACTGGATGCGGGTGAATCGGATTCGTTGTACCTGCGTCCCGCCGACCTGTTGCCGGGGCTCGTCGAGACGCTGGATCCGAACGCCTTCCCCGATCACTTGCAGGTCGGACCGACCTCGCTTCCGTTGGAATATAACTTCGATCCCTCGGCTGACAACGACGGCGTGACCGTCACGATTCCCAAGGTCTTGCTGGGGCAGATCTCCGACGATCGCTTGGGTTGGCTGGTCCCAGGACTGATCGAAACGAAACTGATCGCGATGATCAAAGCGCTTCCCAAACGGATCCGCCGCAACCTAGTCCCCGCAGCCGACACGGCCCGCAACGTACTCGAATCGTTGCACGATGAGATGGGGCAGACCGCGTTCATGGCCGCCATCTGCAAGCGTTTGTCGGAGATCGCCGAAATGCCGATCAGCCCGTCCGACTTCGATCCCGACAAGCTCCCCGAGTCGGTTGGATTTTACATTCGCGTCGTCGACGACGATGGCAAGCCGCTGGGCGAAGGCCGCGATCTCCAAGATCTACGACAGCAGGTGGTTGGCGAAGAACTGATATCACCGGGTTCGATGTCGAGTGTGGTCGACGTGCCCGACGATGTCTTGCAAGTCGATGGACTGAAGAGCTTTACGATCGATCACCTGCCCGAACGAGTCGAACGACAACGAGGCGGCGTTCGCGTGACGCTGTTCCCCGCCCTCGTGGACCAAGGCGATTCGGTGGCGGTCCGACTTGTCGATAACGCCGCGTCGGCGGAACATCAGATGCGGCGTGGCCTCGTCCGCCTGTTCACCCTGACCGAACGTAGCGAGATCAACAAACAGGTCCGATGGCTGCCGGGATTCGATCAAGCCGCAGTCCAATTGTCGCGCGTCATTCCCGGCGATTCGATCAAGCAGGGCTTGGCCGACTTGATCGCCAACATCGCGTTTGTCGATCGGCAGCCGTTGATTCGATCTCAAACCGAATTCGAAGCCCGCCGCGCGAACCGTGGCGAACGGATCGCGATGGCGACGCAGGACATCGCCAAGCTACTCGGACCGCTTGCCGAGAATTACCACGGAGTGCGACTGGCGATGGAAGCCTGCAAAGCCGGACATTTGGCATACGTTCGCGACGACATCAAGCGTCAATTGAGCGAACTGTTTCGCGACGACTTCTGGTTGACGACCCGATTGGAAACGCTGAAGCAATACCCGCGTTACCTCAAAGCGATCGCGGTTCGGTTGGAAAAACTCAGCTCTGCCGCCAATCGCGACCGCGACGCGCACAACATCGTCGCCGCGTTCCAGGACGATTACTTCCGCCGTACCGAATCGTACACGGTCGATCGCGCGGTCCTGGACGAATACCGTTGGATGATCGAAGAGCTTCGAGTCAGCCTATTCGCGCAAACGCTGGGCACGGCCGGCAAAGTCTCACCGCAACGGTTAGAAAAGTTACGTGCCAAGTTGGAAAAGTCGTAATCCAAACCGTCTCTCATCCGTCGATCAATCGTCAGCGATTCAACATCTTTTCAAACGCGGAATGCCGTCGCCCGCAGGATAGCGCCCCGTTTGCGTTGATTGCCAAATGCGGGCGGTCGCACTATTCTGGGGCGTCCCGAAATCGGCAATGCGAATCCATCGGTTTTGCGCAGCGACCGTTGCGGTACGTTCGCAACCGACCCTGCGTCACGCCTCCCGCTCGCTTCACGCTAGGCAATTAAAAATGCATCCCACCTCAACGCTTTCGATCGCCGCGGCGGTTGGCCTGCTCTCGCTTCTTTCATCCACCACTCTCGCTCAAAACGACACGCCTAAAATGCCATCGATCCAATATCCGCAAGCCGCTCGCGACGCGATCGTCGACGATTATCACGGCACCCCCGTCGCCGATCCCTATCGTTGGTTGGAGGATACCGAGAGCGAACAAACGGCCGCTTGGGTCGCTGCCGAAAATAAGATCACTCGCACCTTCTTGGACCAGATTCCCCAGCGGACCGCGATCCGCGATCGCTTGACCGAACTCTGGAACTACGAGCGTTTTACGCTGCCGCGGAGCCGCGAATCGAAGTACTTCTACACGCACAATTCGGGGCTGCAGAATCAGAGCCTGCTGTATGTTGCCGACGGTCTCGATGCGCCGCGGCGAGTTTTGATCGACCCTAATAAATTGAGCGAAGATGGCACGATGGCGCTTGCCGGATGGTCGCCGACCGACGACGGCAGCCTGCTGGCCTACAGCATCGCCGATGGCGGCAGCGATTGGCGAACGTGGCGAGTGCGCGACGTCGCCAGCGGCGAAGATCGCGACGATGTCGTCCGCTGGGTCAAGTTCAGCGGGATCGCATGGATGCCCGACAACAGCGGTTTCTTTTACGGACGCTACGACGCACCTTCCGATGGCGAAGAACTGACCGGAACCAACTACAACCAAAAGCTCTACTTCCACGAACTGGGAACCGACCAGTCCGAGGACCGCTTGGTTTACGAACGCCCCGACAACAAGGAGTGGGGCTTTACGCCGGAGGTGACCGAAGATGGACGCTATCTGATCATCACCAACTGGAAGGGAAGCGAGCCACAGAATCAGATCTTCATCCAACCGCTGGGCGATCCCAAACTGCCGGTCACCGAATTGATCGGCGGCTTCGACGCGGAGTATTCGTTGATCGGCAACGATGAATCGATCCTCTATTTCCTGACCGACAACGACGCGCCGCGGCGACGCGTGATCGCGGTCGACGCCGATGATCCCCGCCGCGACCAGTGGCGTGAAGTGATCCCGCAAAACGAGAACGTGATCGAGGACTGCAGTCTGCTGGGAGACGAATTTTTCACGACTTCGATGAAAGATGCCCTCAGCCAAGTCGACGTCTACAACAAGGAAGGCGAAGCGGTTAAGCAGATCGCACTACCGGGGCTTGGTTCGGCGAGCGGATTTCATGGCCATCGCGATGCAACCGAGACGTTCTACTCCTTCACCAATTACGTCACGCCGCCGAGCATCTTCCGCTACGACTTGAAGACCGGCGAAAGCACGCTTTGGCGAGCACCTGAGCTGAACTTCGACGCATCTCGTTTTGTGACCAAGCAGGTCTTTTACGAGAGCAAAGATGGTACGCGGGTGCCGATGATCATCACGCACCGCGCCGACCTGAAGCTCGACGGCAGCAACCCGACGCTGCTGTACGCTTACGGCGGATTTAACATCTCGCTGACTCCCGGCTTCTCCCCCGCGATGGCTGTCTGGATGGATCGGGGCGGCATTTATGCGGTTCCCAACCTGCGAGGCGGCGGCGAATACGGCCGCGCCTGGCACGAAGCGGGCATGCAGGAGAAGAAGCAAAACGTCTTCGACGACTTCATCGCCGCGGCGGAATATCTGATCCAGCAGAAGTACACGCACAGCGACAAGCTGGCGATCCGCGGTGGCAGCAACGGCGGCTTGTTGGTCGGTGCGGTGATGACGCAGCGCCCCGAACTGTTTGGTGCCTGCCTGCCTGCGGTCGGCGTGATGGACATGTTGCGGTTCCACAAGTTCACGATCGGTTGGGCGTGGGTGACCGAATTTGGCAGCAGCGACGATCCGGAACAGTTTAAGACGCTGTTGAATTATTCACCGCTGCATCAGATCAAACCAGGCACTTGTTATCCGCCGACGTTGATCACGACTGCCGACCGGGATGACCGAGTCGTTCCAGGACACAGCTTCAAGTTTGCCGCGGCGCTGCAAGCTGCACAAAGCTGCGACAACCCAACGCTGATCCGCATCGAAACCCGCGCCGGCCACGGTGCGGGAACTCCGGTGACCAAATATATCGACCAGTACGCCGATCTGTGGGCCTTCCTGACGCGCGTGCTGCAGTAGCGAAACCGACAGACGCGGGATATAGACAGCCCGTCGCTGCGATGAGACATTTTTCATTTGTGTGGGTGAGCCGAGCAGGCCGCCCAGTGTCGCCTTTCGCTCCGCGAAAGTGCGTTCGCAGAATGTCGGTTCACTGCCGGACTTTCGCGGAGCGAAAGGCGACCATCGATTGCGCGAACCCATCGCGTGAATCAAAGTCTCTTCGCTGAGACTGAACTTCTTAATTAGCTAACGAAATAAAAGGACGCTATCGATATGAGCACCTTCATTGGAAACATGATCGCCGATTCATTGAGCCGCGGCATCAACTACGCCGACAGCCTGGTGAAGGATCTACCAGCGGATCAATTCGCTCGATTCGCTCCCGGCAAAGAGGGCCCGATCGTTTCGAATCACCCTGCATTCATCCTGGGGCACTTGAGCATCTACGCCCCGCGCGTCGTCGAACAACTGGGACAAGACGCGACCGCATACCAACCGACCGAAGCGGAGAACGCCCTCTTTTCGCCAGCCGCTAAATGCCAAGACGATCCCAACGGGCTGATCTATCCCGGGAAAGATCAGCTGGTCGACCGCTTCACCACGGTTTATCAAGCGGCGCTGACGACGCTGCGAAACGCGACCGACGATCAGTTTATGGTCCCCAACCCCGGCGAAGGGCGACTCCGCGAGCTGTTCCCAACGCTCGGCGGAATGCATGCTTTTTACACCGGCGGTCACTTCATGCTGCACATGGGGCAATTGAGCGCCTGGCGACGAATGATGGGCATGTCGCCGGCATAGCTTGCCCGAGGGGAACCGTAAGCCGCCTTAAACCACGTTTTAAGGTGCCACGCGACAAAAAAGCTTGGCTGGGGCGGCGATTTCTGCTTCAATAGGGGGCCCCGCCTTACCGCCCGTTCTTTCCCTATTGCCCCGCCAAATCACATGCAGACTCGCCTGTTATGCATCGGATTGATTTCAATCGCCGCCACCGCTCAGGCTGATCCGCTCTCCAAGGCGGACTATTTTGAACAGCACATTCGCCCGGTGCTGATCAAACATTGCTACGAATGCCACGCGGAAAACTCCGAAGAACTCGGCGGCAGCCTGCTGTTGGATTCGGCCGATGGTTGGCGTACCGGCGGCGATAGCGGTCCGGCAATCGTTCCTTCCAACGCTGCCGAGAGTCTGTTAATCTCAGCGTTGGAGTTCGAATCGGTCGAGATGCCGCCGAGTGGTCGCTTGCCCGATGAAGTGATCGACCACTTCCGCCACTGGATCGATCAAGGTGCATTCGATCCGCGCGAAGGAACCGGCACGCATCCTGCCTCCAAAGGGATCGACCTCGATGCGGGACGCGACTTCTGGTCGTTCCAGAATCCTCAAGAGGTTTCGCCGCCGATGATCCCCGGTTCCGACTGGGCGTGGTCGGACATCGATCGCTTCGTCGAAGCGCGTCGCCTGCAGGCGGAACTTCCCTATCCGGGAGACGCCGATCCGATCGTCAGCCTGCGACGGTTGACCTTCGACCTGACCGGTCTGCCACCGTCCCCCGAACTGATTCAACAATTCAGCGACGACCCGTCGCCGGAGCACTGGCGTCGGATCGTCGATCGCCAACTCGCCTCGTTCGGATTCGCGGAACACTGGGGGCGGCATTGGTTGGACGTCGCCCGATACGCCGATTCCAATGGCGCCGACTTCAACGCGACCTTTCACGACGCTTGGCGTTACCGTCAGTTTGTCGTCGACGCGATGGCGACCGACAAACCGTTTGATGAGTTTGTCCGCCAACAGATCGCCGGCGACCTGATGCCCAGCGACTCCGACGCCGATCGGATCGAAAACCTCGTCGCCACCGGGTTCTTGATGCTCGGATCAAAGATGCTCAGCGAACGCGACAAGGCGAAGCTGAAGTTGGATATCGTCGACGATCAAATCGACACCGTCGGCCGCGCGTTCCTCGGGATGACACTGGGATGTGCCCGTTGCCATGATCACAAGTTCGATCCGATCCCAACCAAAGACTATTACGCCTTGGCGGGAATCTTCTCCAGCACCAAGGTGTTGGATGGCGAATCGCAGCGGTACGTCAGCACGTGGGTCAAACGCGATCTGCCGACACGCAGCGAACATCGCGCGGCGGTCGAACAGCATGCGGCGGCGAAGAAGGAACTGACCAGCCAACTAGCCGCCACCAAGAAACAACTCGCCTCGCTCCGTAAAGCAGCTCCACGCAACTGGGGTGGAACGGTTGTCGACGATACCGAAGCCAAGCGAACCGGGCACTGGAAAGAGTCGCTGCTGACGCAACCGTTTTATGGTGCCGGCTACATCCACGACGACAACAAGAACAAGGGAGAGACGTCGGTCGCGTTCTCCACCAACCTGGCGGCGGGACGTTATGAGGTGCGGATCGCCTACACCGGGTCGGGCAGCCGTGCCGCCAACGTACCGATCGAAATCCACACCGCGTCGGGGATTCAACAGGCAACGCTCAACCAATCCAAACCAGGTTCGATCGCTGGCTTGTGGGAATCGATCGGCGAATACGACTTTGCTGCCGACAAGCCGGCGACGGTGATCATGCGGAACATCGGGACACAAGGGTACGTGATCGCCGATGCGGTTCAGTTCCTCAAGCCGGGGGAAGAAGCTCAGCAACCGGCGGACAGCAAGAAGCAGCAACAGATGATCGCGGCAGTCTCCGCCGAGATCAAATCGCTGGAAGCCGCGATCCGTGACCACGACAAGACAGCTCCGCCGCCACTGCCTCGAGCGATGGCCGTGGTCGATGAGAAACAAGTCGAAGACGCCTGCTTGTGCATCCGCGGCGAACCCCACAACAAAGGCCCGGTCGTACCGCGCGGCTTCCTGCAAGTCGTCTCCAGCGGTTCATCGATCGCGATCCCCGAGGACCAAAGCGGTCGGCTGCAGCTGGCCGATTGGATCACCGATCCGGACAATCCGCTGACCGCTCGCGTGATCGTCAACCGCGTCTGGATGCATCTGATCGGGCAGGGGCTGGTCCGAACCGTCGACAACTTTGGCCAACTGGGCGATCGCCCCAGCCACCCCGAGCTGCTCGACACGCTGGCGATTCAGTTCGTTCGCGAGGGCTGGTCGATCAAAACGCTGGTCCGCAAGATCGTGCTCAGCCGCGTCTATCGTCAGTCGTCAAACTACCATCGAGTCGCTTTCCAAGCCGATCCAGACAACCGCTTGTTGTGGCGTGGGCATCGCAAGCGTCTGCCAGCCGAAGCGCTCCGCGACACGATGCTGGTTGCCGCCGAGCGTTTGGACCGCGTGCCAACGGTACAACCGATGCAGAAATTTGGCGTGTTGGTGAACAACAACACCGCCAGTTCGGGAGCGGCCACACTGGCCGAATCGAATCGCCGCAGCATGTACCTGCAGATCATCCGCGGCCAGTTGCCGCCGATGCTGGCGACGTTCGACTTTGCCGATCCCGATATCCTTGTCGGTCGCCGCCCCGCGACCAACGTCCCCTCCCAAGCGTTGGTGATGTTGAACAGCGACACGGTGATCGACATGTCTCAACAGATCGCCGCCCGAATCGCGGAAATATCCGAACCTCTGGATGCGCAGATCGAAGCAGCCTACTTGCGCTGCCTGCAACGTTATCCGCAGAGCGACGAACGCGAACTCGCCGCAGAGTTTATCAGCGGCGATCCGCAGCGGCTCGCGCAATTCATTCAGATCCTAATGGCCAGCACCGAATACCGATTCCTGGATTGATCGACCATGAAAAACGTAACCTCTCGACGACAGATGCTCTCGGCTTCGGCATGCGGCTTCGGTTCGCTGGCCCTCGCCGATCTCATGACACGCCAGGCGCAAGCGGCCACGCCCAGCGGTCCGCTGGCCCAACCGGCGACGCATCATCTGCCTCGCGCTCGCCGCGTGATCTTCCTGTTCATGCATGGCGGTCCCAGCCACGTCGACACGTTTGATTACAAACCGCGTCTGCAAGCCGACGATGGCAAGGACCTGCCGTACGATCTGCCGACGGCAGCGATCGACGCCAAGTTGAAGCTATTGGGCAGCCCGTGGAAATTCAAACAACATGGTCAGAGCGGACTGTGGTGCAGCGAATTGATGCCCCACACGGCGCGGCATCTGGATGAGATGTGCATCATCAAATCGCTGCACAGCCGCGGGCAATCGCATGGCCAAGCGGTCAGCATGCTGAACACCGGCAGCGACAACTTGGTCCGCCCTTCGGTCGGATCGTGGCTCAGTTACGGCCTGGGGACCGAAAACGAAGACCTGCCGTCGTTTGTTGCCCTCGCGCCGAGCACCGGTCACGGCGGCCCAAGGAACTACGGAACCGCGTTCCTTCCCGCGATCCACCAAGCGACGGCGATCGGCAGCAACGGCAAGCTGGGCGATGCGCAGGTCAAGTACCTGAATCGCGGCGACCTTCCCCCGGCGGAACAGAACCGCCAGATGGACTTGCTGCAAACGCTCAACCGTCGCCACCTGGATCGCGCCGGCCAGGACCAACAGATCGAAGGAGCGATCGAAGCGTACGAGCTGGCGTTTCGAATGCAGCAGGCCGCGCCGCAGGTTCTGTCGCTGGACGAGGAGCCTCAACACATCTTGGATCTCTACGGCGTCGGACAAGAACCGACCGACAACTTTGGCCGCAGCTGTCTGCTCGCGCGACGCCTAGCCGAAGCGGGCGTACGATTTATTCAAGTCTCCACCGGCAACGTTTGGGATCAACACAGCAACTTAAAGAGCGGACACGAGAAGAACTCTTTAAAGACCGACCAACCGGTCGCCGGCTTGATTCAAGATCTCAAGCAGCGGGGAATGTTGGAAGACACGCTGATCGTCTGGGGCGGCGAATTTGGCCGCACGCCCGTCGTGCAGGGCGCCAACGGCCGCGATCACAATCCGCAAGGCTTCACGATGTGGATGGCCGGCGGCGGCGTGAAAGGTGGGACCAGCTATGGCGAGACCGACGAATTCGGTTATTATTCACAGCAGGATCGGGTTCACATGCACGACTTGCACGCTACCATTTTGCATTTAATGGGGCTCGATCATCAAAGGCTCACCTATCGATATGCCGGTCGCGACTTCCGCTTGACCGATGTCGCGGGCCGTGTTGTGACCGAGTTGTTTGCGTAAAAGAATGGCCAAAATATTGATCACGTCGGGGCCGACCCGACAGTACCTGGACCCCGTCCGCTATCTGACCAATGCATCGAGCGGACGGATGGGGGCTGCGTTGGCCCAAGCTGCACTCGATTTAGGCCACCAGGTCGTGGTCGTCAGCGGGCCCGTTGGCGTCACCTATCCGGCAGCAGCTGAAGTGATCGATGTCCTGACCACGCAGGAGATGTTGGAAGTCGCTCACCGCGAATTCCAGCAGTGCGATGGTGCGATCGGCGCGGCGGCACCTTGCGATTACCAGCCGCAGCAGGTGGAAACGGAGAAGATCTCCAAAACGGGCAAGCCGCTGCAACTGAATCTGGTCGAGACTCCCGATGTCGTCGCCACCCTCGGCGAACGCAAGCGGAGCGATCAATGGGTCGTGGGATTTGCGTTAGAGACGCAGGATCGGCACTTCCGGGCGATCGTGAAACTAGAAAAGAAGCACTGCGACCTGATGGTCAGCAATGGCCCCGAAGCGATCGATTCGGCCGAAAACCAAGTCGACCTGATCGACGCCGAAGGTCAATTGCTCGAGCAGATTTCGGGCTCGAAGCTCGACGTCGCCCGCGGCATCTTGAAAGTGATCGACGCTCGCTTGATTCGCTGAAGCCGTCTTCGCGTCGTTCCAACTCCCGGCGCGATGCACCGCACTATTGCTTCATCCACATTTGAATTCAGGGTAGTGGACGAGGTCACGAGTCCTTTCGCGCCAGAGATTATGGGGACTCGTGACCTCGTCAACTACCATCAGGCCTAAAATCAAAGTTTGAAAAACCACTAGCCTTCGACCGGCATGTACGAACCGTGTTGGCGAGCCTGAGGTTCGCGGCGGTTGTAGCTTTCGCGGATCGCGATCATCCGCGGCATGGCATCGAAGAAGTGACCGATCAGGTCGGCATCCCACTGCGATCCGGCGCCGCTGCGAAGGATCTCTTCCGCCTTTTCCTGAGGCATCCCGCCGCGGTAAGGTCGGTCGCTGGTCATCGCGTCGTAGGCGTCGCTGATCGCCAAGATCCGTCCATCCAAAGGGATCTCTTCGCCGACAAGCCCGTCAGGATAGCCTTTGCCATCGATCCGTTCGTGATGGAACAGCACGCCGGGGAGAACTTCCGACAGTTGATTGACCAACGGATACAAAATCCGCCAACCGACGTCGGGATGGGTTTCGATCACGCTCCGCTCTTCGGCGTTCAACAGCCCCGGTTTCTGCAGGACCGCGTCGGGAACGGCGATCTTACCAACATCGTGCAGCAGACCGGTCAGGTAGATGCGATCGCAATCGGTCACGGTGAGACCGGCTTCGCGTGCCAACTCCTTCGCAAAGAGAGCGACCCGTTCGCTGTGACCACACGTGTAATCATCGCGTGCTTCGACCGCGTTGACCATTGCGCGGACGACATCGGTGAACAGCTGCTCCTTCTGTCGCAACAACCGCGTGTTGTGCAATTGAGTTGCCAGGATCGATCCGGCGGTCAGGATCAGATTCGCTTCGATCGTCGTAAAGCCGTCGCGAACTCCGGGCAGAGTTCCCGCAGGTTTCACGTGATTGCACGCGATCAGCCAACCGGCCAGGCGATCGGCATGCCGGATTTCGACAAGGATGATATCGCGGATTCGCGAGTCGATCTGATCTGCGGCCAGGTCATTGATCACGACCGGATCGACCTTCGCGTTTTCGCCGTAGGTGGCGATGATCTTTCGGCAGACGTCGTCTTCGACCAACGGATCGCCGCTCCACAACGTAAACGCATTGCCTTCGTTCGGCTTGTGATCGGCAAACATTTCGATGTTCGGGACCAAAGCAACGGCTTGGCACATCGTCGACAGTGGCAGCTTGGGCAAGAAGTCGAGCATCAGCGCCATCGGTTCGGGCGTCGACGTTCGCAGCTCCATCGAAACGGCTAACGATTGCAGCAACGCCAATTCTTCAAAATCGCGGGTGACCTGTTCGGTCAACGACTGAACCTCCTGCTCCAGACTCTCGACTTGTTTGATGAGCGCATCGGGATCGAATTGCGGATCGTCGGTGCAACGTGTGCGCGAAGCGAGAGCTGAATCGGCCATAGCGTGACTTATCTCAAAAGAGCCTTAAATCGGAATCTCGAACGGTCGGCGGGGGCATCGCAGGGAAAAGATTTCTCAACCGAAGTCTACAACCGGTTGTAACGCCGGGTCGTCAGCGTTCGGCGTCAAGCCGGAATTGCCCAGCTGTGGAGAGAAAAAATTAAGGAGTGCGCCGGACAAACCGATTGTGTCAGATCGAAGTATCGCAGCGAATTCGCAGATCGCGACGAGCAACGACCTGGACACAGCCGGCCCGTTAGGCGCCTTTCGCTCCGCGAAAGTGCGTGCGGACGAGGCGCACGTTCGCGGAGCGAAAGGCGTCCATCAAGACGTGCAGAGAACAGCCCGATTAAATCCGATCGGCGATCACGTATTAAAGGTCCGCAAGATCTTTCGGCCCATGTAGATCTGCCAGACATCCTGAGCGGTCAGCGGACGCATCCGCCCCGATGTGGGATACCACACCAACTCAAGACCATCGTAGACACAGACACCGATCGCCCCGTCTTTCGAAGCTAATGCGACAACAGCGTGTTCGCCGAGGAAGAAGCCGAGGAATTCGGGAGTGACCGCTTCGTAGCCTTTCTCTTCGAGTTCTTTCACCGACACGTCGGCGACCCGCCGTTGAGCCGCGTTCCAATGCTCGGTCCCCACGACGTAGATGTCTTCGTGTTCGGCTTGCCATCCAGCAAACGCGGCATACGCTTCTTCCACCGGCAAGTGCGTGATGTCAGCCGAAAAAGCGTGAACCATCGGGCCGACGATCCCTAGGTTGCTGAAGTCCCCTTGGGCGAAGTGATAGTCGAATCGGAACAGGAAACAGTCGATCGGATCGTCGAATCCGGGCCAGAACTGCAACCGATGATCCAACAATTCGATGCGACTCGGGGGGACCGCCATCTGGCCAGGCTGAGCTAACCACAATGCGAGTTCCGATTCAGCGCGACTGGCGGCGGTTTGATACTGATCGTCGATCTTATCTTCCAGTCCCAACTCTTCCGCATAAGCCAACACGCGGAGTCGCGCCGACGGTTCGGCTGCCAATTCGATCAGCCGGTCGATCCCTTCTTCTTGTTCCAGCCGAGCCAACGCGCCGGCCGCTTCGGTTTGGATTCGCCGATGCGACAACTCCATCGCCAGCTTCAATTGCGGAATCGCGCGATCAACTCCGATCAACGCCAACGCGTCGCAGACCGAAACGATCAGCGCGATCGCTTCGCTGAGAACCTGATTGACCTGTTCGGGCGTGTCGCCAAACGCCTTCGGATTCTTTTCGACTTGTTCCAACTGAGCGACCAACGCTCCGAGCAACGGGATCAGATCATCGCTGCGATCGACGCAACGATGCCGCTTCGTTTGCCCCGACCGAAACAGATGGTTTGCTAGATCCAAGATACCGCCAGCGACGGCCAGATTTTGAATCGCATCCAAAACGCGAGGGAACATCGAATCGACATCCCAGCCAGCGTGTTGGAACAGCGGGCTGAGGACCAGCCCCACTTGAATCCAGTTTTGCGGAGCGTCCTCGACCAACAGTTCAGCCAACGCTTGCAGATGCTCGGGCCCGCGAGCGATCGCCAACGCGTGCAGCAACAAAAACCGAGTCCCCAATTCCTTGGGCAGGTTCTCGTACAGGGCGACGATCAGATCCGAATCGAGCGTCTCCGCCTCTTCGCTCGGCTGGCGCAGCAGATTCGATTGCAACAACCGCAGCAGCCCATCGATCAAGCCCGGTTTGTCGGCGACGATCGGTTCCAGGTTGTTGATCAACGATCGGAGGATCATCTCGATCGATTCGACCGGCGCTTGGTGCAGCGATTGGATATACTGCGCCGACTCGGCGGGGTCGACGCCAGGGCCGATCAGAAATTCGATAAGTTCAGAGTTATCGGACACGGGGCAACGCCACAAGCTAGAAGGATCGGGGAACGTAGATATCGCGCGGATCGCGGGGCCCAAACCCCGTCACATTTTGTGCTCCAACGCACGTCGGGTTCGCCAGCAATCACGCAGGTCTAAGCATACCGCAGCCGATCCATTTCGTTTAGGACCCCTGCAGCGGCGGGTCGCACGGGAAAATGCGCGACAAACCGTTGCTGTGTGGTTCCGCGACCGCTTGGCTTTTCTAGCCCCTGCCGACGTACGGCATCGCCGACGCCATGACGGTCATGTTCAGGACGTTGGCGTCCAGCGGAAGGCTGGCCATATAGAGGACCGCTCGGCCGATCTCGCGGACGTCCATCGTCGGTTCGGCCTTCAGGCTTCCGTCGGCTTGCGGAACGCCCTGTTCCATCCGGCGTGTCATCTCCGTCGCCGCGTTGCCGATATCGATCTGGCCACAGGCGATGTTGTGCGGCCGGCCGTCGAGGGCCGTCGATTTCGTGATCCCCGCCACCGCATGTTTTGTCGCGGTGTAAGCGATCGATTGCGGACGGGGAACGTGAGCCGAGATCGATCCGTTGTTGATGATCCGGCCTCCTTGAGGCGTCTGTTTTTTCATCACGCGAAACGCTTCCCGAGTGCACAAGAACACGCCTGTCAGATTCACGTCGACCACCTGCTGCCATTGATCGATCGTCAATTCATCCATCGGCACACTCGGAGCGTTGATGCCGGCGTTGTTGAACAACAGATCTAATCGCCCCAGTCGCTCGACCGTTTCGGCGAACAGACTGCCGACCGAATCGGCGTCGGACACATCGCACGGGATGACCGACGCAGATCCTTCGGGCCCCAAGCCCGCTGTCTCGTCGAGCGTCTCGCGATTGCGTCCCGCCAGAACGACGTGGTATCCGTTTTCCATCAAAGCGATGGCGACGTGGCGTCCGATCCCCGAACCGGCTCCCGTCACGATCGCGATCTTTTTCTCTGTCATTCGTTTTCCTATTTGCATCGGTTGCCAAGCTCTTCAGCGACCTTCGCCTTGCGGGCCTTCGCTATCACGCGTTTTCCAATTCGGGTGAAGTGTCGGCGAACCGATCCAAGACCGGATCGAGTCCCAGCGATCGGTACATCGTCGCCAGGTGTTGATTGCGAGCGGCCAACGCGCTGCGATCTTCCACGCCGCGAGCTTGGACTAATTTCTGAGCTTTGCGAAAGAGGTTTGCGTTCATATTGGCAGACGCCGCCTGATCGGCGATCGCCGCAGCCCGGGCCGCTCCGAACGCAGCGTGCAAAATTTCGTCGTCGGCCGCCATGAACTGCCGGTACGATCCTGGATCGCCACAGCGCCCGCTGCGACCCGCCAATTGGCGATCGATCCGCGCGGCAGAGTGCAATTCGGTACCGATCACGTGCAGTCCACCCGCGTCGCAAACCGAATCGGCCAGCCGGATGTCGGTTCCGCGCCCCGCCATGTTAGTCGCCACGGTCACGCGTCCGGCTTGCCCCGCCGCGGCGATGATCTCGGCTTCGCGTTCGGGATTCGTCGCATTGAGTACTTCCGATTCGATGCCATCGCGTCGCAGCCGATCGGCCAATCGCTGCGACTGCTCGACCGTTCGCGTTCCAACCAGCACCGCTCGGCCGGCTCGCAACATCTGCTGCGTCTCGTCGGCAACGGCGTCCCACTTTTCCATTTGGTTGCGGCAAACGATCTCCGGCAGTGTCTGGCGTTGCGAAGGAGAGTGCGAGGCAACTTGTGCGACCTGCAATCCATAGACTGTCTGGAACTCGCGACGCGATTCGATCGCCGTTCCCGTCATGCCACTCAGTTTGGGGAACCGCTGGACAAAGTCCTGAACCGTCACCTGGGCGATCGGCCGAGTCTCATTGGTCAGCGTCAACTGCTCGCGGGCTTCGATCGCCTGCTGCACCCCGCCGCTCCAAGAACGCCCGTCCGCCGTACGACCGGTGTATTCATCGACGATCACGATCTTTCCATCGCGAACCAGGTAGTGCTTGTCGCGGTGGAAGTGAACGTTTACATAAATCGCACGTTCGATCGCATGCAAGACGTCGGTCATCGCCAGCGGATTCATCGCCGGCGGCATCGCTTGCCGATAGACTCGAGCGCGGCCTGCCGCTGTCAACGCAACCAATCCAGTGTCGGGCATGACGCAGAAATCGCGAGTCGCTTCGAGGGCGGGAGATGCATCGGCGGCCCAGCGGTAGGCAGCTTCCGTGGCAGGTCCCGCGCCGGCTTGCGATCCGCTGATGATCAACGGCGACGTCGCTTCATCGATCAACAAGTTGTCCGCTTCATCGACCAACAGCGTTTGCGGAGGCCGCTGCAACAGATCGGCCTCCGGTTGCTGACGTTGGGTCAGGCAGTCGCGAAGGTAGTCGAAGCCGAATTCGCGGATCGTGCCGTAGGTGATGTCGCAGCGGTAGGCGGCACTACGTTCGTCGCCGCTGACGCCCGCGGCGACGACGCCGCAGGAAAGGCCTAGCCGCTGAAAAACGGGACTCAACAGATTCGCATCGCGCTGGGCCAGATAGTCGTTCGCCGTGCAGACCAGCACGCCATCGCTGTGTCTTGCCAACAGCGAGATCGCCGGAACCGCTGCCACCGTCTTCCCTTCGCCGGTCGCAAGTTCGGTGATCGTGCGGGTCAGCAGTTTTTCGCTGACCTGGAACTGGTTGGCTCGCAAACCAAATCCCAACTCCGCCCGAATCGCCTCATCCGCTCGACTCAACTGGCGCTGCACTTCGCTGCGGTCGAGCGCGATCAACGGCTGAGCCAACGGAGAGAACACGATTTTTCAAGCCCGATCGAAATTGGGGAAGATCCAGAAACCTGCACTCACAGCAACGCTCCGATGAATGAAACAAACAGGTCTTCTCCATAATACCTGTCACACGCTTGGGATGGAGCGAGCGGAACGTCGCGCCCGCAACTCGCCGATCGATTGTGCTGGTTGATTAGGTTGTGCGAAGAGAAGGGACGGAACGGGGTGCCACTGGCTTCTGCCAGTGCTTTCATGCCGAAGTCCCCAGACTATACAGATCGAACCGTAATCCAATACTGGAAACGTTTGCCGCTCAGGGTGGCTCCGCTCGCGTATGGTTGCATGACACTGGCAATACCTTTGGTCGTGCCAACCCTGGGACTTCGATTGAGAAGCACTGGCAAGAGCCAGTGGCACCCGGAGCGGTCGCATTACTGCCACACAGAGCATGGAGTTCACAGAGGCTTGAGCTTGACAGTGATTTCCTCTGTGTTCTCGGTGGACTCTGTGGCTGTTGAAGAATGCACCCCACGTGAGTGCCACTGGCTCTGCCAGTGGCACCCGGAGCGGTCGTGTTACAGCCACAGAGAGCAGGAGTTCACAGAGACTTGAGCTTGCCAGTGATTACCTCTGTGTGCTCGGAGAACTCGGTGGCTACTGGACGACCTTACGGGGAGAGTCTGGAGCATGAGCACAAGCTACCGACGCCAAGGGCTTTCGCATTCCGCTACTTTTTCAGATGGCCGACGCTGGTCTGAAAGTATTTGCGGCGGCGGGTGGCGGTTTGCGTGGCGGCTTCGCGCTGCTGCCCTTGCAGGTCTTCTAGATTCGCTTCGCAATACCGGCAACCGATCCGTTGGACGTGGAAGCGGACATATTCCGCCGCCTGGTCGTCCATCACTCCCAGCAGGAATTGCCCCAGTTCCTCGCGGCTGAGACAGGAGACGCGGTGCCGCCGCCAGATCGCTCCCAAGCCGTGCATCCCCGCGTCCTGTTGGCCGCGGAGTGTGGCTAGGCGTTGGTGCAAATCGGTGTCGTCTCGCAGTTCGGCTTCGATTTCAGCCATCTGCGCTGCGGGGAGCGATTCATCGAGAAAGGCCTGCAAATCGGCATCGGTTCGTTCGGACATACGTATTCTGCGTAGAGGCGTTCTGGCGAAGTGGGATCGATCGGGTGATTGGATAGGCTCGGTTTGCGATCGATCGGAGGCGCAAAAAATTGCCGTTTGGGCGTTCTTTATCGTACATCCCCCGCCGGGCTGCCGCTGGTCGGTTTGAATCGATCTCGGTAAAATCGCGTATCTTGGCCAGCTGGCAGCTCTTACAACCATGGCGCATCGCATGCGATCTGGCTGGAGCATTGACGGCGGCAGTAGGTCAGTGAACATTCCCTCCCCAAATCAAGTCATTCCACACCAGGCAGCGGATTAATTATGAGTGAATATCGAGTCGAACGCGATTCCATGGGCGAAGTTCAGGTTCCTGCAGAGGCCTACTACGGCGCTCAAACCCAACGCGCCGTGGAGAACTTTCCGATCAGCGGCTGGCGTCTGCCCGGTCCGATGATTCAAGCGATGGGCTTGGTTAAATTCGCGGCCGCCCGCGCCAACTACGACCTCGGCAAACTGACCGGTTCGGGAATGAATCCGCTGACCGAACACGATGTCGAATGTCTGTCGAAGGCTTGCCGCGAAATTGCCGATGGCGGGTTGGCCGACCAGTTTCCGATCGACGTCTTCCAGACCGGATCGGGAACCAGCAGCAACATGAACGTCAACGAAGTCATCTCCAACCGAGCGATCGAATTGGCCGGTGGCGATCGGTTCGCCGAAAAGAAGACGATCCATCCGAACGATCACGTCAACATGGGGCAGAGCACCAACGACACCTTCCCGACCGCGATCCACGTCGCCGTGGGGATCGAGATCAAAGAGCGTTTGATTCCGGCGTTGCAGCGGCTGCGCGACAGCTTGCAAGAAAAGGCGACAGCTTGGGACCAGTTGATCAAGATCGGACGAACCCACTTGATGGACGCCACGCCACTGCGACTGGGACAAGAGATCGGTGGCTTTGTCCGCCAGATCGACCTCTCGATCGGCCGCGCCCAATCCGCGATCGCTGCGGTTTGCGAACTGCCAGTCGGCGGGACGGCTGTCGGCACCGGGATCAACACCCATCCCGAATTTGGCCGCCGCGTGTCGGAGATCCTGGCCAGCGAAACGAACATCGATTTCGTAGAAGCCGAAAACCACTTCGAAGCCAACGCCCAACGCGATGGTTTAGTCGAATGCCACGGACAACTGAAGTGCATCGCCCAGACGCTGTTCAACGTTTCGAACAACATCCGATGGTTGGGCAGCGGCCCTCGCTGCGGCTTCTTTGAATTGAAGCTGCCCAGCCGCCAGCCGGGCAGCTCGATCATGCCTGGCAAAGTCAATCCCGTGATGTGCGAAAGCATGATGCAGTTGAACGCCCGCGTCGTCGGCAACGACGCCTGCATCACGATGTCGGGAGCGACCGGCGGCAATTTCCAGCTGAACATCATGATGCCCGTAATGGCTCAAACGACGCTCGAGTCGATCCATCTGCTGTCCGCCGGAACCGAAGCGTTTGTCGATTTCTGCGTCGCGGAATTGGAAGCCAATCCCGAAGCGTGCGAAGCTGCCGTCGAACAGAGCCTTTCGATGTGCACCAGCCTGAACCCATTGATCGGTTACGACATGGCGGCCAAGTTGGCCAAAGAGGCGTTTGCGACCGGCAAGACGATTCGCGAACTGTGCCGCGAAAAGGGGATCCTTCCCGAAGAGACGCTGACCGAAGCGTTGGATCCGATGAGCATGACCGAACCGCACGAATAATCGTTGCGGGACGCGTCGCTGGGACAGTCGGCTTCGCTTCGATCGAAGCGAAGCCCGACAACTCACCCAGCGTTTTCTAATCAGCTGGTCGAACGGACGACCACGCGGGTGCCATGCTTCTGAACGATCTTCACCCCTTTGCCCGCTTCGACAAATTCTCCTTCGGTGATCACGTCGACCAGTTCGTCGCCAAAGGCGGCTTTCCCCGCCGGACGCAGTGGTGAGGTGGCGATTCCCGCATCGCCGACGTCGACCTGTTCCCAAGCTGCCGGCCGATTCGAAGCGGAGTAGGCAGTCCCCACGGCGACGGCAGCCGCTTGGTCGTCGACCTCCGGCGGCAACAGGGCGATCCGGCGGAAGAGCGGAAAGTCCAGCAGATAGCGGCTGCCGACCATCGCCAACACAACAAAGGCGATCATCGACGCACCGACGGTCGCCAGCGTCTTGTTCAGCTGCATCAGATCGCGTGTGCTTTCGGGCCAGACGACGTTTCGGGACGCCATCACCAGCGATCCCAGAACCAGGAGGAAGCCGGAGATCCCGGGAACACCAAAGCCTGGAATCACGAAAATCTCACACGCGATGAAGATCAGCCCAACGGCAAACAGCGTCACCTCTAACCAGCCCGATGTGCCTCCCAGGAAGCGACTCCAGAAGAAGAGGCCAAAACAGAGCGTCGAGACCAGCCCGCCCATTCCCAAACCGGGGGCACTGAATTCGATGAAGATCGCCAACAGACCGATCACGAATAACAGGAACGTAATCAGCGGCAGGTTCAGCACCCAGACCAAGGTATCGATGCCGGTTTGGGCGAGCACCGTGGGCTCTTTAGCGATGCCCAACTGTTCGTAGAGTTCGGTTTTGGAATCGGCCAGGCCATTGGCGATCTGCAGTTCGACGGCTCGCTTGCCGGTGACGGTTAAAAACGTATTTTCGCGAGCCTCCATCACCGGCTTGCCCTGCTGCCAAGCCTCCGCGTCGGGCAACGAATCCCATTCGGCTTTGGTGTAATACCAAACGCGTCCATCCTGTTTGTGCGTCGCTTGGAAGACCTGGACATCCTTATGCATCATCGCTTCGGCAAGCGCTGGCGGTCGGCCACCGGCATCGGCGACTTCGCGAATGTCGGCGACCATCTTGCTGAGGATTTTTTCGGGAGCGTATTTGAACGGGCCCCCCAAGATCTCTTGAGCGATCACGCCGGCGTCTCCCAACATCGCGCCGGGGCGCATGATGATCTCGTCGCATCCGAGCGCTGCGATCGCCGCTCCGCTGATCGCTTGGTTTTCGACATAGGCGACCGTCTTGGCCCACTTCAGATCGCGCAGCCGCCGGGCGATATCGAAGCTGACGTCGGCAAACCCGCCGGGGCTGTCGATGTCGATGATCACCACATCGACTCCCATCTCGCGAGCCTCTTCCAGCTTGCGATCCAGGAACGCACCGGTCAGCGGCGTGATCTCACCATGCAACGGAATCACGACAGCGGTCGCCGCCGCCGGCTTTTCGGCTGCTGGCGGTTTCGCTTCCGGTTCCTGAGCCCAGCCGCTCAGCGGCGAAGCTCCAAACAGTAAGATCAGCCCGAGGCTGCGAACGATATTCCCGAACATCAGAGTCTCGCTTCCATTAATCCGCCAGTGGCAACGCATCGTGTTTCCATTATAGGAAATCCGCCCACCCGCGTTAAAGGCTTCTTGTTGAGAGATCGGAGGCGCCGTTTTTGCTAAGAACATGCCACAAAGCTGTTTTTTGCTCCCCGATTTCCTGCCTTGCACGCCCCTTCCCGCTCTAGATCGATCCGGCCGACCAGACGACATCCGCTGGCGTAGATTATCGCCCTCGCGCGATGTCCACTGGTTTACACCGAAAGAGGCAGCCCTCGAACGCAGACTCCCACTGCGTTAGAACCTACGTCACGTTTCGACTCAACTGCATGCCAGACCATCGCCACAACAAAACGTTTGATCGTCCCCTAGGATCACGATAAGATACGATTCGCGTCGACGGCTACTCTTCCGCGTCCAGAGGCGAACTATTATGGCGACTCCAAAACATCTTGCCGTTGGGATCGATCTGGGGACTACGTTTTCATCGCTCGCCTACCTGGACAGCGATGGGCGACCGCAGACCGTTCCCAATGCCGAGGGTGATCTGACAACCCCCAGTGCCGTCTTCTTCGACCGATCGCGACCGGTGGTTGGGTGCGAAGCGATCGAGGCGGGGACGATCGAACCGGAGCGGTTGGCCTTGTTTGCCAAACGGGATGTTGGAGAGCAGGCTTATGAAAAACAGATTCGCGGCGAATCGCTTCCGCCCGAAGTTGTTCAGGCGTTGGTCTTGAAGAAGTTGATCGACGACGCACAGCCGCGACTGGGGCAGATCACCAAAGCCGTGGTGACCGTTCCCGCCTTCTTTAACGAACCGTGCCGCAAGGCGACGCAGGATGCCGGCCGCTTGATCGGTTTGGAAATCCTGGACATCATCAACGAACCGACGGCCGCGGCGATCGCGTATGGCGTGCAGTCGGGATTCCTGGCCAGCGATGGGACCAGCGAACATCGCCGCCGCGTGTTGGTCTACGATCTCGGCGGCGGAACGTTTGACGTGACGGTGATGGAGATCGATGGGATGCGGTACCGGGCGCTGGCAACTGCGGGGGATGTCTATCTGGGCGGGATCGATTGGGATGCACGGATCGTCGACTACGCCTGTGAACAGTTCATGCTTCATCACGATTGCGATCCGCGCGACGATCCCGCGTTGGCTCAAGAGTTGACCAAGAAGGCAACGTTGGCAAAACACGCGTTGTGTCAGCGCGATGAGTTCCCGATCGTGTTCACTCACGAAGGGCATCGGTTCAAGCTGCCGCTGTCGCGGGAGAAGTTTGAGTTTTTGACATCGGACCTTGTCGACCGCACGATTCTGACGATGCAGATGGCGGTCCGCGATGCCCGGCTGTCGATGGGGGAATTGTCGCGGATCATCCTTGTCGGCGGATCGACTCGGATGCCGATGATCCAAGCGGCGGTCGAAGCGGCGACCGGACAGCAGGTCGATCGCACGTTGTCCCCCGACGAAGCGATCGGCCAAGGAGCGGCATTGTACGCGGGGTTGTTGCTGCGCAGCGGAGGGAGCAAGATCGCGGGGATGTCGGTCAGCAACGTCAACTCGCACGACCTGGGCGTTTTGGCGATCGAAAATGCGACCGGACGGCCACGGCGGCAGATCATGATCCCTCGCAACAACGGGCTGCCCGCCAAACGAACGGTTCGCTTTCGCACGCACCAGCCCGACCAAAGCAGCGTCAAGATCCAGGTCGTCGAAGGGGGAGACGATAGCGGCAACGACGCCACGCAGATCGGCAGTTGCGTGATCGACGAACTGCCCGATTCGCTGCCGCAGGGAACTTCGGTCGATGTTCAGTTTCGCTACAGCGGCGATGGACGCTTGCGGGTGACGGCGACGATGCCCGATATCGATCGCCAGGTTCGCTTGACTCTGAATCGCGATGCGGGCCTGACGCCCGACACCTTCGATTATTGGCGGCAGCGAATCGCCGACGGGATGCCCGACAGTTTGGTCGATTCCCTCGCGCCGTCGCAAAAGAGTGAACCTTCGAGGGGCCTGGACAGTCCAGATGATTCGAGGGACGATCAAGCAACGGGGTTTGCCGTGCGAACCGATGCCAAGCATGCTGGCAAGAAGCCCAAGGCGGCCCCACCCCAAGAAGCTGCGATCGCGACGCAGGATGCTGTAAAATCGACTCCCGAATCAGCCTCTTCCGCTCCCCCGATGCCCGATTTTTCGTCGCTGAAAAGCATGGCGAAGAAGAAAAAATAGCCAGAGCCCACCTATGCCCGAACGCCTCTCAACCGGAAATCCAACACTCGATCAAATGCTCGGCGGCGGCTTGCTGCCAGGAACACTGACGGTTGTCGCGGGGGCGACCGGGATCGGCAAGACGCAGCTCGGAATCAGCTATCTGTTTGCAGGCCGCTCGCAAAACGAACCGCAAGGCGCGATGCTCGATCTGAGTGCGCGAGGCGATTCGCAAAACCACGCCGGTTATGCCCAAAGTCTGTTCGATGCCGATTGGCGTAGCGTCGCCCCCGACTCGATGCCGTCGGGATCGGGCAACGAGTGGGTGTTTGATTCGGAAGTGCGGATGCCCAACGCGCTGAACATGCTGGGGTATTCCGGACGCCGCGTGGTCCGCGATCAAATGGATCCCGATCAATGGAACGAGTGGCAGCGGCAATTGAACCGCAGCCTGAACAAGATGATTGGATTTCTGTACGGTCACCTGGTTCGCGGCACGCGGCGGTTTGTGATCGATGGGATCGAACCGTCGGATCGTCCGGAGGATTCGCTGCAGATGGAGTTGTTCGAATACGCTTACCATCGCGTGATGCGACAGGAACACGACTGGGTCGCTCGCGATCTGCTGCGACAGGACTTCCGCCACTACGCCGATCAAGTGGCCGCTCACGCTTACAGCAACTCCGAAGCCGCCTGTCTGCTGTTGTGTACAACGCCCGAATCGATGCTCGATCAATTGATCGATCGCCCGCTGGCCAATGGCGACCTGGGCGCGTTGGCAAACACATTGATCTACATGGGCAAGATTCGCGATGGACTGCAGATGCGGCGAGGTCTCTACATCGCCAAGCATCGCGGCAGCCAGTGTGATGACAACGTGCGGTTGTTCGAGATCGATGAGGCCGGCCTGCAGCTATCGGCCAGCTAAGCAGGTCGTATTGTTTTTTTCGTTTAACGAAGCGTAGTCGGCGAGGTTACGAGTCCTTTTGCATCAGACCAAATCGCAGAGACTCGTAACCTCGTCCACTACATCCCGCCGCTAACTCTTTCGACGGTCGGAGGCTCCGTTCGTTGAACGGCATTGTGGTTAAACGAGAAAACTCCCTGCTTGCTGCTTAGCGTCGCGGCGAACAGGCGATGCGAGCCAGCATGGCGATCGATTTCACCGCCTCGCCGAGACTCAGCTTCGACGAGCCCTGAACGCGGTTGACGAAGCGAATCGGAATTTCGACGATCTTTGCATCGCGATGGGTCAGCAGCCACAAGATCTCTTCGAGCATCGCGTACCCGCTAGCACGGATCCGGTTGAGATCGACTTTATCGAGCGTGTCGACGCGATAACATCGATACGCTCCGCTGCAGTCGTGGGCTTGCAGCCCCAAGGCGATCCGAGCGACACGATTCAGCAGACCGCTGATCACCAATCGCGACATGGGCCAGCCTTCGATCGCTCCACCGGGAACGTAGCGTGAACCGATCACGACGTCGGCCTGTTCGCGACAGGCGACGTCGACAAGCTTGGGAATTTCGACCGGGTCGTGACTCATGTCGCCATCGAGATTGACCAGGAAGTCGTACCCTGAGTCGCTGGCGTGACGCATCGCAGCGACGATCGCGCTGCCGAGGCCGAGCTTGCGGCCGCGTTGGATCAATGTAAACCAAGGATCGCGAACGGCCTTGTCGGCAGCCCAGTCGCCGGTCCCATCGGGCGATCCATCATCGACGACCAGCACGTCGGCCGACGGCAGGGCGGCGCGGATGCCAGCGACCAATTCGGGCAAGCTGTCGAGTTCGTTATACGTGCAGACAGCCACTAACACGCGTGCCGCCGGCACACTGCCATGTTCGTCCATGTGAGGCGAATGGGTCACCGAATCGTTGCTCTCCGCCTACAGTCGTGGCTTGGGTGGTTTGACGGGTTGTTTCCAGTTGTCGGCACCGACCAATTGCGTTTTGCGACGATAGATCTTGTCCACATTGGCCACGTACAACGTCTTGCGATCGGGGCCGCCAAACGTGACATAGCTGGGGCGTCGCGAACCGGGAGGCATTGGCAAAATCAGATGCGAGCGCCCCGGTTGGTCGCAGATCTGAACGCCCATCGCCGTTGTGGAAATCAGCCAACCATCTTGGGAGACGCACATCCCATCCAACAATCCGCGCGGATCGGCGGCCGGGATCTCCAGGTGAAAATAGGGCTGCTTGTATTTCAGCGATCCATCATCGGCGATCTGGAAAGCATTGATGAACCGGCCGGGGAAGTGGGCGACGAACAACTGAGTCTGATCGGCGCTGAGTCCAATCCCATTGCAGTCTTTAAAATTGTCGACAGCCTTCCGCTCGTGCGTCTTCGCGTCGAGCGACCAGACCTTGCCGGCTGGCGGATCGGTGTAATAGATCGTGCCGTCGTGGCGGACGACGATGTCGTTGCTGGTCGTCCCCTCGGCGATGACCTCCATCTCAAGAGTCTTCAAATCCCAGGCGCGGATCTGGCGGGCACCGCTGGCGGCACCATACAGTCGACCGTCGGGGCCCAAGGAGATCCCGTTCGTCTTTCCGGTATCGGAGACGATCAGGCTGACCTCGCCATCGGGCGTGACCTTATAAAGTTCGCTCGCCGGGACGTCGGTGAAGTAGAGCGTGCCGTCGTCGGTCACCGCCAAGCCCTCGGCCCACTTGTGCCCTTCGCTAACCAGTTCCCAGCCTTCGCCATCGACCAGGAATTTGTTGGCTTCGCTGTTGGATCGGTCCAGATGCGTGCTAACCGGTTGGGTATCAAAGTCTTTCCACAACCAACGCATCACGTCGGGCATGATCGCTGTGCCATGCTTGCTGCTGTGGAAACCTTCGCCCCAGGTGTGCTCGACTTCATATCCGGCCCACTGCAACGCTCGCAGCAACGTCTGGTTGGCCATCCACCAATCGCCGCCGTAGATATTCAGATCGTTCGATCCATCCTGCAGATAGATTCGCAACGGCTTCGGTTCGGTCTTGCGGACCAAGGTCGCCAATTCGTGACCGCCGCGGAGTCCGACATAGGTTCCGACGGTCGTGAAGACGCGGCGGAAATGATCGGGGCGCTGCCAAGCGACGTTGTAGGCGCAGATGCCGCCGGAGCTGCTGCCGCAGATCGCGCGAAGATTGGGATCGTCGGTCAGTTGAACATTGTGTTCCTTTTCGACAAACGGCAGCATCTCGTCGATCAGAAAGTTGGCGTAGCGATCGTCGACGCTGTCGTATTCATACGACCGATTGAATCGCGATTGCGCGTTGTCGTTGGGGGCGGGAACGACACCGGGATTGATGAAGACGGCGATCGTGACCGGCATCTCGCCCGCAGCGATCAGATTGTCGAAGATATTGGGGACGCGATAACCACCCTCGCGACGCGCGTATCCGCCACCATCTTGGAAGACCATCAATGCTGCCGGTTTGGATCCGTCGTATTGCTTGGGGACGTAGACCCAATAATCGCGGACGGTGCCGGGATAGACCTGCGAAGCATCGAACACGCCTTGGGTGATCGTACCGGCGGGAACCCCTTCCTTGACCAGAGCGTCGGGATGCTGCGGATAGCTTTCCGTTTGGCGAGTCTTCGGTTGCGCGGCGGCGATGCTGGCAAGCAACAGCAGCGTGATGGTGGTCGATAGAGGGCGGGCGATGTTCATTGGATGTTGGTGCCTTATTGAGGTTTGCGGCGCAAGCAAGCGGTTGGGGGCGAGGCATGCGTCCGTCGTGAGGACACAAAAACGAATCATCCCACTTTAAACAGCGAGATCGTGGAATCGAGCGTATTCTGGTCGATCAGGGCAACGATGACATCGCCGATCCGCAAATGGTCCTTCGCCGTTGGCACGCGAACAAAGCCATCCCGCATGATCGCGGCGATCAGACAGCGCCCCGACAGCGGCAATTGCATCAGCGGCGCTTTGGTGACCGGAACGTCTTCGTCGATTTCGATCTCGTAGACGCCGATCGATCCCTCGGGCAACTGACTCTGCGAAATGATCGGGCCATCGTTCATGAAGCCCATCACTTGACGAGCGACCGCGTCGCGTTCGCTGACCGCCACATCGATGCCCAGTTTGGCGACGACGTTGGCATAGTCGGGACGGCCAACGACCGCCATCACCTTGTGCGCCCCGAGTTCGCGCGCTTCGACGCCGGCCATGATGTTGTTCTCATCGTTGCCGGTGCAGGCGACAAAATAGTCCGCCTTGCCGACTCCTTCGTCTTCCAAAACCGAACGGCGATTCGCGTTGGCGGTCACGATGGTCGCCGATGGGAGCAGCGTGGCAAGGTGTTCGCAGCGTTTGGGATCTTCATCCAGAATCAAGATCCGGTACTCTGCCTTGTTGAGCGATTGAGCCAAGTGGTATCCGGTCTCGCCACCGCCAGCGATGATCACGTTGCGACGGGGAACGCGAGTCGATTCGGGAGCAAACTGCGCTCGGGCTTCGGCGACATCTTTGGGAAATCCAATCAGGCTGATCGAATCGCCCGCGTGAATCTCATCTTCACCACCGGCGATCCAACGTCGCCCTTGACGCGAGATCGAACCGATCCGCACGCCGTGGCTGAGCGTCAATTCTCGCAGCGGCTTGCCCACGGCGGGCGCTTTGATCGCCACCGTCAATTCGTAGACCTCCAATTGCCCGCGAGCAAAGTGCTCCAACGGGATCGATCCGGGGTTGCGGATACTGCGAGCCAGTTCGGTCGCCGAGAGTTGTTCGAGACTCAACAGCCGATCGATGTTGAAGTGCTGTTGGTAATCGAAAGTGCTCATGTCGCGAAATGCGGGAGCGTAGACTCGCGCGATCGCCCGCCGCGCGCCAAGCGCCTTGGCCATGCTGGCGGCCACAATGTTGACTTCATCGTCGCCGGTCACCGCCAGGCAGATATCGGCCCCGCAGATGTCGGCTTGGAATAAGACGGTACTTTGCGATCCGCTGCCGTGGATCGCTCTGACATCCAGTTCCGCATTGATGCGGCGAACTTCTTCAGGATTGGTGTCGATCACCGTGACGCTATGCCGGGCGCGACATAATAGATCGGCAATCCAAGTTCCCACCGTTCCGGCACCGAGGATGATCGCTTGCATGGGTCGAAATCGAGCTCTTGAACTGAGGGAAGGGTTGCGGGCGATGCCCCTTGCTCAAAGGAGGGAAGGGGATGCGGGAATTGTAGTCGATTTAGCGGAATCCCCGAAGCGGTACCAAGCGGTAACGCACACCAAGGATCTCTGCACGTCGGACAATTCGCGGGGGAGAGCGATCGACCGGACCGGCCCATGGAAGCGATGTACGGCTCAGTCGCGAAAGACTCGCAGCAGCGCCGGCTGAATTGCTAGCGAGGCCCTGGTGGACGCAAAGCCGATCAGCTGGGGGGAGCTCGCCAAATATTGAGCGTTTTTTTCAATTTATCGTCCAATTCACCGGATCAAGACTGTTATCACCGGCGTTCAGATTCCGATTAAGTGGATTGAGACGGTCGTTTGTTTTCGGTTTAAGCCAAGCGACCGTGCAGTCCAAGATTCGGAGAAGTTTGCGCGATGGATCCCATTTATTACTTCAGCAAGAACCCCGACTTGGCAGCGTTGCACATTGCCGCATTTTTCTTTGTGTTGGGGTTGGCGATCGGCTGGGTGATCTGGTCGGGAAACCGACGCCAGGTGCGCAATCTGGATGATGAAAACGATGCGATCGCGAAGCAGCTGGAAGCCGATTGCTTCCGGCAAACCCAGCTGGAACGCGAATCGTCGCTGCTGAGCTGAACGTGCACCACGCGTTCCAGGCTCTCTCTTCGGTTCCGTTGGCCACCCGTTGAGATAAAAGAAAAGTTTGTTTCCGATAGCCCCCAACGATTGAGTTCCCATGTTTATTGCCCGCCTTGATTACGCGATGACTCACCTGGGGTGGCTGGGCTTCCTAACGGCGATCTATTTCGCGGGGATCGGGCTGTGGCTGGCGCAATTGTTGTGGCGGCGAAGCAAGGCGGCCGTCTGGCAGGATCGCAGCGAGATCTTTTCCGAATATCGCGACCTGCACCAACGGGCACTCGAAAACCAGACGGAGCTGTTGGAAGCTTGCGAGATCCATGAAACCAGCCTGCTGCAGCGTGACGCTCAACTGGCCGACGTGCGAGCACAATTGGTCGCCCGCAAGAACCAAGTCGACGCGCAGGAGAACCAACTGGCGCGGGCCCGATCGGCGTCCGCCGAATGGGAGGCGGCGAGGGAAGTGGATCGCGCCGCAGCCGCGGAAAAGGCACTCCAGTTGCAGCAGATGCAAGAACAACTGCGGGCGGCCGAAGCGACGATAGCCGAACAACAGCTGGCCGCCGACAAACAGGATGCGGGGCATCAATGCATGGCCGCCTCGTGGAGCCAACAGCTCGCCAAATTGGACGCGGCGCTTCAGTTGACCGCCAGCGATGCGAAAGAGGCTCAAACGCGCCACGCGCAGAGTGCGCGTGAACTGAGCGCGCTGCGAACGAAATTTGCCGTCCTCACCCAGCAATTGGCCGACGCGGAAAACGAACAGGTCTCGATGGACCAGGTGGACCAAGAGTACAACCGTTTGCGGGAGCATCTGGGGACGCTTCGACAGCAGCTTGAAGCGACACAGACGAGCTTGGCCGATCGTGACCTTCAATGCGAACGCTTGACCGAAGAGCTGCAGTTGGCACAAGAGGATTTGGAACTGCGAGGGATGCTGCTGAAAGATCTCCGCGAGTTGCAGACCGCCACGGTCACCAAATTGAACGACGCCCGGAAGACCGATGAAGCCTTGACCGAACTGCAAACCGAACATCAGCGGTTGCAGGAGAGCCTGCGGTCGGCGGAGTCGGAACTCGAAGCGTCGCGGCAACGCGAACGCGCCGCGGAACAGAAGCGGGCGCAGATTGGCCAACAAAGGAATCTCGCCGCCGCGGAAGCCGAGGCCGCTCGCGCCGACGATCAATCGCAGATCGCAGCCCTTCGCGATCAGTTGGCCGAAGCCGAGGCGCGGCTGGAGACGGTTGTCCAACGCCCCGAAGACGCCAATGAGCTGACAGAAATCTTCGGTGTCAGTCGCCGCTTGGAAGAACAATTGAACGCTGCGGGTGTCTTCCGTTTTGAACAGATGGCCCAGTGGACGAACCGGCAGAAATGTCAGATCGAACGGCAACTGGGGCTGCCCGGCCGTGTCCGTGACGAAAAATGGTGCGACCAGGCGAAAGAACTGCTGGCCGCGATGGACGATTCGGCGGAACCAACGATCGAACCGGAGAAGCCCAAGGCGACGTCTTATCTACGTGCGCTCCGCGCATACGGGAATGTCTCGGTCACCGTCGACGAAACGTTGGGTGTCGTGTTCACTCGGCGGCCTAGCTATGTCGACGACTTGACGGCGGTACGCGGAATTGGGCAGGTCAACCAACGTCTGCTGCGAAAGGCGGGCGTCTATCGTCTGCGACAGATCGCCGACTGGAACGAATACAACGTCTGGGCGTTCAACGCCTTGTTAACGTTCAAAGGGCGGATCGAACGCGAAAACTGGGTCGGCCAAGCGCAGGATCTACTGGCTTCGCAAACGGACCGAATCGAAGACCACGCGGTTTCGATCCGGATCGATGCGGCAGACGAATCGTCCGACGGCGAATCGAACCGCGCAGCGGCGTAAGACGCAAGCCGCGTGATCCACTCTCACCGGGGCGCCCAAGTGGAGGCGATTCAACGAAGACGGGAATGCGTCGCGTTGGATGCATTCCCGTCGTGAAGTTTCGATTTAAGAACCCGCTGAATTAGTTGCAGCCGGCCGCGCCGCATCCGCCACTGCAGCCCGCGGTTCCACAACCACCAATGCAACCACCCGCAGGTGCACATCCGCCGCCGACGCCATTGCCTTGGCAGCCATAGCTGGCCGCACCGGCTTGCGAAACTTGACCGCATGGGTAGATCGTTTCTTCGACAACCTTGGGCACCATTTTGCAGACCTGAACGGTCACTTCACGGACGCCGGTGAAAGGAACCTTGACCGTGTATTCTTCCACCGATTCTTCGGCAACACGATCGTAGCGGGTTGTTTCATACGCTTCGCTAACCACCTCGGGAACGTTCACGGTGTAAGAGACCTCTTTGGTCTTTTGCACGGGGTGATACGAAACGACAGGATAGCTTTCGGTACGTGTCTCTTCTTTGAACGACAATTCACGACGCGTGCGTTGACGTGTCTCTTCGGTGTATTCAACGACCTTGCGAGGACGCGTGCGAGTTTCGTCGACGTACTGGACAACCTTACGCACTCCGGTGCGTAGTTCGGGTTGGTAGACCAGATAGGTGTATTCGTAAGGAACCTGTTGTTGTTGTTCTTCGTAAACCGTGTAGCTGACCTCATGTTGCTGCGATTGCATTTCGACAACCGGGACTTCTTCGGTTTGAACGTTGGGAACCCAGACGCGGCGGGTGACCGTTTGCGTTGTGGGCGCGACGGCAACACTGTGCCCAACAACCGCTTGCTGACCACATCCACTGCAGCCGGTGCTGGCGACGGACGAAGTGCAGGGTGCGCTGGTCGCCGATTGGCAACCGCAGCTGCGGGCTTGGCAAGCACTGCAGCTGCCGCATTGGCGCGAGCCGCATGAACTGGCGTAGCCGTTGGATCCGCAACCGCCATACGAACCGCAACCGCCCATGTTCGACACGGTGCCGGAGCCGTTGTAGCATCCCGGCGCGGCCGAGTGGACAGCAACGGGAGCCGGCGCGGCGATCACTTCGTCGACCTGAGTTTCCCAGTGACCGTAATCCTTCGTAACGGTCGTAGTGCGGGTGACGGGAACGTCGATGTTGATCAACCGTCGCTTGACGACAGGCACGGCGTTGGTGACGGTTTGGATCTTGGTTTCGGTTTGCGGGACGGGAACGTTCACGGTGTAAGTGAATTCTTCGTCGGTCAGCTGAGGAACGCTGACGGTGTAACTCTCTTCACGCTCGACGATTTGCGGTACGCGAACGGTATAGGTTTCGGGAACTTCATTCCAAACCGGAACCGTATGCTTCTGCTCGATCGTTTTCATGTCGGTTTGAGCGACAAGTTCGGTGTAGTTGAGCGTTTTGCTTTCGGTCTTGGATTGCATCACGGTCCGCGTGCGGTACTTGGTTTCGGTAACCGGCACCGTGCGGTAGGTCGTCTTGGTGCGGTACCGAACCTCGTCGCGATATTCCGTTGTCGGTTGCGTGCGTGTTTCGGTCACGTACGTGGGTACCATCACGACTTTGGCAATCGTCATTGGACCGCACAACGGTTGCCGGACGGGAGCCGAAGCGTAGCTGGTGACAGCGCACCCGGCACTCGGCTGCGGCGCCGAATACCCGATGCTGGGCTGGGTGGCGTAGCTGACGCTGGATCCACAACCGGGTGAAACAGCACAACCGCCGCCGGCGCAGGGATCGGTGCACCCGCCACAAGGGATGCAAGGCTGCCCCGCGGTGACTGTCGTGACGAGGCTTAAGAGCATCCACGTCGCGGCTGCGAACGAGATTCGAGAGTTCATTCTTCTTGTCTCCAAAAGACTTGCGAACGCCAGTGCGTTCAATGCGATTTAAGGGCTCTGGCGGGCACGATCATAGCTCGTGCATTGAATGTTCGTGTAATACCGGCAGTCAGTATATTTAACCCAAAAGACCGTTAAAACAGGAAAGATAGGAATAAGTGGCGAAGTTTCCCGCTTTCCCCCCTGCGACTGAAAAACGCCACTGAACGCTTGGTGACGTATTGCTTTGCGAGGCGTTCGGCACCGGCACTTCCTTTTTGGGGGCAGCGGACTGCCGGCAGCCTGCTTTGCACCAAAAGGAATCGATTTCGTGACCTAATCTTTCTGCGGAGGCGCTCGCGCCACCGGCGCGCGTCGAAAGAAAACGCAAAATCGCAGTGATTCCTGGAGCTACCCATCCCGATGTCGAACCCGAAGTACCGCATGGTCCGCACTCTCGCCCTGCTCGTGACCAGCTTTGTCTTGGGAAGTCTTTTTGCCAGCCTCGTGTTCGCGCAAGAAGCTTCCGAACCGGTCGTGGCTCGGGCACAGATGCAATTGCAAGTGGGCGACAAACTGGTCGACACCATCGAGAAGGGAGATCTCTTGACGGTGCTGGAGGACCGTGGCGAGAACTATCTGATCGTCACGTACAACGGTCACCGTGGCGTGGTCGCGAAAGTCAATGCGGTCAAGATCATCGAATCGGCCGACATTTATACCGAATTGATTCAAAAGAACCCTACCGACGGACGACTGTACACGTTGCGTGCGTCCGCTTGGTGGGCGCTCAAACAGCATCAAAAAGCGTTGGATGACTTCGATCGCGCGATCAACCTGGGCTACGACGCCCCCCACGCGTACTCGAGCCGCGGGATGTTCCACGCGGCGATGGGAGATTTTGATGAAGCGATCAAAGACTATACGACCGCGTTGGAGCGAGATACCGAGAAGGAAGACTTCTCACCGCTGCTGAACCGCGCGGCGGTCTACATGACCTTGCAAAACTTCCCCGCTGCGATCACCGATTACGACGAAGTGATCCTTCGCAAACCCGATCTGGCGAGCGCGTACCAACAGCGCGCCGTAGCGCACAAATTAAATGGTGACCTCGAGAAAGCCGTCTCCGATTTTGATCAAGCAATCGAACTGAGCCCCAAAAACGTGTCGGCGCTCATGAGCCGTGGATTCGTCCACTTCCAACAATCCGATCACGCACGGGCAGTCGAAGATTTTGCGGCCGTGATTGCGATCGAACCCCGCGCCGCAGCGGCTTACAACAATCGTGGCTTCAATCTTCAGAAGCTAGGTAAAACCGTCGAAGCCTTGGCCGACTACAACAAAGCCATTGAGCTGGCTCCCGATTACGCATTGGCCTACCAAAACAAAGCCTGGTTATTGGTCACCGCCAACGACCCGCAACTGGGGAATGCAAGTGTCGCGATCGAAGCCGCCACGAAGGCAGGAGAGCTGAACAATTTCGCCATCATCAGCGACTTGGCAGCCATGGCGGCAGCGCTTGCAGCCGACGAGCAATTCGAAGAAGCGATCGGCTGGCAAGAAAAAGTGCTCGAGATGGCGGCCGAAGATCGCAAGCCGTACGCCGAGAAGGTGCTCGCGCTGTACCAAGACCATAAACCGTTCGACCCCAAGTTGGCCGATGGCGACGCGTCCAAAAAGGACGCCAAAGAGGACGGGGCTCCGGCGAATTCCGAGTCCGACACCGATCCGAAACCTACATCTTCCGAAGACGAATAGCCGGCGGTGTCCGCGTGCGGTCGAACAGCACTCAAGTTCACGCACCCAAAAGCGTTCCCTTCGCAACGGCGAGAGCCAACGCAAAACGGCTCAAGGATGTTGCCATTCCTCGAGCCGTATCGCAAGCGAAAGCAATCGTGAAACACGGTTGCCGTTTTTCAAGACAGGTTACCAAGGGCCACGAATATAGTGGACGCCAAATTGATCGGTGTGGCTGGGCCAATGTGGTGTCGGCCGGAACTGACCATACGGAACGCCCATCGGTTGAGGCATGTTGCGATTGAATTGATGATGGATCGGATACATCAGATTCTGGCTAACGCCCCATGAATAATTGGTCTGCATGTGCGCCGTCGGTGGTACGACCATGGCGACTGGAGCGCCCCAGTTCGAGTACTGGTAATGGCTGTGCCAAGGTCGGGTAGCGGCAAAGTTCATGGCCTGCACGTTGGTGCGACCGTAAATATCGACAGCTTCCGCGGCGGATGTGCCCAGCGTGATGCCGGCAAGCATCGTCAAGGCGATGGTGATGTGTTTGTTCATGGCAATGGATGCTCCAGGGTGCAACGCCGTGAGCGACGCCGCGGGGGTGGCGAGATTCAGATCAAAGACAAAACGACCTGCTGTACCACGATACCTTCATCTAGCGTGCGATTCGGAAAAAGTTGTACATCGTTTGGGCGTACTGCTTGGGAGCCACCCGATAAGTCGCCTTGGTTCGATTGGTGCCACGACCGTAATCATAATGATTGTGATAACGATCTTTGTGTTGATACAAATAGTTGTGTGGCATGAACGGTTGATAGGGAACCCAGGTGTGGCCGACGAACGCGGGAACGGGGCCCGGGGCAATGTACATCTCCGCGTTGACCTGATTTTGGCCGTTGGAGTAGTAATTGTAGAACAGGTCGGGCTGGGCGTATTGTTTGGGAATGTAGGGACCTTGCTGTCCGCCATGGGCCAACGCCGCAAGCCGGCCGGTGCCGTGATGGGGGACGCCCCCTTCGACGTATTCGGCTTCGCCATCGACGTATTCATCCGATGGAGACGCTTGGTAGCCTTCGACCACGCCTTCGCCGACCGCGACATCCGAGACAATTCGAGATTCCACAATATATTCGCCCGCAACTTGCTGGGCATTTGCCGCGGTGGTTGCCGACGCTGCAATGGTGACCGCTGCGATGAATCGCGCTGTAAAACGCATGATTCTTCCTCCCTGGAAGACGGATCTCAGAAGTGGGGCCCGAACGATGCAGGCGATCGCCCCGGACGTAGGATCGTGGTTCGTGTCTGAACTTTTGACAGCATTGTGTCTCTTGTCCGGAAGAAGTCTGTTCGTCCGGCTGTTGGGATCTTTTCGGTTCTATCTAGGTTCTCAAGCCAACGTTTTCTCTCCGGGGCTGCGTGTCACCCGCAACCGACACAGACCTCCCAGCCTGCGGCTAGGACCAAGTTTACGGAATCGCTACAATCGGCCACGATAGCGACCCCGCAACAGGCACCGATTACCGCAACACGGCTCCCCACAAGAGCGAATGTTGCGAATTGTCGGGCCCGCCCGACGGCAAATAAGCTGAAGTCGAGCGCGCCGTTGCCGATAACCGAAGTAACGATGACACGGATTCTGACAGTCGACCGAGAAGGAAAAGATGGCGGCCGGAACAAGCACCCCCAAGACACGTCGAAGCACTGCCGAAGCGATGGCCAAGGGCCAACGCGATATTTCGGTCAGCGAGTTCTTTGCAAAAAACAAGCATCTGCTGGGCTTCGACAATCCGCGAAAATCGCTGTTAACAACCGTCAAAGAGGCTGTCGACAACTCGCTCGACGCTTGCGAGGAAGCGGGCATTCTGCCGGTGATCTGGGTCCAATTGGAACCGACCCAATCGGGGCGTTACCGAGTCTCGATCCAAGACAACGGGCCGGGGATCGTCAAGAAACAGATCCCGTTGATCTTCGGTAAACTGCTCTACGGCAGCAAGTTCCACCGACTGCGGATGAGCCGTGGCCAGCAGGGGATCGGGATCAGCGCCGCCGGAATGAACGGGATGTTGACCAGCGGGCAACCGGTCAAGATCGTTAGCAAGGTCTCGGTCCGCAAACCTGCGCACTACTTTGAACTGCAGATCGACACCAAAAAAAATCAGCCGGAGATCATTAACGGCAAAGGGGATGGAATCGACATTCCTGCGGGGGAAAAGGGACGCCAGTACATCGAGAAGGCGGGGATCGCTTGGGAGACAGTGATCCCGCAGGAAGATGGAACCAGCGAAGACGTGACTCACGGCACACGGGTCACGATCGAACTGGCGGCCATTTACAAAAAGGGCCGGGGGAGCGTCGATGAATACATCGAACAGACCGCAATTGCCAACCCGCATATCACCGTGCACTACATCGACCCCGATGGAGCCAAGCGATCGTACTGGCGGAGCACGACCGAATTGCCCGCCGAAGCCAAAGAGATTAAACCGCATCCCTACGGCGTTGAACTGGGACATCTGATGGCGATGATGTCGGCCGATAGTGTCAACACGGTCGGCCAGTTCTTGCAGAGTTCGTTCTCTTGTGTAACCCCCGCAGTCGCGCGGCGGATCTGCGAAGCCGCGGGAATCAGCAGCCGGGTAACGACCAAGAAGATCGGCCGCGATGAAGCGGACAAAGTCTTCCACGCGATGCAGGAGGCGAATATTCGCCCCCCGGCAACCGATTGTGTTGTGCCGATCGGCCAGGGTCTGTTGCTGAAGGGAATCAGCACCGTCGTGCCGGGCGAGTTCTACGCGGCATCGAGCCGACCGCCGGCGGTTTATCGCGGCAACCCGTTCATCATCGAAGTCGCGTTGGCGTACGGTGGCGGCCCCCAAACGCATGCGATCACGCGTGACGAAATGAACGAATTGATCGGGCAGACCGACGCGCGGACGCTGCGCAGGTTCCTGATGGATACGTTCAACGGCGTCGGCTCCGACGGTGCGGACAAGATCATGAAGCAAGCCGGGCTGAAGACCCGGAAGAGCCCCGCGAACCTCACGACCAAGGAGCGGTTGGCGCTGCACGACGCGCTGCAAAACGTCAGCATCAGCGAAGGGCAATCGATGCAGGTGATGCGGTTCGCCAATCGTGTTCCGCTGCAATTTCAAGCGGGTGCGTGTGCGATCACCCAAGCGGTGATGAGCATGAACTGGCGCAGCTATGGCTTGACGCAATCTCGCGGCAATCTGCCCAACGGTCCGGTTTCAGTGATGGTTCATGTGGCCAGCGTGTGGGTGCCGTTTACCAGCGAATCGAAAGAAGCGGTTGCGAATTATCCGGAGATCGAAAAGGAACTGCGGCTGTCGTTGCAGTTTGTTGGACGGAAGCTGGGAATGTTTTTGCGGCGTCGGCAACGCGTGAAGCAAGAGGGGGAGCGGCGGAGCGTTTTCCTGCGGTATCTGGGCGAGGTCGCTCAAGCGGTTCACGGCATGAACGGCTGCAACACCCAAGAGGTCTACGACAATTTGCTGGAGGTTGCCAAGAAGAAGACAGCCGAGGCCGATGTGGTTCTCGACGAGCGCGGAAAAGTGATTCAGGACGAATCGGAACTCGACCTCGGAGAGGGCGTGTTGATTGTCGACAACGCGGCCAAGACGGTGCCAGCCGTCGATGCCGCGGTCAAACCGGCTGCCGCGGAAGAGGAGACCGCCGAGGAAGACGAAGCGGTGGAACAGGGTGACCTGTTCGACGCCTAAGCAGCGGGTTAACACTGGACAACGTTCGAGGGTTGTCCCCAACAAGGACCGCGAGAAGGTCGCGGTGGGGAACGACCGGTATCAAGTTTGGCCTTCGTCACCGGTCGGTGCGGAGGTAGCGAAAACGATGGATTTCAAGAATCATGGCTAAGAAAAAACACGCTCCCAAGAAGTTCGTTGCCGAAAAACCGAAGCCAGTCAAGCTGACGCCGATCGACAAATCGACACTCACCAAACTCGAGGGACTGGCGGACAAAGTCGTCAACGCCGCGATGCGGGGCCGCGACCCGTTTTTGGATATCCCCACGCGAGCGCTTTCGAACGTGCGTTTCAATAAGACGAAACGCTATATCGAGATGGGGAAGAACACGAACCGTCGCGAACTGTTCAATTTGAACCAAGCGCGGTCCTACATGCAGACGTTGTTGGCCGGCAGCGGATGCAAGGGTTTGATCGACGAAGGTAAAACGACAAGCATTCGTGGTCTTTATTACCGCATGAAGCATACGATCGAAGGTGCCAAAGAGGAGACCTTCAACAATCAGGGTGAATCCGACGCGGTGATCGAAGATTTGGAAGTGCTTGCCAATTCGCTGCGTGAGGAATTGCATCTCTATGCCGACAAACGAGGCGAGATGGTCGGCCCGATCGTCTTGGAAGACATGGGAGACGAGATCGATTGCGCGCGGATGGGCAGCGGTGGATACGGGATCCCATCGATCGTGGAACCCGATCGGATCAAATTCAAACGCTGCACCGCCGACTTCATCCTGCATGTAGAAAAAGGTACGGTTTGGCAACGGTTCAACGAAGACAAGTTCTGGAAAAAGCACAACTGCTTACTAACCCATGGTGCCGGGCAGCCGCCACGCGGCGTGCGTCGGTTACTGCATCGGATGCACAACGAATTGGAACTGCCGGTCTACTGCGTGCTCGATAACGACCCCTGGGGTTATTACATCTACAGCGTGATCAAGCAAGGATCGATCAACCTGGCGTTTGAATCGCAACGGATGACGATCCCCGACGCCAAGTTCGTGGGACTTCGCAGCATCGACCTCGAACGCTGCGGATTGGACATGAACGTAACGATCAAGATGAACGACACCGACCGCAAGCGGGCCAAGCAGATCATGAAGTACCCTTGGTTCGAGGGTAAAAAGCGTTGGCAAAAAGAAATCGAAAAGATGCTGCAGAACGATTTCAAGTTGGAAGTGGAATCGTTAATCAACCTTGGCATCAGCTACGTCACCGAGACGTACGTCCCAGAGCGTTTGGCCGAAGGGGACTGGTTGGATTAAACCGACCCAACGCTTGTCGCTCGCGATTGTCGAACGAAGTATTCAACGATCGGCGATTCGATTAGATCTCAATGGTCTTGAAGC
This sequence comes from Rosistilla carotiformis, assembly GCF_007753095.1. NCBI lineage: Bacteria > Pseudomonadati > Planctomycetota > Planctomycetia > Pirellulales > Pirellulaceae > Rosistilla > Rosistilla carotiformis. The sequence continues at coordinate 6,292,737 of NZ_CP036348.1, forward strand.
GACTGCGGTACATCCATCGCTCCCACCAACGGGGGCATCGCAATCGTGGGTCGTCCGCGGAGATGGTATTCTGTTTTCCGCGTCGCGTCCGCAGACGCACCTGTTGGTTGTCGAGCACTTCTTCGACGATCCAAAACTTGTCGACCAGGTAATGGTAGGTATCCCCTCCAGGGGTCGGATGGACATCCGTCGCGCGTGCACCGGGTGACGTACTGCTCTTCTGTTTGCGATAGATCACCCAATCGCCGCGTTTCAATTTCGAGACGTCCATGATGCTGTTCATACACTCCGTTGGATGGATCGTTGGGATACCATGGAAAAACCGAGTCGGCGAGCGTTGGAGCAACTGACGTGTCCCCACCAGCCACGGCGACCGTCGATGCTTATCGCCCCTCCCGACGAATGGGTCGAGAGTTCTGTGGCAAGGTCTCACAGCTGCCGTCACCAGGGTTCGTACAAGTGCGAAGTTTGCGATCGCAGTGCGCCGGAATTGCAGGGAACGTGCGGCCGGGACTGTCAATCCCCAACGACTCAACCTACGAAATAACGGCATCCTAGGCAAGTATGGCGACCGGCGTGACGCTTGGGATTGGCGATTTCGAATGCTGTTTCAGCACCAACTCCATCGATACGGATCCCCATGCGGTGTCAAACCGAAGGCAGGTGCCGTGGTTCTCCGACCCAAAAGCGATCTCGCATTGACCTAAAATCACCGACGGCAAGGACATGTTCGTCGCTTCATTGCCTAACAATACGCGAGCCCGACCGGCAATCATGTTGACAATTTCGCCCACCGCGTCGACGACATCCGAGTTCAGTTCGTGGGGGGTATCGCCCAACAAGGCTCCGGTCGCCTTGTAGGCAAAGTCGCGGGATACGCTGAGCGCGGCCGTTCCGCAGAGCGCTCCGGAGATGCCGATAATACCTTTGATCTCATTGATGCGATCGGCGGTCGTCGATTCCCCGACCTCTTTCAACTTGGCATCACAGCCAAGGCAACTGTTAAAAATTTCTTCGACAGCTCGCTGGAAAGCTTCGTTTTCGGTAGTCAGCATCTTACATGCCCCTTTAATTTGTTTTGGTTGGAACGTGGTCATGGGTCCGGATGGAGCTCGCGACAGTCACTGGCAAGCCGCTGCGTGGTCAGGAAGCCAGCGCGCTGAGATGCTTAACAAGTTTCTCTTGCAGCAGCTCGTTTTCAAACGGCTTGGGAAGAAAATCGGAAACGCCCGCCTGGATCGCTTCGATCACCCGACCGCGTTCGGATTCGGTGGTGATCATAATCACCGGGATGGTCGAACCCGCCTGGCGAATGTTTTTCAAGAGATCCAAACCGGTCATCATCGGCATGTTCCAATCGGTCAACACCATGTCGAACTGGGTTGTTTGAAAGGCGGTCCACGCTTGGGCTCCGTCGGCAGCTTCGACGACGTCGGTAACGCCGGCTGCATTGAGTGCCCGCAGTATGATCTTGCGCATGACGCCCGAGTCATCCGCCAAGAGAACCTTTTGGTCCATCGTCTCGTTCCTTTTCACTGATGTGTTTCGATATTGATTCGGCGCGAACCGATAGCGTGACCTATATTTTAGGTAGCAACTCAATTCAATTTCGAGTTCGCGTGGCCCTAACCACGCTTCACCCTAGATTACCTTAGCATGCAAAAGTGAGAACTGCGGGAAAAGAGTAGAAATTTACGCCCCCCAAAGATCAGCATGGATCTGATTCACCACGACATCCTCCACCCGCGTTTCTATTAAAGGAAGCGTTGGCGTGTCGATGGTTGGTCGTTACCCACCACAATCGTTATTTCCGGCAATTCTCACTTGCCGGACTCTTTCGCGCATGGAATCTTTGCCGGTTCTTCGGCATCGCGCGCCTCCGACGTCAAATTCACGGCTTATGTTTCGAGAGCCATGAATCAGGTTAGCCCGCTGCGCTCGCGGGGAACTTATTTAATCTCCTCGGAGGCAACGTCGTGTCTAACGAAGACCAAGAAATACTCGATGAATTTGTTGTTGAATCACTCGAACACCTGGCCGATATCGAAAGCCAATTGCTAACGATCGAAGCTGCCGGTGCGGATGTCGACGTCGATCTGGTGAACACCGTCTTTCGCGGCGTCCATTCCATCAAAGGCGCTGCGGGGTTCCTGGGATTACCGCGAATCAACGAACTGGCACACTGCCTGGAAAACGTATTGAATCTGATGCGTGAGGAAAAGCTTGTCCCCACCTCGTCGATCGTCGATGGCTTGTTATCCGCTTCGGACACCCTTCAGGCGATGGTCGCGGATGTCGGATCCTCCAATGAAGTCGACATCTCCGACCACCTCGTCGCCTTGGAAAACTGCATCGCCTCCGGTGTTGCCGGAGGGGTGACAACGCAGCCCACAGCAATTGCGGAAACGCCGCCGCCGGCCCCACCCTCGCCACCCTCGCCGCCGGAGGCCGATGCCATCGAAGTGCAGATCCGCGAGGACCTGCCGTTGGCCGAAGCCCTGGATCAGGCGGTCGCCGATGCCAAGCGGGCCCGCGAACAGGCAGCAGCCGAAGCGGCAGAGGCTGCAAAGCTGAAGCAACCCACGAGCGTCCCCGCTCCCGTCATCGACTCTTCGTCGGCCAGCTTGGAACCCGGAGAAGGGCGAAAGGCAGCGGGCCCCAAGTCTGCCGCGGGTGGAGAATCGAGCATTCGCGTTTCGGTCGAAACCGTCGATCATTTGATGAACCTGGCGGGCGAATTGGTGCTCAGCCGGAATCAATTGCTGCAGGCGCTTGCGGCTCGCGAAAACAATGGCTTCGAATCGGTAGCGGCACGGATCAACCAAGTGACCACGGAAATGCAAGACGCGATCATGAAGACGCGGATGCAGCCGATCGGTAACGTCTTCAATAAGTTTTCACGGGTCGTTCGCGATCTAACGGCCAAGCTGGACAAACGGATCAATCTATCGATTGAAGGCAGCGAAGTCGAAGTCGACAAAACGATTATTGAAGCGATCAGCGATCCGTTGACCCATCTGATTCGCAACGCGGTCGACCACGGAATGGAAACGCCAGCCCAACGCTTGACCGCCGGTAAGGCCGAATATGGCAACGTCTACCTTCGAGCACAGCCACAATCAGGGAAGGTCGTGATCGAGATCCAAGATGACGGCCGCGGGATCAACGCCGACGTGGTGCGAAACAAAGCTTTGGATAAAGGCTTGATCACCGCCGACCAAGCCCAACAGATGAGCGATCGCGAAGCGGCCCGGTTGATCTTCCTGCCAGGATTTTCGACCGCCGAACAGATTAGCGATGTCAGCGGCCGCGGAGTCGGTATGGACGTCGTCCGCACGAACATCGAAAAACTGGGAGGCAGCGTTGAAATTTTCACGACGCTGGGAACGGGAACGTGCATTCAAATCACGCTGCCACTAACTCTGGCGATCATTCCTTCGTTGATTGTTCGTTCGGGAGCCGACCGATTGGCGATCCCGCAGGTGAACATCAATGAATTGGTACGGGTGCGTCCCGAGGATGCGAAAAACCGTTTTGCACGGGTCAAAGGAGCCGACGTCTTGCGGCTTCGCAATTCCTTGCTGCCAGTGGTCCGGTTGAACGAAGTCTTCGGTGGCCAGACCAGCGGACGGACCATCGTCCAGGACCTAGCTCAAGAGGGTGCTGCGGCACAAAACGTGATCGTTGTCGAAACCGGACAACAGCGTTACGGAATCTTGGTCGATGGCTTATGCGATTCTGAAGAAATCGTGGTTAAACCGGTCGGCGCCCAATTGAATGATTGCCCTTGTTTATCGGGAGCGACCATTTTAGGCGACGGCCGCGTGGCCTTGATCGTCGATGTCTCCGGGATCGCCAACTACACCAACCTCCGCGCCATAACCGAACGCGCCAACGCGGAGGCTGGCGAAAAACAGAACGCGTCGCGATCGTCCAGCGAGGTGCAATCGGTACTGTTGTTCAACAACCGCGAACAGGAAAGCTTCGCGATTCCGATGGGAATGATCTCGCGAATCGAATCGATTGCCGCCAGCGAAATCGAAAGCGTCGGGCACCGCGAGATGCTGCACTCGCGTGGCGTCGCGATGCCATTGATCCAATTGGACATGTGCGTCACGGCGGCCCCGGCCGACCGATCGGGGCAACTGTTTGTCATCGTCTACAGCGTGTCGGGCCGAGAGGTCGGATTGCTGGCCTCCCATATCGAAGACATCCGTGCGATTCCGCTGGACGTCGATACCGACGTTCACAACGAACGTGGAATCGCAGGATCGCTCGCGATGGAAAACCGCACGGTTCGCGTGTTGAATTTACACGACATCACGCACACCGCATTGCCCGACCTGAAGGGCGAACCGAAAAAACATGTCAAGCCGGACCTGCATCTGTGTTTGGCCGAAGATTCGGCATTCTTCCGTAAACAGGTCTCCAATTTCCTCCGCGATGCGGGCTTCAACGTCTCCGATTTTGAAGACGGCCAAGAAGCCTGGGAAACGTTGATTCAAGACAAAACAGCTTTCGATCTCGTGGTCACCGACATCGAGATGCCACGCATGAACGGACTCGAATTCTGTCGCCGGATCAAAGCCGATCCCCAACTGTGCCGACTGCCAGTGATCGCGTTGACGTCCTTGGCATCCGAATCGGATGTCAGCAACGGCCGCCGCGCGGGGATCGACGATTACCAGGTCAAGCTTGATCGCGAGAACCTGATCCGCGCGATTCGTGAACTCAGTGAAAAAGCAATGTCCCAAAAAGCAGCAGAACCATTGAAAGAGGTGTTGGTATGAGCAAGACGTTAGAACCCAAGAGTGTGGTTGAGGATCAACAGTTCGCCACGTTTTATGTTGGCGATGTGTTGTTGGGGATCGCCATCGACCGTGTTCGAGAAATCAATCGACTTTCGGAGATCACGTGCGTTCCGCATGCCCCGCGGCATGTCCTAGGGGTTGTGAATCTGCGTGGTGAAGTCGTTCCGCTGTTGGACTTGGGAATTCTGCTGGGCTTGCCAAGCACCCAAGTTGGCAGCGACTCGAAGAACATGATTGTTCAAGCCGATGGCCAATTATTGGGGCTGGTCGTGGATCGCGTCTCCGACATCCTAGCGGTTTCACACGAGTCGATGTCATCGCCGCCGGCGAACGTCAACGCGGTCGATGGACGCATGATCCAGGGCATCCACACGCTTCCCGACGATGTCGTGATTTTACTGGATATCGATCAAGCTCTGGCAAATTCTCAATAATCTGTAGACACCTAGCGTTGCCATGGCAGATTGGCAACCCATACTTTCCTTAACTTGGCTTCCCAACCGGTATCGCTGCACGAGAAACTGCATCACGGTTGGATCAAGCAACACCACCTGGGGCACTCCAATGCGTATTCGAACTCGTCTGACCACTATCATCTTGTGCTGCGGCATGGTCCCCATGCTGGCCGCCTGCGGCGTCATCTACAACCTCTCGAGCAAGAACCTCGCTCAGATGGAGCAGATCGCAATCGCCGATCTGAAACAAAAGTCATCGGAGAAAGTGATCTCGCTTCGAGAGATCAAGAAACAACAGATCGTCGAATACTTCCATTCGATCCGCGATCAAGTCATCAAGTTTTCCGAAGACGGCATGATCGTCGACGCGATGCGAAACTTCCGCGAGCCGTTTCGCCGTTACGCCGCGGACTGTGGATACGATCTCGAGAAAATCGATGAACTGCGAGACGAATTGACGACCTATTATACTCGTGAATTCGGCAAGGAGTATCGCAAACAAAACGATGGCCAAGATCCCAACGCGGCCCGAATTTTAGGGCAATTGGATCCTGCTTCGATCGCGTTGCAATATGCGTACATCCAGGAGAACGAAAATCCGCTGGGCACCAAACATTTGTTGAACGCAGCGAACGACGGCACGGTCTATTCCGAACAACACGCCAAGATTCACCCGATCGTCCGCGGGTACTTGGAGAAATTTGGTTACTACGATGTTTTCCTGTGCGATTCCGAAACCGGCGACATCGTCTACTCAGCCTACAAGGAACTCGATTTCTCCACATCGCTGATCGATGGACCGTACGCCAAGGCTAACATTGGCAAAGCGTTTCAAGCGGCCAATGCCTTGCCATCGGCAAATGAGTTTGTGATTGTCGACTTTGAACAGTACACGCCTTCGTACGAAGCCCCCGCCAGTTTTATCGCGTCGCCCATTTTCGATGGCCAGCAACGGTTGGGAGTTGCGATTTTCCAAATGCCGATCGACCGCATCAACCAGGTCATGACGATGGGGACCGGCATGGAAAACACATGCGAAACCTACATCGTGGGCCCCGGCAATATCCTCCGCAGCGATACCCGCCGCGATCCGGAACATCACAACATCGTGTCGAGCTTCCGGTACCCGGACAAAGGTTCGGTCAGGACCAAGGCGATTGCCGCGGCCCTGGCGGGAGAAACAGGAGCCGATGAGATCGTTGGCTATTTAAGCGATCACGTGCTGTCGGCGTACAGCCCCGTCGACGTACTGGGCATGCGTTGGGCGATCGTGGCGGAGGTCAGTCGCGATGAAGCGTTCGCCGCAGCCGACGGGATGGCCGCCCTTTCCGCAGCCTCGAAACTACAGATGTTTTCGTGGAGCCTCGCGTTGGCGGGACTTGCCGCGCTGTGCGTCACCGTGATCGCAGTTGTCCTTTCCCAACGCTTGGTGGCACCGATCAATCGCTCGGTCGCGATGCTGCGAGACATCGCCGAAGGGGAAGGCGATCTGACGAAACGTTTGGACGCCAGCCGCAATGACGAATTAGGGGAGATGGCGAAATGGTTTAACGTCTTCGCCGCCAAATTGCAGTCGATCATTCGCAGCGTGACACAGAACGCCACGACCCTAAATCAAGCTTCCGCTGAACTAGCGAACACGTCGACTCGGTTGTCCGAAGGGGCCAGCAAAGCCACATCGCAATCGAGCACCGTAGCCGCCGCTGCGGAAGAACTGTCGGTCAACATGAGCAACATGGCGCGGTCCACCGAAGAGGTTTCGGGGAACGTTCAAACGGTGTCGATTGCAGTCAATGAGATGAACCAATCGATTGTCGAAGTGGCTCAAAGTGCCGAACGATCGGCATCGGTCGCGGGACAGGCGGCGCACCTGGTCGAACTTTCCAATGACAAGATTTCGGAACTGGGCCTTGCCGCGGATGAAATTGGCAAAGTGATCCAAGTGATTCAAGACATTGCCGAACAAACCAACCTGCTGGCGTTGAATGCCACGATTGAAGCGGCACGGGCAGGCGAGGCGGGGAAAGGCTTTGCCGTCGTTGCCACCGAAGTCAAGGAGCTTGCCAAACAAACCGCTGCGGCCACCGACGACATTCGTCGTCGCATCGAAGGCATCCAAGGTTCGACCGGAGACGCGGTCAAAGCGATTCGTGAGATCAGTGAAGTGATCAACAATGTCAACCAGGCCTCGCTGACGATCGCATCGGCAGTGGAGCAACAGAGCATGGCGACCAAGCAGATCTCCGACAACGTCTCGCAAACGGCGCAGTCGGCGGCCGCCGTGGCGCGAAGCGTTCAGGAATCGGCAACGGCAAGTCGAGAGATCACTCAAAACATCTCGAGTGTCGACGGTGTGCTGCGACAAACCTCCGACAGCGCCAACAACACGCGCCGCGCCGGTGATGAATTCAGCGACTTGGCAAACCAGCTATCCAAACTGGTCGGCCAATTTAAGACTGGCGACGCCGCCGATGCGGAGAACCCTTCCTCGCTAGCGTGTTAGCGGGACCTCTCGATTGGATCAGGGTAGCGGACGAGCTCAGCGCTCCCAGCTTCTGGCGACGCGCTGTCTCGTCCCTGCACCGGCTTTCCAATATCCAATTCAAATAACACACGTCTCAGCCCGTATCCCTCATTCCCCGATAGGTTTCTGGTGTCCACAACGCTACGAAAAATTTTGATTGTCGACGATTCGCCGGTGTACCGCCGATTTGTCGTACAGACCCTGGAAGGTCTGCAAGGACATACGGTGGTTGGTCAAGCAGCCGACGGCGTTACGGCGCTACAGGCGATTGCGACCCTGCGCCCCGATGTGGTGACGCTGGATGTCGAGATGCCCGGCTTGAACGGCCTGGAGGTGCTCAAGCAGATCAAGAAATTGGCTCCCCATACCGAAGTGATCATGCTCAGCTCGCTGACGCTACAGTCGGCGAGCCTAACGATCCAGGCGATCGAATCGGGGGCCTTCGATTTTGTTTTGAAACCGCAAGGGATGGATTTGGAATCCAATCGCAGAAAGCTTCGCGATGCGTTGTTCCAACGGTTTCAAGCGATCTCGCAAAACGTAAAACGCCACGCGTTTCCCGCCCCGTCCCAACCGCTGGCTTCGCGGCCGGGACCCTCGTCGTCGCCAGCGTCACTTGGCGGCCGAGCCAACGGGCACCGCGACGCCCCACGGCGAGAATTTGGGACGCCGCAAGTGATCGTGATTGGAATTTCGACAGGCGGTCCTCAGGCCCTGCGGTCGGTCGTCTCCCAATTGCCTCGCGACTTCTCGGTTCCGATCGCGATCGTGCAACATATGCCGCCATTGTTTACACGATCGTTGGCCGAAGAACTGGACCGGATCTCCCCGTTGCAGGTTTTCGAAGCAGCCTCGGGCGATAGTTTGCAGGCAGGACAGATTGCCATCGCGCCAGGCGGATTTCATTTAACGCTGCAACGCATGGCTGCGGGTATCACTCTGCGGGTGAACGATAATCCGCCCGAGCGCAGCTGTCGCCCATCGGTCAACATCCTATTTCGATCCGCCGCCGCACAATTCGGCAACCGGGCGATCGGGGTGGTGATGACGGGCATGGGAGACGATGGCACCGAAGGCGCCCGGGAACTGCGAACGCAAGGGGCTCGAATCTTGGCCCAAGACGCCCAGTCGTGTGTCGTTTACGGCATGCCGTGCGCCGTCGCGGAAGCGGGACTCGTAGACGAAGTCGTTGGATTAAATGATGTCGCATCCAAACTGACTGCACTCACCAGACGTCCGGCATTGGTAGGCAGATCATGAAGACGCTCGAAGCAAGCAGTGACATCATCGGCATCGTCGATGTGATCGAACAATTATGCGGCATTCAGGTCGACGATCGTAAGCTATATTTGCTGGAACATCGATTTGGAGAATTGATGCGTGAGGCCTCGTTCTCCAATTATGCAGAACTCGCCCGTCGCGCACGCGAGGACCGCGAGTTACAACAACAGATTGTTGAACGGATTACGACGCGGGAAACACTGTTTTTTCGTGATGGCAGTCCGTTCCAAGCCCTACAACACAAACTACTACCCGAAATAATCGACGCACGATCGACGACCCGGAATCCTAAACGTTTGCGTTTGTGGTCGGCTGCCTGCAGCAGTGGACAAGAACCGTACAGTTTAGCGATTACGCTCCGAGAGCTACTGCCCGACGTGGATCGCTGGGATATCCAGATTCTGGCCAGCGATATTTCCTCGACTGCGATCGCACAAGCCAAGCAAGGCGCATATTCCGAACATGAAATCTCACGTGGACTCTCGCCGGCGCAATTGAACCGCTACTTTCGCAAAGAGGGCAGTCTTTGGCGAGTCAACGATAATTTAAGATCGATGATTCGATTTGAAGAACGCAATTTTTTGCAACCGTTTACCTCCGTTGGCATGTTCGATGTCGTATTTTGTCGTAATTTAGCAATCTATTTTTCAGACACCAATCGCAAAGACCTGTTTCATCGGATCGCCAACCAAATGGTTGACGACGGCCTGCTGTTTATCGGTGCCCAGGAATACCATGCCGACATGAGTCAACGTTACACGATGGAACAACACTGCCGCGCGACCGTGTACCGTCCTAAAAAACATTTCCTATAACCATCTGATCCACGGTACCCCGCCGCAAGGATTTTGACACGCCATGAATGCTGATGAAATACAAGCTTTGCTCGACGCAGCTCCCCAATCCGTCGTGCCCGCCACCAGCGTTGCCGTCCTGAATGAGGTGGATGAAGTCGAGCCCGCGGCCGAAGCGGCTGCCGAAGACGAACAACCAGGGCCCCCCGAATTCGCATTTGGTGGCGACGAACCGGAAGAGGAATTAAAGGTCTCGGTTGTCGACGAATCGGCCACATCGACCGTTCAGGTTCAGCCCGCACCACAGGAAATGCCCAGCGAACCTGCCGCAAGCCCCATCGCTGCCCCTCAGGTTGCAGCGATCGCGACCGGCCCCGCTTCGATTCCGATGTGGATCAAAGGGACCGCGGGAGTTGCGTTGGTGCTGTCGATCGCGGCGACCACATTGGGATTCATCAACCGCAGCGTTTTGGAAGCCCGGATCGAACAGCTGGACGTTCAAAATGTGAGCCTCCGCGACCGCTGTGATTTCCAGCAGGCGTTGTGCCAACAATTGATGGGCAATCCAGGAGATCCCGATAAACCGTTCTGGGATGTCCGATCGCATGTGTTGAATCTCGACCAAGCGTTTCTCGCCCAAGTCCCCACACAAGTGGGAAGCGTCAATGTGATTCGCTCCCGCCCCACCTCGTTGAACGAACGGACGCAATTACATTTTGAAATCACCAACCCCAACGCGTTGACCTTGCATCGCGGACAACTGATCGTCCGCACATCCAGCGTTCCCCACGATCCAGGCCAGGACTACGATTACGAGGCCCTGAGGGCATGGTACAAGACGGTTAAGACAACCACTTACGAAATCGGGGAACTACGGTCCGGCCAAACGCGGGTCGTAGAAGCATCGGCCGGGACCGCGGATGATTCCGATCCGGACCCTCAATACGTCGACTTCCAAGTCACGTTCGGGTATTACTCAGCGAACGACAGTTCCCTGGCGACGGCTTCCGCAGCGGAGTGACGGTCGACATCGGCCAATGTTTCCGACTTAGCCGACCGACAACATCCGATCGAGTACCGGCACGCGGCTGACCGGTGTCGAAGTTCCAATACGTTGGAACCTTAGCGTCGAACGCACCACCATCGACACGCGCCGATGGTTAGCCGTCGCAGCGCTTTGATCGTGACCAACGATCGAACCGCAGCGTCTCTTCCGCGCATGGCGACGCTGTTGCAAACCGTCTTCCGGTTCCTGCACGGGGCCACACGACCAACGGTCTACAAAATCGTGAGGCTGGCAGGTCCTAGCAACACTTGCCCCAACAAGATTCGCGAGGCAAAGGACACGAACCTCGTGGACAGCCAAACGGCAGAGCCCTCGACATCTGAACGCCGATTGCCGATCCATCGATTCAAAGGGGCGTCGGGAAAGCTTCGCGACAGCAGAGACAACGCAAAAAAATAGCGGCCCAGGTTTCCTGCCCCGGTCGGGTACGCTACCCCAAAGGATCGCGCATCAACCTTTTATGAAACCTGAGCCGCTCTGGTGGGAAGAACGATCGCATTGGAAGTCTTTGCAAGTTCCACACATCAGCGTGGTGCCCCACTTACAAAAACTAACGATCAATTCATCGCCTGTTTGAACCCGAGGGATCGCAGGGGTACGTCGGCAATGGAATCGTACGCGTCCATTTTCATGAACGGATTGCCAACGATTTTGAAGTGCCCCAGCAGATGTCGAATCGAGTGTGACGAGTCGTCAGCACGCGCGAAGAACAACGCCATCGAAGCGTCGTCCCAAACGTGTTGCTGACACTAGAAATCTACGTTGGGAATGGAACCGATGCGCGCGATTCCTTGATAAAATCGCACATTCCCCACCATAAACATGACGTAAGGGAAGTCATTCGTTAACTGGGCACCTCGATCCCATTGCCAACCCGGTTCGACCGAACGGGATTTTTTGGCAGACGCTTCCTGTACCTACAAAAACAGCCAGGCAATCCTGCCCGGCTGTTTGAATTTTCTTCGCCAGCGATTTCGCGCTGGTCATCGTCCCTCTCAGTCGGCCAACGTGTAATCGTCGGCTCGCGAGATCTGAACCGCCGGCGCGTCCTTGGAGACATAATTGACAACCGACATGGCCGCTCGCAATTCATGGAGATTGAAGAACGGTGTGTTGCCCGTGTACTTCGATTCGGTGCGATTGATCTGAGCCAGTTCTTGCCACGACAACTTGTCCGTCAGGTGCCATGCCGCCGCTTGAGCGGTGTTCTGTGGCAAACGGCCGTATCCCAGGTGGGTGCACAATTCGATCACGTGAGGATCTTGAGTGAATTGCTCAATCGGAATGATCGTGTAAGCGATCTTAGGGTTGGGATCGGGCTTGCCGTGTTCCAGACAGACCGTGGTGAGAGCTACTTTATGGCGTTTTTCTGCTGCGACTCGCATGAATCCGCCGCCCATGCCACCGCCGCCCATGCCGCCACCCATGCCACCGCCCATGCCGCCGCCCATGCCCCCCATGCCGCCGCCCATCCCTTGAGACATGCCGCCGCCGCCCATGCCACCCATGCCGCCGCCGCCCATGCCACCCATGCCGCCACCGCCCATGCCACCCATGCCGCCACCAAATTGAGCTTGGATCGGCACGGCAGCAAACGCGTCGGGCAATTGAATGTGCAGCGGTTGCTTGGTTTTGTTTTCGACCATCAGATTGGCACGCGCTGCATCGCGAGGCACAAACTTCACTTCAATGTCGCCGTTTTTCATCGCTTCAAACAACTCGACGTGGCGAAGCCCTTGCTCCCCCGCGTCCTGTCGTTCCACGCCCATCGCAGGCTGCAGACCGCAGACCAGCAGACCAAAAATTGCTGTCGAATGGATCGCTGATTGAAACACTGTTCGTACGCTCATTGAATTTCCTCTATGTCTCATGTTCCTCACCTGGCGGAATCGCGGTGGGACAGGAACCCTTACTCAACCACACGCGATTTGGCTCGACTACGTTCGCTAGGAGCCGGCACGCCATGGCCTTGTATCCCAGAATAGTCGCATCCTGTGCCACGTTAAAGCAGAATCTGTGCCAATACTTCAATCAAAGCTGGCTTCACCATGTTTCTTGGCCTACAGCCCTCCACGGCCTACCCATGCTTCCCAATCTTCCACCGCGGGGACTCCAACACGCGGCGGCTCCATGTTGCAGAATTGAACAGCTGGATTTGAATCGTACAGATGATCCGGCCGGCGAGAAAAGCGTTACCAACGGTACCAGAGTTCCAACTCCTGCGTCGAGGCCGCGACGGGAACCAGATATTCCTGATGCTCTTTCCAGGATCGCAACCGAGTCCCGTCTCGCAGTGTTTCGCTGACCAAAACGGTCACCGCTTGGTCGTTCACGAAACCGCCATCCTCGGTTTTTGTCAACGTTTTCCCTGTATTTGCCCTCAACCACAGCGTGTCCATCGATTGGGATTCAGCGTCTCGCGTCATCCGAACCGTCCGTTTCAATTGTCGCGGCCCCTCTGCCACGATCCGATCCTCGATGCCGATCCCGTTCCAACGGTACAGCATCACAGGGACTCCTTGCGAATCTAACCGATAGCCGTCGAAACGCACCGCCGAAGCGGACTCGTCGAAATCGGGCCACGGCAGCTTCAGATCCTTCAAATTCGCGAACAAGGGCCCTTCGGGCATCGTCACGAGCGCATCCCCCAACGGATCCGCGGGGGGAGCGGAGCGGATAAACCACGTTCCCTGGGCATCCAGGAATCGGCCCCGCCAAGCGACTGCGAGCCTGACTTTTTCAGCGTCAAATGCGTAATGCAGGCCTTCGGGAAAGCCGACGGCAATCGCGTGTTGCCCCGCTTGCTGCATGAACGTTCGCAGCACGACCGGCCGTTCAACAGGTACCAGTTCGTAATCTTGAGCGCGGGCTTCTCGGATCTTTTCAGGCAGCCCATGCTTGGGAACATTGGCCAAATACGCCCAAATCGCCGCGATTTGCCGCTCGGCATCGCCGTCCAAAATCGCCGGATTGCTGCTGACCCCATCGGGGAAAAACGTCGGCATTCGCGTCTGTTTCTTAAGACTTCCGGGGTTTAAAAGGAAATCGTGAAACCACTGCGGCTGGAGACGCTGCGACACCTGGTTCAGGTCGATGCCGACAATCCCCGGCAGGCTGTCGCCATCAAACTGGTGGCACTGCACGCAACCGGCATCCATTAACTGACGTCCCGCCTCGATAAGTTCTTTTCCTTTTGTCTCGCCGAAAACTTGATCCGCCGAACGGTCGGTGAGTTTTGACGACGCGCCGTCGACTTTTGTCAACAACGGAACCATCGATTTCGCCACACCGCCAGGAAACTTAGGCATCCGGATTTGCATGTGCGGACGCAGGTCGGCATTGCTTCCCTGTAACACCTTGGTTAGCCAGGTCCCATTTAATTTGCGGCCGACGTTGGACAGCGGCGGCGGTAACCGCCCTTCGTCGCCAAGATCGACATGCCCGACGGTCTCGAAATAATTCTTGCGATAGCGGCCCACACCTCCCAATTCATCGCGCTGATGACAGCCGTAACAATTCATTTGCAGGAAATGGGCTTGCAAGCTGACCGCGTCGGATGTGGAGGCTCCATTGCCGGCAGCCGAAAGCGCTGACGTGATGGCGTGTGTTTGAAGTTCGTCGATTCCGAATCGGGGCGTTTGGGGATCCTCTGCCGCCAAGCAACCCTGTCCCGCTGAACTGGCGAGCGCTGCCAGCGGCCGCGCCGCTAGGCTTGGCTTGATGTCGCCCGCGCGATGACAATTCGCACAGCCCAGCGAAACGAACAGCTTGCGTCCTTCATCGATCCGCGTTGACGTAACGTCGGACTCGCGCGGCGCTGCCGCGATGGCTTCGGACGACGAATCGGACGACGAATCGGACAACAGATAGGCCGCGATATCGGCGGCTTCCACAACCAACAACTTCAGATTTGGCATCCGCCCTGAAGGGCGAACTTTTTCGGGGTCCAACAGAAAGTGGGTCAACGAGAGCGGCGTGTACTTTGATGCCACATCGCCGTGAGGAACCGAGGCGACCCGCCGCGCGGCTCCCGACAACCCGAGATCCTCCAATTCTTCCGGGTCCAATTGTTCCAGCATCGCATCCAACGGCGACGCTTTCACCTCGGCGGTTTCATAATCGGCGTCGGGTTCGTGACAGGCGACACAACCTATTCTGTGATACAGACGTCGACCATTCTCCGCGTCGCCGTGCTCCCAAAAGCGATACGGAACCGGATTCGCCCCCGTACCTTTGATTTCCGGAAACGTCTGCTTCAGCGACCCTAAATAGGCAACCAAGGCGTCGATCGCCGCGGGACGCTGGGTTGCGTCGAGCGCTGACAAAACGTTCGGCATCGTCGTCCCTGGCTTTGTGGCGGCCGGATCATTCAGGTAGCGGGTTAGAAAGTCGTGTTGTAACCGCGAACCGACAGCGTCCAAGCGCGGACCACCTTTCGGAGACCACAGCGGATTGCTTGTTGCATGGCAAGCCGCACAACTCAATTCGCTGATCAACAATCCACCCGCCAATTCGTCGTCGATCTCTTCGTGGACCGCGAAGCGTTCAAAGCCCGACACAAACGGTCGCGGCGCCGATTCGGCAGCCGAAATTTGAACAACGGAGGTCTCCGCAGCGCAGAGAAATACCAAGACCGAAAGGAGGAACAAGTGACGCATTCGAATTCGGGGGTCGAAGATTGGGGGGAGAACCGCAACTGACACGGGGGCTATCGAGGTCGCAAGTATAACGACTTCTCGACGCCGCGGTTCCCCCACCCTGTCAGCGCGAACCGAGGCTACAGCCAGACGCGTTGGACGCGATGGTTGTTGGAATCGAGCACATGCAGACGACCACGTGAATCGCGGACGACTCCCCAGGGCTGGAACAGTTCTCCCGCGGCGTGCCCCGGCCGGCCCCAGACCTGTAACGACCGCCCATGCAGATCAAACTTTTGAATTCGATCGTTGCCGTATTCGCAGACGTACAGGCAGTCCTCGTTTTCGCCCAACGTAATTCCGTAGGGGTAGTACAGTTGTCCGGGCTGGTGTCCAAATTCGCCCCACACCCGCACCAGCCGCGCTTCGGTTCCGCGCGCATCAAACACTTGAATCCGGTGGTTGCACGAATCGGCAACCCACAGCCTGTCTTGACGATCGATCGCCAGACTTTGGGGACGGACAAATTGGCCCGGATGGGCACCCGTTGAACCCCACTGCATCAAGAACTTTCCCTCGGCAGAAAACTTCTGAATCCGATCGACGTCGCTGTATTCTCCGGTGTAATAATTGCCAGAGGTATCGCGGACCGCATCGGTGATAAAGGAAAATTCGCCAGCCCCCGTCCCCTGCGTTCCCCCGAGGGTCTCCGATTCGATCAACGTGCCATCGAGCGAATAGGAAAGCAATTGAAAGTAGTGCGTGTCAGCGACCAACAATCGCCCCGACGCGGCGTCGACCTCCAACCCCGTCGGCCGCCCATTCGTTGCGTCGGGAGTTTTCCAGCCTCGCAGAAACTGACCGTCAGCGTTGAAGACCTGAATTCGTCCCGTCGTGTCGACGATGTACAACTGATCATCGGGATCGATTGCGATCGCTCGGGGCTTCTGAAATCGACCATCGGACAGCCCGCGACGCCCCCAAACGAGGTCGACTTCGCCACTGGTCCCCGCGGGAACGATGCAGCCCGCCAGCGGGAGGTGCATCGCAATCGACGCCAATCCCGCGATGCGTCCCAAAAACGTTCGGCGGCAGGAGCGTCCGACACGGTTCCCTGGCGCAGGCTGGAAAAACGGCAGGCAATCGTGAACGCTGGACATTTGTGGAATTTGCATAATTTGGCGAACTGCCTAAGGACCCGAACGTCCCAAACTCCCAAAGAACAGCCCAGACGGAAGCGGGTCCGAACCGGGGATAACGGTACGAACACCCCATTGCTGCGGTTGAAGCAAGTTTAGGCTTCAACATATAATAGGCGATTCCATTTCTCCATTGCCAATCACAGGAACGCCGCGAATTCATGCCAACGGTTATTGATTTGCAGCGTGCTGACGACCCGCGAGACATCGTTTATTTGGCGGTCCAGGCGCTTGCCGAGGGCAAGGTGATTGCGTTGCCCACCGAAACCGTTTATGGGCTGGCGGCAAGTGTTTTGTGTGCCGATGCGGTCCAGCGAATGGCCGAACTCAAACACACCCTGGATGACCCTACATCCTCCAGCGAACCATCAAAAGCCAAGTATTCGTTGGCAATTGCAGTCAAAAGCGTTGATGAAGCGGTGGATTACATGTGCCACGACTCCCCCTTAGCGATTCGCTTTGCCCGCCGTTGCTGGCCCGGACCGGTTACTCTGGTCGTACCGTGCGACATGACGCGGTCGGCAGTTTCTTGTTTTCCGCCTCAGGTCCGCGAACTTGTCGTCAACCAATCCGGACATATAGGTATCCGTGTCGTAGCACATCGGTTGTTTGAACAACTGCAAAAATATTGCGCCGGGCCGATCGTGATTTGCAGCGCCAATCGCTGCGGATCCCCATCGGCAAGCACTGGCGTTGCCGTGGTGGAACAATTCGGCGACGATGTACCGTTGATCGTGGACGACGGCCCCACCCGGTATGGTGGTCCGTCGACCGTCGTTCGAACTAATGGAAACCAATTTAAAATCATTCGAGAGGGCGTCGTGGAAACCGCAGCGATTCGTCAATACGCACGACCATCGATCGTGCTTGTCTGCACCGGCAACACCTGTCGCAGCCCGATGGCCGAAGCTTTGCTGAAAAAACGGATCGATGAACGGTTTGGCAACAGCCCTGGCGGCGCGATCATCCCCAGCGTCAGTTCGGTCGGTTTGTCCGCCATGCCGGGGGATCAAGCCGCCACGCAAGCCGTGGATGTCATGCGAGAGCGCGGCCTGGACATTTCTGGACATGAGAGCCAGCCGTTTGGCGAACAGACAATCCGTTCGGCCGACCTCATCCTGACGATGACTCGCTCACACCGCAACGCCATCCTCCAGCGCTGGCCGCATGCCCAGGACCGTGTGTTTACGGTCCGCCGTGATGGCGGCGACATCTCGGATCCGGTGGGTTCACCGGTGCAAATCTATCAAGCCTGCGCCGACCAAATCGACCGCGAACTAGCTCAGTGGGTCGAAAGCTTGGGGCCTGAATGGCTTGCGATCCCGGAATCGGGCGAAGAGGGAGAAAATTAATGAAAGTCAGCATAGCAAGCGATCACCGCGGCGTTCATATCAAAGCCAGGATTGCGCAAGCGTTGGAATCCAACGGGCACACCGTGTTCGATGAAGGTGCCGACTGCGAAGACGCCAGCGACTACCCGGATTTCGCCAGCATCGTCGCTCAGAAAGTGAGCCAAGGACAATGCGATCGTGGGATCTTGATCTGCGGCACCGGGATTGGCATGGCGATCACCGCCAACAAGTATTCTGGTGTCCGTGCAGCTCCATGTTACGACGAAGTGATGGTCGAACTATCTCGGCGACACAACGACCTGAACGTCCTATGCCTGGGGGGCGATCTGATCGGAGACCGCAACATCGACGATCTCATCCTGCTTTGGATGCGCACCGAATTCGAAGGTGGCCGACATGCCCGCCGTGTTGACAAGATCCTCTCGATCGAAAACGACAACGTCGTCGAAGGCTAACTGGCGACTAACCTTCGGAAAGTTCCAGGCTATCGGCCTGTCGGCCCGCAGCAGCAGCGGCTTCGATCAATTGCACTGCCGCGTCGCCAGCCTGTTGCGATGCTTCCTGCTGTTTCTTCAAAACGGCGAAGTCCACTTTGTTGGCCAGTTGCGCGTTGGAGATCGCGGTGGCCGCTTGGGCAATTCCGTTAACGCTGGACATCGTTCGAAGCTCCGGTGTTCAAAAACAAAACCAAGACTGGGCAAGTATCGAGCGAAAAGAGTGCCCTGACGGGGCGAAAATCAGTAAACCCCATACCTGTTTTGGGTCGCCGCGCCGGAACGTAACGGTTCTACCGATTGAGCAGCCTGGCTTGCCCTCCATCGAGATGCTCTGGCGAATCTCGCGTTCGATCCGAACGCGTGCCGCGAAGCGGAACAGCCCCCAGGACGCTTCGGAAATTTGCAGTTATAATCCGAAGAGAGCGTCAATGACTTGCCTTTCAAATCCTCGCCAGCGTTAGTGCCGCGATCATGAACTCACCACAATCCGCCTCGCAAGTGCTCGACCGTCATTACTTGGAAGCCCGCGCGCGTATCCTCGAAATCGCGGCGATCTTCGATCGCATCGATCGCGCCGAAGGGAGCACCGGGGAAGATCCGCGCGACGCCCTGCTGCGCCAAGGAATTCAGATATTGTCCGACGGTGCGGCGAACCGCGCCGAACAGGTTCAGAAGTTGTTCTCGCGCGCTTACCAAGCCGACTGGCGAGACGAGATGGGGGTCTAAGCTATGGATTACATCGATCCACACATTCACATGGTTTCGCGTATCACCGACGACTATGCAACGCTTGCCCGGATGGGATGCGTGGCGGTCAGCGAACCAGCGTTCTGGGCCGGCTTTGATCGCGGATCGGTCGACGGTTTCCGCGACTACTTCTGCCAATTGACCGAAGTCGAACCGCGGCGGGCAGCTCAATATGGCATCCAGCACTTCACTTGGTTGTGCATCAACGCCAAGGAAGCGGAGAACGTCGAACTGTCGCGCGAAGTGATCGCGATGATCCCCGAATTCTTGGACCGCCCGGGCGTATTGGGAATCGGCGAGATCGGGCTCAATAAAAACACGCCCAACGAGGCGACGATCTTCCTTGAGCACATGGATTTAGCGATCGCGCATGCGCAATCGATCCTGATCCACACGCCCCACTTGGAAGACAAGTACCAAGGGACGCGGATGATCCTCGATATGCTGTGCGGCGACTCGCGCATCAACCGCGACCGCGTGCTGGTCGACCATGTTGAAGAGCATACCGTCGCCGAGGTTCTCGATCGCGGATTCTGGGCCGGCATGACGCTCTACCCGATTTCCAAATGCACGCCCGATCGTGCCGTCGACATGATCGAGATGTACGGTGCTGAGCGGTTGTTAGTCAATTCCGCTGGCGACTGGGGCCCCAGCAAACCGACGGCAGTTCCCGACCTGATCTTCGAGTGCCGCCAGCGTGGCATCCCCGAAGCGACGATCCGCAAGGTCGTGTACGAAAACCCCATCGCGTTCTTTTCGCAAAGCAAGAACTTCCAATTCCAACGGCGCGACGGCCAACAGGCGCCGGCGGTATGAAGCCGCGGCTGGCGATCACGATCGGTGACCCGGCCGGGGTCGGCCCCGAACTGGCCCTGAAGGTCCTGAGCGATCGCACCATCACCGATCGCTGCGTGCCGATCCTGCTGGGCGACTGGAAGCCGTTGCAAGCGGTGGCCGCCCGGCTTTCGCTGCAGCTTCCACAACAAGTGGTTCCACGGAAAGAAGGCCTGTCCGCGATCGGAGCCTTGGATCAGCCAGCGATCTTTGATTTTGCATCGCCGCTAGAAAACCTTTGTCCCGGCGTGGCCGATCGCGCGACCGGAGCGGCTTCGTTTGCGTATGTGGTCGATGCGATCGATGCCGCGATGGCGGGGCATGTCGACGCAATTGTCACCGGCCCGATCCAGAAAGAGGCATGGCACGCCGCGGGGATCGAATTCCCAGGACACACCGAACTGCTGGCCCAGCGATCGCGGGCCGAGCGGTGCTGCATGATGTTGACCAGCAATGACATCTCCTGCGCCTTGGTCACCGTACACGTCGGACTCCACGAGGTCCCCAACCTGTTGTCGACCGAACGCATCTTAGAAACCATTCTCTTAGCGCATGCCGCGGTCTCCCAACAACGAGGGCGACCAGCCCGCGTGGCGGTTTGCGGACTCAACCCGCACGCTGGCGAGGGGGGAATGTTTGGTCAGCGCGAAGAGGAACGATGGATCGTCCCAGCAATCGAAGCCGCCCGGGCTCAGGGCCTTTCGGTCAGCGGCCCGCTGCCGGCGGACACCGCCTTCGTTCCGGCGATGCGACGGCAGACCGATGTCTACATTTGCATGTACCACGACCAGGGTTTGATTCCGCTGAAGACGCTCGCTTTTGATGAAGCGGTCAACGTCACCCTAGGACTGCCAATCGTCCGAACCAGCGTCGACCATGGCACGGCGTTGGACATCGCTTGGCAAGGGATCGCCAGTGACACCAGCATGAAACAAGCCATCGAAATGGCTATCCGGCTGGCTGCCAAAGGGACCAAGTAATCGGCTGCCTCAGCAATGCAAAGCCTTCTGAGGCATGCATTATCGAGTGCCCGTGTCGCCGAGTGAGCATCCGCTACAACCCCGCAAATAACTAGCGGATAGCCGTAGGATTCCCGCGATCGGGGCTTTTTCCCCAAAGCAAACAACGCGATCGGTTCGATCAGCCGCAGAGGGCAACAAAGTGCGTCTTCTTCATCGCAAGGGCAAACCATGGGGACACTGCCGGGCAGCAGCCCGCATTTAAGCGTCGGGCAACCGCTTCAAGAAGATATCCTCTCCAGCAACGGCGATGTGCTGTACCGGGCGGGGGAGGTCGTGACGGCCGAGATTGTCGAGCGTATCGAACGCCACGGATTGCGCCGCGTGCTGCAGGATTCCGGGGAGGCCGTCGCACCATCGTTGACATCGGGAATCCATCGACAACAGCGGCTCAAACTGGCAAACGTTCCCTACTCCCAAGAGCGCGCCGAAGTCCTGAAACGACTGATCGATGAATCGACGCAGAAGCTCACCGAACTGGCCCAGTCGCTCCATGGTCGCGGCCGCGTCGATTGGCAATCGCTGACCGAGATCCCCGAACTGTTTGGCAAGCAGAGCGCGAAGGACATCGACCAAACGCTTTCATCGACGTTGCATCAATCTGCCTACGGCGAACTCAGCTCGCATTGCCTGACACTCAGCACGCTCGGGATGATGATCGCCCAAGAGATCCCTGGTTGCAACGAAGAGGAAATCCTGGACGTCGGGATTGCCGGTTCGCTTCACGAAATGGGAGTCGGCGAATTGGAACTGGGGCCCGAAGCGAGAAGCCGCCGCAGCGAATTGTCTGCATCGGACTTCGCCACGTATTCCCGACACCCGATCGTTGCCCACGAACTCTGCAGCTCGATCACCGGATTAAGCAGCCGTGCCCGGCAAGGCATGCTGCACGTCCACGAACAGCTCGACGGATCGGGATTTCCGCATGGCGTGGGTGGCCAACAAATCAACCGTATCGCCAGGATCCTGAACGTTGCCGATGCCTATCTGACGTTGCAAAACCCGCTCGACGGCCGACCTGCAATCAAGCCCTACGATGCCCTGGTCTGTTTGCTGTATCAGGTCCGCGCGGGGCGCTGCGATGCCGAAGCGGTCCGCGGACTGTTGAATCTGGTCTCGCTGTTCCCGTTAGGAAGCTTCGTGCGACTGGACGATTCGCGGGTGGCGAAGGTCATTCGCAGCAATTCCCCCTCCTACACCAAGCCGACCGTGGTGACGCTGGACACGGAGGAATTGATCAACCTTCGCGAAGCGAACCATCGGATTGTTGCGATCGAAGCGAATCCATCGTCCCAGGAAATACGCCTGCAACCCGATGAACTGAAGATGCCCTACTGGATCCCAAGCGTCCACAAACCTCAACTGGCCGGCAGCGTCTAAACCGGCTTGGCCGAACGCAAGTGTCGCGTCAAAGAATCGTTAGAACCCCAAGGCCGCTAGCGATTCGTGCCGCACGATTCCTGGGACAGAGCCTTCAGCAAAAACATGCCGTTGTGCCAATAGCGGCGTGCCAAACGACGCGGTTCCTGAAGCATTCGATAACACCACTCCAACCCCGCCCGCTGCAGCCAACGCGGGGCCCGCGCGACGCCACCGGCAACGAAGTCGAACGACGCGCCGATCTGCACGCAGACCGGCGCCCCAATCGCTCGATAGTTCTCGGCGATCCAAAGCTCACCTTTCGGCTGCCCCATCGCGACGTACACGATATCGGGCTCGGCGCTGCGAATCTGTTCGATTAGATCGGCATGTTCTTGTTCGCTGAGCGGGCGAAACGGGGGCGAATGCACTCCCGCCACAATCAAGCCTGGATAGCGTGCCGAAAGCTTATCGGCCGCCGCTTGAGCCACTCCCGGGGCACCGCCGAGAAAATAGATTCGCCGATTCTTGTGGGCCGACCATTGCGTGAGTGCATAGATCAACTCCGAACCCGCGACCCGTTCGGGTAACGGACGATTGGTCCAACGTGAACGCCAAACCATCGGCATCCCATCGCAAACGATAAACGCAGCGTCGTCGTTGACCTGCCGCAACGGTGGGTGCTGGGCCGTCAGCATGTTGTAGTTTAGATTCGCCGTGATGAAGTATCCCGGCTGCCTCGCGGCGATCAACCGGTCGACATGCTGAAGCGTCTGTCCCAGGGTGAGCCGCGAAAAGGGGACGCCCCAGATCTTGACCGCTTCGGGTTTCGCTGGCGGTCCAGCGGGAATCGTCTCCATTTCCGCCAACGCGGCTTCGACGCGTTCTTCCAGTTCGACGATCTGCGTTTCCAATTTGGAAAGCGCACGGTCGGCGCAAACCGGTTTTCGGTTCAAGAAAACGTTGGCCGAAGCGCCCGATTCGATGGCGTTAGACATAGGTTTAGATCTCGTACGAGTGAACGACGAGGTCGCCGGTGTGCCGTTGGACGATATTGATTTTCGTTCCACAGGGCCAGCAGTAGGTGAAGACGCAGCGCCCCAGCAGGTCGCGTGACTTGTCGACTTCCGGCGGGCAGGTGGTGCAGCACAACGGTACGCACAGGATGACTTCGGTCGGGCAGCAGCCGGTGGGGACTTGAACGACCACTTGGCCGGCTTGTCCGGTTTTGCACTTGTGCATCAGCATCGCCAGGATCGGATGGTTCCGGTAAACGACGCGCGGCTTCTCGCAGCAGTGGCCGTAACTGCCGTGGGCTGCGGCGATCGGCGGATAGATCGGCGAATAGGATTCGTAATAGGGCTCAACCGCTTGCGGAATCGCGGGTGGGGCCATGTCGATAATGACCGAATGATCGTCCTGGACGGGAGGATTGATCGCTTCGGGAGCGGCGATCTCTTCGTAGGCTGCGGGAGTGACCAGGACGTCCAGCCAGCCAGCAGGCGCGGGAACCGCGATCGCGGCGATAGCAACCACTAGCGTTGCCCGGATGATAAGTTTTGTGTTCATGATCAGCATCTCGTATGCATCGGATTTGGGAGCTCGCAGCGCGTGCCGACTTGGCAGGCTGCGTAACCAAACACTAGTGCGCACCGCTGCGGATGGAACCGATGCCTTGAGGGAGAGCCGAGGGGAGATGCCAAGAACTGGTCGGCTGCAGGCAGATTTGCCGTTCATGCCGGTTATAACGATCCGCTAGAGACGGCCATGCAACGTTTTTCTTGGCGTTCGCTCGATGGGAACCTTCATCGGCGGAGCGTGTCCTTTTTTAAGAGGACCGATCGCTTGTCACTTGCAACCCAAGGATCCGGCGGGACTTAGTCGAGGTCGCTGGGTAAAAGGAGTTTTAGAGAATGGGGTCGAATCGCCTGGATTTGCCCTTTTGCATTCGCAAACGCTTTGTCATATTGACCGAATAGATAAATTGGCACGGGCTGAAAGTCCGTTCTCAATGGCTAATGGCGATTGATTAGGCGTTAAGATCCGCTCTGAACGGTTTGATCGTCGAATCGCTTCCCTTGCCGCGATTGCGGACCGAGGTTGAAGAATCGAAAAAATCGTTACAGATTGCGTCGGTTCCCTGCCAGATCAAGGGCTAGCCCAGCCGAAGTAGAGACTTGTAAAGATTTGTGTTTTCTATCGCTCGTGTTAGAGCGTCGCCCACTTGTATCAAGCGACTGCCGCGACCAGCACAAGATGTTCAGGTGACATCAATGAATTTGGAAAAAGTACGTAATATCGGTATCAGTGCCCACATCGACTCGGGCAAAACAACCCTCAGCGAACGCATCCTGTTCTACGCTGGTCGAATCCACAAGATCGAAGACGTTCGTGGCGGCGGCGACGGCGCGACGATGGATCACATGGAACTGGAAAAAGAGCGTGGAATCACGATCACCAGTGCTGCGACCTCGCTGAAGTGGACCCACTTGGGCGAAGAATACAACGTCAACTTGATCGACACTCCCGGCCACGTCGACTTTACCGTCGAAGTGGAGCGTTCGCTGCGCGTTCTCGACGGTGCGATTTTGGTTCTCTGTAGCGTCGGTGGTGTGCAAAGCCAGTCGATCACTGTCGATCGCCAAATGAAGCGTTACAAAATCCCTCGCCTGGCGTTCATCAATAAGATGGACCGCACCGGTGCCGATCCCTACCGGGGTTTGCGCGAACTGAAAGACAAGCTACAGGCCGACGCGTTCCTGATGCAGTTGCCGATCGGACGCGAAGACAACTTCAAGGGTGTTATCGATCTGATCGAGCGCAAGGCTTATTACTTCGATGGCGACAACGGTGAAACGCTGCGGATTGAAGAGCCACCCGCGGAGATGGCCGACGAAGTCGAAGAGACTCGCCTGTCGATGCTCGAAGCGCTGTCAATGTACAGCGATGAGATGATGGAAAAGATGCTCAGCGAAGAAGAGATCAGCACCGATCTGATCTACAAAGTCGCTCGCAAGGCAGTCCACGCTGGCGCCACTCCGGTCTACATGGGCAGTGCCTACAAGAACAAGGGTGTTCAACCTCTGTTGGATGCCGTTGCACGCTACCTAACCAGCCCGCTGGATCGCGAAATCTACGGCATCGATCCGAAGGACGAGACAAAGAAGATTCCGTTGAGCCCCGATCCAAACGAACCGTTTGTCGGCATGGCGTTCAAGATCGTCGACGACGAATATGGCCAGCTGACCTACATGCGGATCTATCAAGGAACCTGCGAAAAGGGTGGCTCGTACGTCAACCAACGTACCGGCAAGAAGGAACGCTTCAGCCGTCTGGTTCGAATGCACAGTAACAAGCGTGAAGAAATCGAGACCGCCAGCGCCGGCGACATCATCGCGGTGATGGGCATCGACTGCGCCAGCGGTGACGCATACGGCCCCGAACGCAACTTCTGCACGCTCGAATCGATGTTCATCGCGGAGCCTGTGATCAAGGTTTCGGTCACGCCAACCAGTCGTGCCGAAGCGGACAAGATGGGCAAAGCGCTGCAACGCTTCCGTAAAGAAGACCCAACCTTCCGCGTCGAAACCGACGAGGAGAGCGGTGAGGTCCTGATCAGCGGCATGGGTGAATTGCACCTGGACGTTTACGTCGAACGCATGCGTCGTGAATACGGCGTCAGCGTGACCGTGGGTGCTCCGAAGGTTAGCTACCGCGAAGCTCCAACGAAGCACGTCGATTTCGACCACAAGTTCAAGAAGCAGACGGGTGGTTCGGGTCAATTCGCGCATATCAAGGGATCGATCGAACCGATCGAAAGCGATAGCGAAGGCAGCTTCGAATTCGAAGATAAGGTTGTTCAAGGACGTATTCCAAAGCAATACATCCCTGCGGTCGAAAAGGGTTTCCGCGAATCGTTGATCAAGGGCCCCGTGGCGGACTTCCCCGTAGTGGGAACCCGCGTGACCTTGACCGATGGTGCTTATCACGATGTTGACTCGTCGGAAAAATCGTTCCACACATGTGCTCGCGAATGCTTCCGAGAGTATTTCAAGAAAGCTTCGCCCGTGTTGCTGGAACCGATCATGCAGGTCGAACTGGAATGCCCCGAATCGTTCCAGGGAGCGGTTGTGGGTGACGTGACCAGCCGCCGTGGAATGATCACCAACACTGATATCCGTGACACCGTCAGCTACATCAGCGCGGAAGTCCCGTTGGCGGAAACCTTCGGCTACGCGACCGATTTGCGCAGCATGACGCAGGGTCAGGGAACGTTCACAATGGAACTGTGCAAGTACCAACGCGTTCCAGGCAATATCCAAGAAGATATCGTTAACGAAAAGAAAAAGGCGGATCTGGTCGCGGCGAAGTAAAACGCTTCGTAACACCAGTTGTCTAACCAACGCAAAGGCCACGTCGATCACTCGACGTGGCCTTTGCTATTTATGGTGTACGCATCCGGCCATCCGATCGCCAGCCTATGATTGTCAAGCGTTCTCCGAGGCTTGCAGAATCGCGCGAGCCCGTTCGGCATCGCGGTTGGCAACTCGAACGGGAATCCCCTTACTCGGATTGCCGATTCCCGACAGGGCTAAACTAGCGTGGGTTCCTTGGGAGAAACTTTGGATCCCCTCGCCAGCCAACTGGGCCTCGATGATACTTGCCTCCATCGCCGTGTCGCATCGAGTGACAATCACGAGATCCAAATCACCCGGCTCCGGCTCAAAGTAGCGGTCCTCCGAGACGGAAAGACCTGGCTCCACGCGGTCGCCAACCTCCATCGCATCCTGCGCCCACAGCGGATGAATCTCCACGATCGCGTTCGCTTCGACGTTGGCACCTGCCTGTTGCAACCACTTTCGGTGCAGGTCACTGATCGCTTGGCGAGACGCCGCAGGTGTGTCGCTGGGGGCGCCATCGGCATTTTTGACCGGCGCGAAGATCTCTTCGGCAATGCCTTCGACAACAAACGCGTTCTTCGCCATCGGAAGCAGGTCGAAGATGAACCGTTCGAATTTGATCGCATTGGGATCCGCCGGAGCGATCGCGTTGCCACTGCCATCGACGAAGGGGACCTTCTTGTAGGCGCGATTGAATGGCAAGCGGTCGTCGTGATCGGTTGCCTGCTTTAAGAAGGAGGTCTTAAAGACGTGGATCGCAATATTGCCCGCCCACAATCGCAGCGAACCATCGGCTTCGGTTTGACGGGCCGCCGCGTCGGGCAGATGGATGTATTCAATGATCTGGACTTTCCCATCGACCAACACGACGTTCCCCACGCGTTCCAGCGGGTCACGTTTGCGAACGACCTGAGTCGTCATGTCGCTGTCGGCCAAGATGTGATGCCCGATCAGCGCGGCATCGCACGGATTGGCTAGCGGGTTATCGACCTGTGCGTAGGCGAGGTGTTCGATGCCGCGTGAGATCGCATCCTGCAAGCAACCGCTGGAGGCGAGCGCCGAAACCGTCCCGCCATGCCCGTCGGGGCTGAGGGCCAATTCATGCTTTGACTCCAACAATACACGTCCAGTCGATCGATCAACGGCCGGCATCGTTCCTTGGCAGAAGACTTGCAACTGGTCGTCGCGGAGCCCCAGGTTATCGGTCGCGGCAAAATATTCGATCGTCTCGTCGTGTGTCGCCGGACTGGTCATCACATACAACGGGATCATCACCTGATACCGCTCGCAGATCGCTTTCAACAGGTCGGCGTGCATCTGGAATAGTGTTCGTTGCGAAACCGGACCGATCGGAAAGAGACCTTTGGGCTTCTCAAACCCCAACCGCGAACCCTGCCCTCCAGCGACCAGGATCATCCCCACTTTTCCGTCGGCCAAGGCCTGGCTTCCCGCTTCGATCGCCTGATCGAGACTCCATGCGGCTCCCGAACCGTCAGCCCGAACCGCTCGTGGCGGCTCAGCCCGGCTGGCGATCGACTCGAAATCGACCTCTGCATCGTCGGAATCGACGAGACGCTGCAGTCGCGAAAAATCGATCTTGTCGATCTGGTCAACCAACTGCTGCTGCTGATCAGCGTTCAATTGATCCCAGAACTGAAGTAAATGTTGTTGGCCGTAGCTGGCGAGTTTTGATTGAAGTGACGTATTCATGGATTCCAGGGGCCGATGGGGAGGTCGAAAGAACAAACACAAGACAGCGGAGCAAATCTAATGCCGAAAATTCCATCCCGGATTTCCATACCGTGACGCGACCAACTGCTCCACACGATCTTCAGGCCATTGTTGCAGCGTCGCTTGGACACCGAAAGCACTTCCCAGCGCGTTGCGCAACTGACGCTCCCCCAACGGTAGATTGATCACGAATTGGTCGTGTGTGCGACCTCCGCGGTAATCGGGTTGGCGCGGCGGAACGCGAAGGGTGTTTTGCACCAAATCGATAGGGAAATCGTACAACAAGGTGCCGTGATACAGCACGTGCCGGCGAGCAACACGCAAGCTATTGCCGGAGAACTTACGATTCTGCCAAGTCAGGTCACACGTCCCTTGAAACTGCACCCGGCCCAGCAAGCCACCGATCGCTTCGCGGATGGTCTGCATCACGAACTGATGAACCTGGTCGAGGTCTTTTAACTGCGGCCGCAGGTCGGTGCTCAGCACCAGGGAATACAGCAGACAACCGGGCCCCACCGTAACCGAGGTCCCCCCGCTGCAACGCCGCAAGATCGGAATCGAAACCCGCTCGCAAAACTCGCGGTTCACCTCGTCAGCCACCTTCGACCCACGTCCCACAACGACCGTCGGGGAATCGAATTTCCAAAGCCGCAACACCTCCCCATCGCCCGCACGGCCCGTCGCGTCGGCCGATTCCAACAACGCTTCGTCGAGTGCCAAATTACGTGGCCCCTCGGGAAAAGAAAGATCAAGTAGCCGCATTGATGAGAATCGCTCGGGGGGAATGAGGAACAGGAGGATGGAAACCGTTGCTGTCATTCAAACCGTCAACGGTGCCGTTTGCCAATCCCCCAACAGATTTGACAACTATAGACAACAGCACCGAATCTCCGCTTGGATGATGCAAAAATGCAACGGTTGTATCGTCGGCTAAACAAGCTGGTGGAGATAGCGAAACATTGCCGAAAAGGCTGTCGACAGGGTGCGGTTAAGACTTTAATTTTTTTTGAAAATCGTAACTACTTACGCATTGCGGATTTGCCTCTGCAGTCCAGCAAGTAATGATTTGCATATTGGATAGCAGGTGGACACACTAAAGAAGTCTATCGCACGCGATGTGCGTAGAGGACTTGGCCCGCTTGAATCGCAATCAACCTTTTCAGCCCCGAATCGCATCGGTCGGATTTGTTATGTCGCACAAAAAAAACATCATCGCCCTTGTTTCGCTCTGCACAGCCGTCGCTGTGCCGGCAGCGGTTGAAGCTCAAGATGAGTGCTGCTTTCGACCCGCTTACCGAATGCAATGTGAAACGGTCTACGAAGAGCAGAAGGTCACGAACTACCGCTTGGTCTATGAGACCAATTATGTCGAGCGGGAGATCACCGAAGAGAAGCCCGTCGTTGAAACGAAGATGGAACAGCGGACCTACCGGGTCGCAAAACCGATCGTCGAAACGACCTACCGTGAAGATCGTTACACGGTCATGAAACCGGTTCTGGAAACCAGCTATCGCGAAGAAGTGCGATCACAGACTCGTTACGTCACCGAAACCGCCGAACGCGAAGAACAGGTGACCACCTATCGCCCGGTCGTGACAACGCAGTACCAACAACAGCAACAGATCGTGCAGCGTCCCGTTGTCGAGACCCAGTACCAAACCGAAAACATCACGACCTACCGCCCCGTCACAACGGTTCAGCAACAGGTCGTCGACCAAGGGGGCTATGTCGCCCAACAGTACGTCCAACCCGGCACCGTCGGCTATGCGGCCCAATGGAATCCAGCCGCCTATTACCAACCCGGGCCGTTCGGAATTTTCGCGACGCGACGCGGCGCCTACCAAGCGGTTCCATACGCAACCCCCGCGACCGTGCAGACGCAGATGGCCTACCGCCCTAACTACGTCACCCAACAGTACCAACAGACCACGATGGTGCCTGAAGTTGTCCAACAGCAACGTCCGATCCAAGTCACGCGGATGCAAAGCGAAGTGGTCACGCAGAACGTGCCGATCCAGGTGACGACGATGCAACCAACCACCGAGGTTCGCAAGATCCCCTATCAAGTGAGCCGTCCGGTTACGGAATACACCAAGCATCAAGTGCCTGTCCAATCGTACAAGATGGTCCCCGAAGAACATGTTCGTCGCGTTCCGGTCCAGACCCAACGGATGACTTATGAAACGCGCGTCCAAGAAGTCCCCGTCAGTGTCTACAAGATGCAAACCGTGGTTAAGAAGATCCGAGTTCCTCAAACGACCGCCCGCTATGTTCCTTACACCACGACACGCATGGTGCCACGTCAGGTTGTGCAACGCGTCCCGTTGACCTACTACGATCCCTACAGCGCGGCAATCGTCTCCAGCCCATCGGTGGTCGAAACTTCGCTGTTGACCGAGAATGTTCCCGTTCCTGCAGATCTCTGCGAAGAGAAACCGGGCGTGACGTCTCACAAAGTGGAAACCGACATGGAAGCGATCGATGCGGGTAACGACATCGAACCGTCGGCCGATCCCGCTGCCGATGCCCCAACCAATGATTCGCCGATCGGTAGCCCCAGCGACAAGGACCCTGTCGAAACACCCAGCTTGAACGGTCCCGGCAATGCGTCGGGTAGCGATCCATCGACCGAAGCTTAGTGTCTCGGCGAGTTGTCGCCCGGTTGTAGTGCCGAACCGCCAAAATGTAGCTCTTTTGTGGCGGTTCTGTGTTCCTTTTCCCAGTGGTTGACTAATCTAGAGTTCAAATCGATCGAACTCATAAGTCCACCCAGGGAGATATCCATGCGTTTGCACTGCTACACCTTCATTCTATCGCTGGCCTTGGCAGCACCGGCAATCGCTCAAGACGATGTCAGCGTCGTCGACGACCTGCCCGTCGCATCGCCCACTTCGTCCGAAGACCTGCCCGTCGCCAAACCGACCGCAGACGATGCCGATCCGGTAGCCACCGCCGTAACATCTTCGACCAGCATGGCGACACGCCCTTTGAGCGTAACGATCACGTTGTCCAATCAAAGCGTGATCCGTGGCACACTGACCGACACCACGGAAGTTCAGATGAAGACCGGGTTCGGCGAACTAATGATCCCACTGTCCGAAGCTGCCGGCATCCGATTCGCTTCGCAAGAGGACACCTCCACCACGATCGTGATGCTCAATGGCGATTCGGTCACGGGAGCCACCGACGTCAAGCGATTGACAATCGATACCGAATGGGGAGCGGCTCAGGTCAACGGTGCCAGCATCGCATCGATCCTGCTTGTCCCGAATTTGCAATGGAGTTCGATCGCGGGACTCAATGGCAAGCGTTGGTATTTGACCGAATCCAATCCCCAGCCGACGTCACCCAGCACCGGCACCAATCGTTCGACTTCGCAATCTCCAACCCTGGCCCCAAGCAACAGTTTCCCGGCCAATACTGGAGTACTCTCGTCGCCTCAATTCCGTTCGCGATAACGTTTGGTCGGACGCTTAATTATTTAGGCGAGTGGGCTTCGATCGTATGTGCGACCAGTCCACCGCGGTTTTGCTGAGCCTGGACGAAGACAAACAGCCCTTCGCCAAGCAGTTCGTGCTCGACGGGATCGCCATCGAGAGTGATTTCCGTCGCATCGCCAATGCTTGCCTTCATCCGGCCCGATCGGAAGTCGCGGATCATTAGCGTCTTATCCGCTTTGAATTCAATCACTCCGCGAAACGCTTTCATTTTGGAATTCGCAAGCGCGTCCCAGATCGGATCGGCAACCGCATCGCGCTCCCGTTCATTTGAATCGGGATCCAAACGCGGCGACAGGATCGTGATGCGCTCGACACGCAGCCGGTTGTTTACACGCCGGACACCTTCGACGGCTGCGACGCGCTCGTCGACCCGAATGCGATCTCCAAAGCTAGGGACTTCCCCGTTTAACGTCACTTCTCCCGCGATCACATGCGCTTCGACCGTCGTTGGAATCCGTGGGAAGAGGGTTCGCAATTCATCGTGAACCTCACGCTCGATGATTTGGTCGGGAGGCTGTTTCGGGTTGGTTGAATCGGCGCTAACCAGCGATGGGTTGAATGCTACGCAACTTATCGCGACGATTGATTGGAAGAGGGTCATCGGTTCGTTCCTACTCGATTCGTGGGACTCTTGGGTAAACCTATCACCACGTTTAAAGAGTCCTCCGCTACCAATCGAAGTGATTAGCGGATCGTGTGCCAATCACGGAACTCCCTCCGTTTCGTTGGTTTTTCGTCGCTGGGGATGCTTCGATTGGTCGATGATCGATCAAGCCGCAACATTCCATGTCGACCGCGGACAAGGAATGCGTGCGCCGGGGTACCGAGGAACACGAAGTCAAAGAGCTCGCGACCTTGTCGGCCGCATTGACGGCAAAATGACGTGGCCGCGTTCGAACGTCTGTCGACGTGACGCTCCCGCCGACGATCACTCTTTCCGCGTATAGACTTGTGGATACATAAAGGTTGGCGTTTTATCGGGACACAGGTAAGTGAATCGCTCCGAGATCTCTTTGCCGCCGTGCATTAACGTGATCCCAATTTCGACGGGTGCTTCTTCCACGGCTCGAAACACAACATCGATCACACAATCGCCAGACGCCGTCTTGGCCGCCGATTTTGAAATCAACTCGCCCCGCACCATCGTCGTGTCGACGATCAACGAATCGGCATCAATGCGAGCCAACGGCCCGTCGGACGCATCCGCCGTGAAATGCAATTTCAAATCGATCTGATTTTTCGCCCGCGTTACGGTGAACTTCGACGCCCGCGCCACGCCACGTTGTTCGGGGAGATCACCTGGAAAGATGCGAACGTCATAGTCCAACTCCATCGGCGTGCCAAGCGTCGGCTTTTCATTGGGGACCCAGTATGCGCCAATGTTGTCGACGCCTTCGTGGGCACCGGGGAGTTCAAGCAGTTCGATCGCACCCGACTTCATCGATTGTCGTGGCTCGATCCAAAGGCTTGGCCGCTTATGGTATTGCGCGTTTGAATCGGCAAAGTGATCGTAGTCGCAGTTGCGTTGGATCAATCCGAAGCCTGTCACCTCCTTCGCGGCAATCCGCGAAACCGATGGATAGGATTGACGTGCAAAGGCCCGCCAAATCCAGTCGCCATTGCCGTCGCGAACCAGTAGCCCATCGGAATCATGCACGGCGGGACGCTTGTCCAGCGAGGGGCCGTCGAGTCCGTCTCCCCAAATCCACATGCTGGTCAGGGGCGCAATGCCGATTTTTTCCGGCAGTTTGCGGAAATAGAGAGTGCCGCGCACATGAACGGACGTTTCCACGGTGCCCGGTTTCAATTCGAATTGGTACGCGCCACAGACGCTGGGACTTTCCAACAACGCCAAGATGGTTTGCGTCTTCTCGTTGGCTTTGCGCTGTGGAACCCAAAATGCTGTGAAGCGAGGAAACTCCTCGTTCTGAGGCAACCCAATATCGACAGCCAAACCGCGCGCCGACGCACCATAGACCGTCTCTGCACTACGGCCGCGGAAGTAGCTGGAACCGACGAACGTCAAAATTTCCTGCACGTCGTATGATTCGGGAAAGCAACCCACGACGCGAATGCCCGCATGCCCCGCATCGGCAAGTGACTCGGAGTCGTCGATCGGAATCCCGTAGCGAAAGTCATCGGTGGAGAACGGGATCTCGCGCGTCTCCCCTGCTTCGATCACGAACAACGAAACACGATCCCGTTGCACGAATCCGCGATGAAAGGTCTCGATCCAGAAGGGCGTTTTGGTTTTTCCCCAAACCGCCCGCTCATGTCGAAACTGGATCTCTCGGTACTGCTCGTAGTCCAATTGTTCGAGCGTCTTGGGCAACGGATCCGGAGGAACGTATTCGGTCTTCGATAGCGTTTCGACCCATTCCGACAGTGAATCAAACGAGGTGATCTCAGCCATCGCCGACCTGTCGGTTGGCGATGCCGCCACCTCACCATGAACGACCTCGGTCGAAAGCCAAGCCAATAGGACGGGTAGAAGAACCAGGAAACGCATTGTTGAGCTCCAGTGAAACGGATGGAAAGCGTTGCAACGCACAGCAAGTCATGTGCCGTGACGCTCAACCGATCCCATCGTGTCCAGAAAACCCCGCCATTCGCAGCGCATCGATGGCGGCGGGATGTCTCGCGAACCCTTTCCAAAGGCTCTCCGAAAGCAGATTCTCGGCCATCATCAATGAGATCCCCGTATCGATCCCGATCACGTCCGAATTGACCCAACCGGTGGCTGGGTTGTGGGCGTTGACGAAGCCATAGCGGCCGTAAATCGCATCGCCAAATTCCATCTTTTGATAGCGCAGCGTTTCCAATGCTTGCTGAGGGACAAAGGCCAGGGCACCGGCGGCGGCGCTCGGGACCAGTGTCCCATCGATCCCTCGGTCGGGTTCGCAGCGTCCGTCTTGATACGGCCCTCCCCAGTCGCGATAGCCGGCATCGCTGTCGCTGCTCGTGATGCCCCAAAGCTTTGGCCCATAGTGTCCCAGCTGATCGGGATACTTGCGGCCGAGATCGGTCAGGAATTGGATCTGGGCTCGATGGGCTATCACCGCGTTGTTGAAATAGTTGCGTCCGCTCGGCGAACGAACCTCGCGAAAGTCAAAAAATACGGCCGGATATTGGTGAACGAACAGCGGAGGATAGCTAAGGAATTCCTGATCGCCGAAGGTAAGTGTCGGGGTGCGTTTCCAGGCCTGCCAACATCGGGAAGGGATCGGATTTTCGGGTGCTCCGATGGCCAACAGCACAAGCAGGACCAATTCACTGAAATGGTCCCATTGATAAGGGATCCGGCCGCGTTCGGGCGTCCATCCCATGTGCATACAATCGTTGCTGCCAAGCATCCAATTCCAATCGACCCGACGATACAGTTCGTCGGCCCACTGGACGATCTGCTCGTCTTCCTCGAACCACACGGCCGCCGTCATCGCTCCGGCGATTAACAGGGCAGTGTCGATCGTTGATGCCTCGCTGTTCCACGTTCGTCGCCCATCGGCACGGTTGAGAAAGTGGTACATGAAGCCACGTTCATGTTCGCCGCATTCGACAAGCGTACGCAGCAACAAGCCAACGCGATCGATGATTTCACCGCGTGGCAACCACTGATGGTCTGCCGCGATACAGTGCGCCACCAGTCCAAAGCCGCACGCGGCGATGCTTGAATGCTCGCTGGCGGCGCTCCCATCGGCGGCAGCGCGATCCGAAATCAAGCCCGTCGCCGGATCAGCCGCTTCAACAAAGTAGCGGTAGCATCGCTGTTGCATGTCGGTTAGGAAGATTGTGTCATCGTACACCATCGCATACGCAGAAAACTGTTGCATGATCGGGGGTAATGTTAATCCGGTCGCTAAAAAACGTCTTCGCTTCATCCACGTACCTTATGATCGTGACGGACATTCCGCGGTTGCGCGATCCCCAATCGGATGCTGGTTCGCTGGCGACCAGCTTGCTGGACAACACTGCATGTCTTGTTTGGCGGCGATTCTTCCCGGCAAAGCGAGCCCGGTCTCCGCCGCACGCCTTTCAATGGATCCTGAGGCGATGCGATGCGCCGTGAAGCGACCGAAACGGCTCCTTCATCTCCCTTAGCAAATGGCATCCCATTCACACGATGCATGCAAAATTTGGGTGTTTTAAATCCACACATCCGTTGGCACGCCGTTTGTTCTAAGGATCTCCGCTGAAGCGCATCGCAAGTTGCGAGGCGCGACCACTCCTCTAAGTCAAAGGTTCGCAATCGCAATGTCTATTCAACTGATTGCCGCAAATGTAACCAGCCTCTCCCCGACACTGATTCGACCCGCGGGCAACGAGGTCGCGGACGTTCGTCAACGCGTGCTGCGATACCTGCACGACGCCGGACTTGCCAGCGATGTCGCCGCCCAGAAGGCCAACCAGATCGTCACGAACGTCTACGAACAAGATGCGAATGCGGACCACATCACCCTGCGACGCAGCGCGATGATGCTTGCGATCGCCGCAGTGCAAATCCAGCCCGAACAATTGCCACTTCGATCCGTGCCAACCGAATGTTGGAGAGGGATGGTTAAAGCAGATGGAACGCGGCATAAGCGACGACTTCCACGATCGTGGTCGTTCGGATCGATCGGGCATGCCCTGCAGCGTCAGAACACTCCGAATTCCGCGGCAAGAACTTATTAGCATTCGGTCGCGGGCGATCCGTCCTGCGGATTTGCCCTCGGTGAACACACGTCATGAACTGGCCCATGTCGACGTAAAAACCGTCGCGTCGGACCACTCCGATTCAACACATTGTCCATTTTCCACAGGGCTCTCCCATGGCACTCCATCCACGCGTCGTGCCGCTACGAAGGACCACACAACTCATTCGTGTGTTGGTCACAATCGCAACCCTCGCCATGACGGCGTTGGCGACCAGCAGCTATCTCGCGGTCGCCGCGGGGGGCAACGGGATCAATGCGTTGGAACTGGTCAGCGTCCCCTTCTTTGCGATCCTGTTCGGCTGGATTTCATTTTCGTTTTGGCTTGCAACGCTTGGCTTCCTGTTCGCGTCGCGCGAACAATGGAAGTACCACTTTCGCAACCGCGATCTAAAACCATTGGATCCGACGGCTCCGGAAAAGCGAACCGCCGTTCTGATGCCGGTCTACAACGAATCGCCGTCGCGTGTCTTTGCGGGAGTCGAAGCGATGATCTCCGAACTGCGACATCGCGACACCGCAGATCGGTTCGATTTTTATATCCTCAGCGACACGACCGACCCGGAGGTCTGGCTTGAAGAGGAAGCGGCATGGTCCGAACTTGTGGAACGGCTGGGCGTCAGCGATTCGTTGTTCTATCGCCATCGGCCCAAAAATTCGGCTCGCAAAGCGGGCAATATTGCCGATTTCGTCGAACGCTGGGGGGCCCGCCACGACTACATGATTGTCTTGGATGCGGACAGTCTCGTGTCGGCAGCGACGATGCAAGCGATGGTGCAGCGGATGGATGAGAATCCGCGGCTGGGCATCCTGCAGATCCCGCCGGTCCCGATCGGTCGGATGTCCGTTTTCGCTCGCCTGCAACAATTTGCCGCGAGCGTTTACGGGGCCAGTTTTGTCAAAGGCTTCTCGATTTGGGCGGGAGACGAAGGGAATTATTGGGGACACAACGCGATCCTGCGCGTCGAGGCGTTTCGCCGACACTGCGACTTGCCAGTACTGCCCGGTGTGCCGCCGCTGGGCGGAGAAATCCTAAGCCACGATTTTGTCGAAGCCGCGTTAATGGTCCGCGCAGGTTGGCAGGTCCAGGTGGCGACCGACCTGGGTGGCAGCTATGAAGAGTGTCCCACAACGCTTGGCGATTATGCCCAACGCGATCAACGATGGTGCCAGGGCAATCTTCAGCATGCGAAACTTCTCGCCAACGAAAAGTTTCGGACGCTGAGTCAATTGCATTTCAGTTGTGGAGTAATGTCGTATCTCGCGTCGCCGTTGTGGGTGGTTTTCACCATCCTGTGTGTCGCAGGAACGATTATCGACGTGCAATCGGTCAACGCGGCCACCGCCCCAGAAGAGACGCGAGGGGCGGTCCTAATCTTTGCCGCCGCAATGTTGTTGTTGCTGCTGCCAAAGTTGTGGGGAGTCCTACTGATATCTCAGCGTCGACTGCAGGTCGCGCGGCATGGAGGGTGGATCGGTCTCTGGGGCAGTGCGTTGTTGGAAACCCTTTGTTCGGTGCTGCTGTCGCCAATCATGGCGGTCTTTCACACTCGCTATGTAGTCGCGGTCCTGACGGGAACCAACGTTCGCTGGTCGGCTC
This sequence comes from Rosistilla carotiformis, assembly GCF_007753095.1. NCBI lineage: Bacteria > Pseudomonadati > Planctomycetota > Planctomycetia > Pirellulales > Pirellulaceae > Rosistilla > Rosistilla carotiformis. The sequence goes on from NZ_CP036348.1 coordinate 6,331,234, forward strand.
AGCAGCGGGATGAACGTGGCGTTTCGTGGAGTGAGGCGACGCGTCAGTTCGCCAGTTTGACCATTGGCGGTCTCTTGGTCACCCTGCTGATCGCTTCGTTTGTACCTTCGCTGCTTCTGTGGTTTTCCCCGTTGCTGGTAGGCGTTCTGTTGTCGATTCCATTGGCCGTGATGTTGGGTAGCCAACGCCTTGGGGCGGCGCTGCGGAAGCGTGGCTTGTTGCTGATCCCCGCCGAAACGCGACCTCCGACAATCTGCCTTTATCACAACTTGGCGCTTCAACAGGCAGCGCGGACTGCAGCCGCGCGTCCTTCAACCAGTTGGTTTGAAACGGTCCTTTCCGACCCAAAGGCGTTCTTGCGCCATGCACGAGTCCAAGCGTCGACCACATCGAATTTGCCCCTGCCCCCATCGGACCGAGAAGCGATCACAACCGCATTCAATCGCGGGGGCGTCAACGCAATCCCCGCCGAGCTACGAGGCAAACTGTTGCTGGATGACAAAACGTTGACGTCGCTGCATCTGGAAACCCAACTGGTCTAACTCGCGATTCACAACCGTACAAAAACGTGGACGACTCGGTTTCATTGGGCATAGAGAGGACCGGTGCTTCACGCCACAGCGGCCCACGTTTTTTGGTCCCCACGTGATGCCGACAAGGGCATTCGTCCGACCGAATGTCGCGAAGAATCTCTGTTCATGCTGCGGACTCGCCGCGAACCGACGCGTAATTAGTGAACTCGATCTATTTCTCGCTTTCGCTTCGTATCGGTTCCGACTCAGCCAGCAGGGGGTAAAATGGAGCTGCTTCCTCAGCGCAAGCGGGGGTTCCATGAAAGGTTCCAGCCGACACGCGATCCTTTCCGGTTCTCCAACGGTCCGTGACTCATCGTGCAACGGCTGATCTGCCAAGTTGCATAACCGGATGCGCCTTGGATTCACCCTAGGAAGAATGTCATTGCTTTTCGCGGGGTGTGTATATTAGAGAAAGGCAAACTCAGGAGCTCCATGAACGCGCGCCAAGCCACCGAAAGTAGGTTCCTCGATACGCTGCGACGCAGCGAATTGTTAGCGGACGAAGAGATCGATCCGTTTGTGGAGCGGCGTGGATTGACCGAATCCGACGACACGTCGATCGCGCGGGAATTCCTGAACGCCCAACTACTCACTCCATTCCAGGCCAAATATCTGCTGCATGGCCGTTGGCGGGGATTGGTGATCGGCAAGTACCGGATTTTCGAACCGGTCAGCGCAGGAGGGATGGGGGAAATCTACCTGGCCCGGCAAGCGGGATCCGATACCCCCGTGGCCATCAAGATCCTTCGCAGCGAATTGCGAGAATCGCCACGGATGATCGAGCGTTTCCGATTGGAAGCGTTTGCGGTGATGACGCTCAAACATCCGAATTTGATGCGTGGGATCGAATACGACACGATCCAACAGATGCGGAAGCAGACCCATTATCTGGTCACCGAATTTGTTCCTGGGCCCAACCTTTACGAATTGACGGTGATCCGCCGTCAGTTGCCTTGGCAACAAGCGTGCGACATCGCTCAACAAGCGGCGTTGGGATTGCATTACGCCCACCAGCACGGCTTCGTGCACCGCGACGTGAAACCGGGCAACCTGATCGTTTCCTCATCGGGAATCGTCAAAGTAGTCGATTTCGGTTTGGCACAATACAAAGGGGAAGACGAATCGTTTGGGTTCTCGATGCGAAAACGTCGTGGCACCGAGCGTTTCGCGGCTCCCGAACAATCGGTCAGCGATTATCCGATCGATCCGCGGACCGACGTCTACTCGCTCGGCTGCACGCTCTTCCTGGCACTTTGTGGATCTCCGCCGAGCGACGATTCTCCCGACCTCTATCCCAGTTCCAAAACGGCGATCAAGCGTCTGCTGGCGCGGCGGGACGATCTGCCGGCCGACCTGCTGCCGATTATCAAGCGGATGCTGCGCCGCAAGCCGGAACAGCGGTACGAAACCGCCGCGGAAGTTGCCGACGCATTGGCTCCGTTTAGCAAACAGTTAGCCGTCGATATCAACTACCCCGCGTTGCTGCGGGCTCGCGAAAAATCGCGTCGCTCCGAAGCCTCATGGAACACCGACGCAAAAGTCACTGCAACAACCGAAGAGAACGAACCGCTTCAAACGATCGAATCGCATCGCGACGCCGTCTTGAACGCCTTTTCTGGAGAAGCGGATCGGTCGACGCAGCGCCGGGCCGTGGGAGAAATCGGGGAGGATGGAAACGACCGCTTTGCGGAGATCTATCGTCGGCATCGCCAACAGGTCGACCGGCTCAGCGAACGGATCGATGCGTTGGAACAATCGCTTCGCGAAAGTCGCGCGACCGAGAGCGAACTGCGAACCTTGCTGGGTGCGAAGGAGATCGAGAAACAGCAAGTGATCGCGGAAAATCGTCAGATCGTCGATTTGATGCGACGCGAAGCGATCGCGATTCAAAACGCCCAGCATGAACAAGTAACCGCTCAACAGAAGCAACGAATAGATCAGTTGGAGCAAACGCTGCAAACCACTTTGCAACGATTGAGCGAACTGCAATCGCGGTATGATCGGGAGATTGCAGATCGCGATCGTGAACACGCCCACACCGTCGACCGTCTCGGCAAGCAATTGGCCGGGACCCGCGAACTTTATCGAAGCGAACGCGGTAAGCGGAAACGAACCATCAAATTCCTGCGGCGGTTGCAAACGCAGATCCACGATTTGGAACGCCACAGACACGACGTTCAACTTCAGTTCAAGCAAGCGACGGACTCCGCCGTCTCGGAACGCCAGCAGCGTTCGCGAGCCGAAAGCATGCTGGAGAACTGCACCGAACGCTTAAACGAAGTCGTCCGACGTGCAAACGCTTTGTCGACCCAAGTAACGGCAATGTTCGCTCAACTGGCGAGCCATCAGGCGGAAGAGAACTTCTTCGAAAGCTACGAGAAGGCTTGCGAATCCGATGGCGATCCGCCTCACCGAACGCATGAGTTGTTGGATGAATTGCTGGCCGATTCCTGTCCGCCCGATACTTTACCGAATCACTATTCCGACGAAGAATAGATCGGTCGCGGTCTCATTCGCCCGCCAGCAATCGCTGGCCAAGATCATGGGCCGCGTCGCGTTCCTGATCGGTCTCAAAACCAAACGTCTGTTCGCCGTAAATCGTAATCGGATCGGCTTGGAGATCGCGAAAGCCGACGGTTCGTGGATCGACGCCACGCAGATGCAGCAACAGCGCTAACGCCGTATCGCGAACTTGGGTTTGGATCGCGCGACGGCGAAGCGACGCGATCTGCCAAACCTGACAAACGCGTTGATCGTCCAAGGCGTTGGCTAATCGAAGACTCGCCGATTCGGGCTGATGAGCGACGTAATAGAACAACGCAGTCTGCACCGAAGCGGGCGAGGCGTGGTGACTGTCGAGCGTGGTGCGGGCCATTTGTTCGGCAATGGTATCGCATTCGTACAGCATCGCGATTCGCAGGGTCGCCCGCGTCGCCGTGGTCGTCGATTGCCGTCGCAGCCAGCTGCGCACCAAACGCATCGTCGCGGTGCTGTTGGCGCCGTGGGTCAAACTGTGAATCGTGGGGCCGCATTGCAAACCGCAACGGATGTGGCTTCCCAGCACCGGAACCTGGCAGATCTTGGCGTTGGTGCCGGCCAACAACAACCGACTCCAGCTCAGCAAATCGCCCGAATTGAGCCGCTGCGTATCGGGGGACAGAAAGCGAAACTGATCCTCCAACTGATTCTCGATGTCGTAGCTGGGATCATCGTGAACCCGTTGCAACCACCTCATGAAGCTCGCATCGCGGTCCAGCAGGCGTTTGAATAATCCTCGCGCCGACGCGTCGTCGCCGCACGCCTCGGCGAACGGTTTCCAACCCGGCAAACGATACGTCCGCGCCGGATCGTACTCGGTTAACAAGTGTTGCAGTTCGCGTTCGGTTTGGCGTTCTCGGATTTCGATCAACAACCGCTGGCACTGAAGACGGATCTCGGCATCGTTGTGGTCGAGCCCGCCCCGAAGCACTTCGATCGCCGCGGGGCCAGCGTCGACAAACGCCCTTGAAGTCCGTTGGCGCATCCGATAGCTGCCCGCCCCCAACGCTTCGATTTGCAATTCCGAGAGATCGCCATGATTCGGCAAACGGTTGTCGGAAACTTGTGCCGCCAACGGGCTACCAACCAGCGACGCGACGACGAACACGCCAAGGTGGAACGATCCAGGAGAAGCGAATTTTTGCATCGGATACAGAACAAGGTGCGCGGTGAGTCGCCGTGACTAACAAATTATGGTCCGCGATGCCGGCACGGGCTGGGTTGACCAAAGCAATCTCACTGCACGATACTTGCAGTCCGGCGGCACCATCGTTGCAACCGGCACGTCTTGCAGGCGGATGCCTCGGGGAACCTTCCCGGCGAGTGCTTGCAGGCCTTGGAAAACTCCATCCGTCGCATTCCCTATTGGATAGAATTTGATGCGGATTCTGATCTTCGAAGACAGTTCGACCGACCAATTGGCACCGATCACCACCAGCCGGCCTGCCTATGCGATCACCTGCGCCAGCTATCGCTTGATCGATTGGGTCCGTCGACTGAACCTGCCCACCGCGGCGGAGGTACGGTCCTATCTTCGCCCGATCCAGCAAGCGGACTTTGCCGACCTTCAAGACGTTGATTCGTGGCAGCCGACCGATCAGCCGGTGCTCGCGATTAACGCCCGCTGCGTTCCCAGCATCGAGAACTTTCAAACGCTTCAACGGCTCGTTGCGCGGAAAGCTTCGGGAACCGTCAAGTCGGGGCATGATGTCGCGGCGATCCTGTTGATGCCGCAAGACCTAGAGCGTTGTAAAATCGGCCCCGGGGCAGGTCTCGCTGCACCGATGCTAGCCGCCGAAGGGATCGACCCGATCGATGAATCGCTTCCGATGTTCCACTGGCCTCACGAAGTGATCCGCTGGCACATGCAGTTGATGAACGCATCGCTGGAAGACCGAATCGCCAACGGGAATTACGAACAACGCGAAGATGGCGTCTTCCTGGCTCCGGGAGCGAAGATCGGCGATTACGCGGTGATCGATACATCGCAAGGACCGATCTTGTTGGATGAGAATGTTCAAGTCGGACCGTTCTGTTACTTCAGTGGTCCCGTTTACGCCGGGGCTGGCACACGCGTGATCGAACACGCGGCGCTCAAAGATGGCGTCTCGCTGGGTCATACCGTCAAGATCGGTGGCGAGGTCGAAGCGTCGGTGATCGAACCGTACACGAACAAACAGCATCACGGATTTTTGGGGCACAGCTATCTGGGCAGCTGGATCAATCTCGGAGCGGGAACGTGTAACAGCGATCTCAAGAATACCTACGGCCGGATCAACATCGAATACGGCGATCGCAAAATGGCGACGGAGATGCAGTTCTTGGGCTGTATCGTCGGCGACTACTCGAAGTCGGCGATCAACACCGGCATCTTCACCGGCAAGGTGATCGGTGTCTGTAGCATGCTGTATGGATTCGTCACGCAAAACGTCCCCAGCTTCATGAACTACGCTCAGATCTTTGGCCAAGTTGCCGAGATCCCGGCGGATGTTATGGTTGCCACCCAAGCGCGGATGTTCGCTCGCCGAAAGGTCCAGCAACGGCAATGCGATATCGATCTAATCCGGGCGATGTACGATCAAACGAGCGATCAGCGTGAAGAGGTCGATCACGCCGAAATCTTTTAGACGCGTCGCGGAACACCGCGACCTATCGAACCGACAATCCGATGCCGCGCACTGCAGGCGCCAATTAGTGCGTTGCCGGATGCGTTTGGATCTCAAGGTTCGTGGCGGTATGGTCGGTGTAGGGAATTCCCATTCGTTCGAGCATCTTCAAGTACAACATGTACAAGATCGGCACCATGAACAAAACGAGCACGGTCGCCGTCAAAAGACCGAACGCCAAACTGGTCGCCATCGGGATCAACAACTGAGCTTGAAATGACTTCTCCAACAGCAGCGGCAACAATCCCGCAATCGTCGTGAAGCTGGTCAAGATCACCGGGCGGAAGCGACGCTGCCCCGATTCCAGCAAGGCCATCGCTGGCGGTTCGCCGGCGCGAATTCTTGAGTTGATGAAGTCGACAAGGACGATTGAATCGTTCACCACCACGCCCGCAAGCGCGACCAGGCCAAACATGCTGAACAGCGACAACGGCAGTCCCATCACGGCGTGTCCCCAGACCGCTCCAATCATGCCAAAGGGGATGATCGCCAGGATGATCAACGGTTGGAAGTAGCTGCGGAATTGCAGCACCAGCAAGATGAACATGCAGAACATCGCCACGGCAAAACCCACCATCAAACTGCCGACCGATTCGCGACTCTGTTCCTGTTGCCCTTCCCAACGAATGCTCACGCCCGGAAACTTTTCCTGCAGCGTTGGTTCAAACTGCTTCTGCAACGCCGCCACGATATCCGATCCGTTCGCCTTGGTCTCGTCGATATCTGCGGTCACGGTGATCGAACGGCGTTGATCGACGCGGTTGATTTCCGAAAATCCACGACGGATCTCCAGATCGGCCAACTCCGTGATCGGTCGTTCCGCCGCCATCCCAGGGCTGATCCCCTCGGTGCGCACAAAGATCTCATTAAAATTGCCCAACGTGCTGCGTTGCTCTTTGGGATAACGAACCATCAATTTGACTTCGTTGCGACCGCGCTGCAGACGCATCACTTCGGCACCGTAATAGGCATTGCGGACCGTCTCGCCTAGATCGGTCGGTGTCACGCCGGTAGCCAACGCGTCCTCTTTCACCTTGAATTGGAATTCCCATTTTCCGGGCGTGTTGTCGTCGCGAATATCGAACACGCCTTCCTTAGTCGCTAATTGTGCTTTGGCCGCTTCGGTCGCCGCTTCCAACGCATCCATCTTGTCCGCCGGAGCGAGCAACTTAAATTCAATCGCCGCTCCGCCAGGCCCCATGTCCTCGGTTCCAAAGACGACACTCTCGGCACCTGGCAATTCCCCCACCGCGTCACGCCAGCGGTTCAGCAATTCGCTGGACTTGGTCGTCCGGACCGTGGTGTCGTACAGTTCCACCAACACCTGGCCGGCGTGACTGCCTGTCGTCGTTTGTTCCGCCGCGCCCCCTCCGGTCGTCATCGACCCGACTTGCCGAAACGTCAACTTCACCGGGCCGGTCATGGTCAGCGGACTGTCGGGATATAACTCCAGCGGCGTCTTCTTTTCCGCGGCCGATCGCTCCGCCGCAATCTCCGCGCTCACGCGACGGATCGCTTCTTCCATTTTTGCTGTCGCGGCGTCGGTAATTGCCATCGGCGTGCCATCGGGAAAGACCACCGTGGCCTTCACGTTATTGCTGTCCAACTTGGGAAAGAGATTTTTTTGCACGATTCCGCCACGGACCATGCCGACCGTGACGATCAACATTCCAAACGCAATGCTGATCGGGATGGTGGGGAATTGCAGCGCATATTTGAAGACGGGTAGATAAACGCGTTCGGCGAACAGTTCCAAACCACGACTGGTTCGACTGCCGATCGCCGTTAGCAACATTCCGATCGGACGCAACGGATACAACAGGATGCCCAGGAAACGGAAGAAGCCCGAGTGTTCATGAGCCAAGTGAGCGGGCAGGACAAATAGACTCTCCAGCAACGAGATCACCAGCATCGCGATCACCGCAAACGGGATCACGGCCATGAATTTGCCCATCACACCGGAGACAAAAAACATGGGCGAAAACGCGATCACGGTCGTCGTGACCGATGCCGACACACTGGGCAGCACCTCCGCCGCACCATCGATCGCCGCCCGCAAGCGTTTCTTCCCCTGCTGGCGATGCGCGTAGATATTTTCACCAACAATGATCGCATCATCGACCACGATCCCCAACGCGACCAAGAACGAGAACAGACTCAACATGTTCAGCGTCTTGTCGCCATACCACAAGATGCAGCCCGCTCCCAGAATGGAGATCGGAATCCCCAAGGCGACCCAAAAGGCAAGCCGCAGTTCCAGGAAGAAGGCCAACACCAAGAAGACCAGCACCAACCCCGACGCACCATTGCGAATCAAGAGGCTCAAACGATCCTGCACGTCTTGGCTGGTATCGCCCCAAACAACCAACTTGTATCCCGGTGGCAAACGGGGCGCGAGGCCTCGCGATTTCGGTTCCTCCACCGCAGCGACGGCCGTTGGATCGCCCTCTTCACCGGAACCACGGGTCAGCCAAGCTTTCAGCCGTTGAAAATTGCTAACCCCTTGGGGTTCTGGCGGCAGGGCGCGGTTGACATATTCACGGACCTCGCGAACCATCGCCAAGAGATCTTCACTCTTGGTGCGTTCGACGTTGATCACCATCGCCGGTTCGCCGTTGATTTCGCTGATGCTGGTCAGGTCTTCAAACGCGTCATAAACCGTGCCGATATCATTAACCGTCAACACCGAACCGTTGGGCTGAGTGATGATTGGAATCCGACCGATCTCTTCGCCAAACCGGCCTTTGTTCTTCGCCCGCAGCAAGACCTCTTGGCCGTCGGCCTTCAATTGTCCGCCTGGCAGTTCGATGTTCCGAGCCCGCAGGACCGCAGCGATCTGCTTCAGCGAAAGCCCATACTTCCGCAGCATCTCCTCAGAAACTTCCACATCGATCTGGAACGGCTTGGCTCCCATGATACTGGTCGCCGAAACCGTTTTCAATTGCAACAGATCGTCGCGAAGCTCTTCCACCACACGGCGCAGCCGCAATTCCGAATCGGGCGCGTCGGTCTGTGGCCCCACAACGGCCACGCGGATCGCTGGCGTGCGGAACGTAATCTGTTGAACGGTCGGTTCCTCGGTCAGATCGGGAAAGCTCGGGATCCGCGCGACTTCACGGTCGATCTCATTGAGCACCTTCTGCACGTCGGCCACATCCGCCTGCAGTTCCATGATCACGCTGCCCGACCCCTCTTGCGCGATCGACGTGACCTTTTTAATGCCTTCGATCGAACGAACCGCCTCCTCGATCTTCTGACAGATGCCGTCTTCGACATCCTCGGGAGTCGCGCCGGGGTAGGGAACCGTCACGACGACGATCTCCAGTTCGAATTCGGGGAACACTTCGCGCCGCATCCCGTAAAAACATGCCGCGCCAATCAGCATCGTTGCCAACATGATCACGTTCATGCCCGGCGAATTGGTGATCGCCCATCGGATGACACTTTTCATAAATCTCTTCTAACTTCTGAGATGTTTTGCAATTCGAAAAGGCACAGCAGGTTGTGCTGCCTGCGCGGCGATCCTGCAACGGATGGGCGTTTTGCCGCATCGTGCCAGCGATCGCTGCAACGGAACTATTGAGCAACGGCGCGATCGGCCGCTTTTGTCTCGACCACGCGTGCGACATCGCCACCGGACATCTTCGGCGCCGGAACGCGGATTAAATCGGTGCCGTCCCCCGCCACGCCTCCCAACGGAGACACGACGACCAGATTGCCCGCTTCAAGATCGCCGTTGCGTGATTCACAGATCCAATACTTTTCGGTTTCGGTTTCCTTGTCGTGCCCCGGAAGCGACACCGCAACGATCGGAGTGATCCGGTCCAGGACCATCAATCGCCCCGCCGTCCACTGTTTCAGATCGAACGTCGACTCGGAAATTGCCGGATCGGCAGAGGGTGCCGCACTGGCCGCCGCCTTGGAATCGCCCTCCGGACCAACGGATAAGACCGCCGCATCGGGTTGGAATTTCCAGATCCGATTGCCCGGCTGCAACGCCAGATTGGGAACCAACGATAGCGAGGACTGAGGGGTGACGTGCAGGATCACGCGGACAAACATCCCTCGAACCAAAGCCTTGGGGCCCTGCATCCGCTGGCTCAATCCATCCCCATCTCCGGCAACGTCCGCCGGACTTTCAACCACCAGCCGCACCGGTACCATCCGGCTTTGCGAGTCGACGCCGATTCCGTCGTACCGCTCCAGCGCACCTTTCCACGAATAAACCGAATCGCGTTGGTTGATCCGATATTCAATCGTCGCCGGCGTGGGAGGCAGGCTGTAGCTGCGACTGTCCATCGATGCACTCGCGTCGTGTTGATGCGCTTGATCGAGAACCCAATACAACTGATCCATCCGCAAGTTTGCGGCGACCTCTGCCTTGGACGTGTCTTCCAAAGTCACGATCACCGCACCGCGTTGAATGAACGAATTGACCTCCACATCCTCACGGTAGATCACTCCATCGATCGGCGCTTCAATGCTGGTCCGCTCCAAATTCTTGCGAGCCAATTCCATCTGGGTTTCGACGCGTTGCTCAGCCGTCTCTTGACGAACCCGCCGCTTTTTCAGCAACGCCAATTGATTCTCAAAACCGATCCGAGTGTTCAACGATTGCAGCCGCGATTGTTTCGCTTGATCCAATTCGGTCTGGCTCGCAAAACCGGCGGGCAAGCGATCCAACCGCGCGATCTCCTGGTCGCGCAAGCGTTCGTCGTCTTTCGCGACTTGAATCAGCTTTTCCACGTTGGAGATTTCTTGGTCGATCTCCCGCAACGATTCATACTCCGACTTCTTCTCCTGCTGCAATCGCTGCAATTCCAGTTCGTAATCGGTGGGATCGATGCGAAACAACACGTCCCCTTTTTGGACGTAATTGCCAGCTTCAACCTTGGGCGATTTATAAATGATCGTTCCCGCCACTTCGGTCGCGACTTGGATTTCGCGATACGGAACCACCTCGCCATCCACCGCAAGATCGACCACGCCGCCGACCGCATCCAACGACAGCACCGGCATCACCTCCGCCGGGGCCAAACGCTGCATCTGCGCCAGTATCGAATTGCTCGGGTCGGGGCGCTCCGGTGGCGTGGTCACGCCCAAGCTGCGAAAGACGAAGATGCACCCCAACAGTGTGGCTGTCGGAAGCACGACGCTTGAAAACAGCTTATGGAACTTTGAATAGAGACGTTTCATAGTCGTTTATTGATAAGTTTTGAAGAGAACCCTACGGAATCAGATCTCGAAGCTTTGCTTGCTGTTTGACAAACGCCGCGTTGCAGGTAGCAGCCAAAGTAACGCTAGTGATGTGGACCGCCAGTTCATCGATGTCGATCTCCGACGATGTCAAATCACGGGCGGAAAGCAATTCGTGGATCGCGTGCTCACTGATACGATAGTGAAAACATTGTCCGATCACGCTGAGCGCCAAATGAGTCATGGCGCGCGGATTGATCGATTCCCCGCCCAATTCGGCCAAGTTCTGACACAATTGGTCGAGGATCGGCGAAAAATGATCTTTGACGATATCTTCCATCGCCTCGGTCGGTTGTTGGACCTCTCGCATCAACAGCCGCACCTGCCAACCATTTGCTTCGGCATCGTTGAGCATCCGATGCAAAAGCGCCCGCACAAACGCAAACAATCGCTCCGTCGGGTCGGCGTGCGAAATCGGATCGGGAATCGGAAACCGCCTCGTTTCGTCGTCCCGAATCTGCCGTACAACCGCCCGGTACAGCCCCATCTTGTCGCGGAAATAATACGCCACACTGGCGATATTTACTTCGGCAGCCGCGCAGATCTCGCGAACGGTCGCGTTCTGAAATCCCCGCGCAGCAAACACCCGTCCCGCTGCATTGAGCAACCGGTGCCGCGTGTCTTCGTCGGGGATCGTCGTCGTCGACATGGGATCGCCTAGCAATTCTGAGGTTTAAACGCCTGTTTAAAACAATTGTTTAAATCCTTGGAAATGTCAAGACAGATTCGTTCAAAGCCAACGAAATTAACACTCGCAAGCCAATTCGCCCCCCGAAAGCACTGCCCTGTGTCTTACACGAGGCCTATTCCAGCGAGACGATAACCCGACGATTCATCAAGGCGCGGCAACGATTTGTAGGGGATTGATCGTTAGACCGGGGCGTGCGGTGCGGAGCGTTTCGATCGCCGCGGCGGTGACGGCGGTCCGTTGCATATCGACTTGGCGGAGCGATGGCAACCGAGCGATCACGTCGACCGAGGCGTCGGTGATTTGTGTTGCGGTGAGCCACAGCGTCTCCAGCTTTTCCAATCCCGCCAACGCTGCGATGTGAGCGTCGGTGACCGGAGCCAGTGTCAGGTCCAACTCTTCCAAGGCGGACAAGCCGGGAATCTCGGCCAGCGTCGCGTCGCTGGCGGCGGTCCGTTCGAGCGACAATTGATCGAGATTCGGATTGCTGCGAATCAGTGGCGCGAGCGAGGCGTCGGTCAGCGGCAATCGCGACAGGTCGAGCCAGGTCAACTGTTGTTGATCGGACAGCGATGCGGTGGCAGCTTCGTCGACCTGCGTGTTCGTCAGGCAGAGCTCTTGCAGCTGGGTGCCGGGCCGCAGCAAGCGGACGTCGTCGCTGGTGACGTTCAGAAAATCGGCGAGGTCGACGTCGGGCAGACTCCGCGATTTGGCGGGCTGTTCATAGACGCTTCGCACATATTCCAGGAACTCCTCGCGGTGCGAGCCGTCCATCAAGAGATGCGAATAGGCGGCGGCATACGAATACCAACTGGCGATGTCGGGAGACTGTTGGACCGCGTCGCGGCCGAGCCCGACCAATCGCTGCAGCGGCATCGATTCACCGAGCCCCCGAACGCGATACCGCGCGAACTGCAAACGGGACGATTCCCAACCGCCGACGGTGGCGTAGCTGTCGTGCAGGTAGAGCGACTCCATGTAGCTGGCGATTCCCTCGACAACCCAAAAATCGCTCGGCAGACCAACATCGGGAGAAACTCGCATCCGCGACGCCTCGCCGATCAATTGATGCGTCAGTTCGTGATACTGTGTCTTCAGGTCGGCATCGGCTCCCGCATACAGGAACGTGATCTTGGCATGATTGGAATAAAAACCAGTCGACCGCTCGATCCCCGGCGTCTCTTTCGACAGCGTGTCGATGTATTCCTGGCGATTGGCGAACAGGACCACGCGATGCCGATTGATCCGCGATTCAAATCGCCCCTGACCGCGGAGCGTCTGTTGGACCGAACCCCGATTTTCCCACAGCGGATAAAAGACCTGAGTCCAGATCCAATAAACCCGCTCCAGCCGCTGCGCTAGTTCGATCGCTTGCGCGCGATCGCAGCGGGCATCGATCATAAAGTGAGGCGTCAAAACCTGCAGGTACGATCGGGCGGGCCAATTCAGTTGGCGATCGGCGTTGCGACCGGGACGGATCGTAATCGGAACTTCGCCGTCGGCGGGAAGCCCCAACGCTCGCAAGACGTTCGGATTGCGAGGGTCTTCGCGAGCGGCTTGCCAGAACATTTGATAACCCAGCTGCAGGTCATCCGCTTCGGCAGCCGCAGCGGCGTGCCGCAACAGATTCTCCGCTCGCTTCTGCCGCAGCGTCGTCAACGACGATGGCGCCGGCGGCTCGCTGGATAGAAAGTAGACGACTTGCTGGTCGTCGCGGTGCGGCAACATCCAACCGGCGATCGCTTCAGCGTCCGCTGGATCCGCCGCCTGGGCGATCCGATCGAGATGCTTGCGGAAGTGAATCGCATCGGGATCGCGCTGTTCGAACTGCGGCGACGATGGCTGCCAAGCAAACGCCAGCGAAGGACTGCACAGCATCCAGGCAACAAGCAGCGTTCCGCAGGGAATCAGCTTGCGGAACGCGACAGCTTGCGGCCGGCGGGGCGATTGCAAACGACAGATAACGCACCTCGGGGATTTGTCCGCACGGGAGACTCGCAACCTCGATCAGAACCGCGAGGCTACGAGTCATTCTAGCATACCGGTCCGCTACAGCGTCGGGCCGACGGTCCAAGGGATGAACTCATAATCGCCGATCCCAGCTAATTCGCTTTTCGTTTTTTCGCCGCTGGCGACCGCCAGGATCTTGTTATAGATCTCTTCCCCGACCTGATCGACAGTCGAACCTTCGACGACGGTGCCGGCATTGAGATCCATATCTTCGATCATCCGGTCGTACATCGCGGTATTGGTAGCGATCTTGATCGAGGGCGTCGGCTTGCAACCGAAACAGCTGCCACGGCCGGTGGTGAACAGGATCATGTTCGCTCCGCCAGCGACCATCCCGGTCACGCTGGCCGGATCAAAACCGGGAGTGTCCATCACGACCAAGCCCTTCTGGTGAACCTGTTCGGCGTATTGATAGACAGCTTCGAGCGCCGTCGAGCCTGCTTTGGCGACCGCTCCCAACGACTTCTCCGCGATCGTCGTCAGCCCGCCCGCCTTGTTGCCGACCGAAGGATTGTTATCCAATTCCAGGCCGAACATGCCGACGTATTCCTTCCACCATTCGATCCGTTCGATCAACGCCAACGCAACTTCGGGACTGCGCGACCGCTGCACCAACAAGTGCTCTGCACCATAGATCTCGCTGGTCTCAGCCAGCATCGCCGTCCCGCCGCTGGCAACGATTCGGTCGGCCGCGCAACCAACGGCCGGGTTGGCGGTGATCCCCGAATAACCATCCGACCCACCACACTCTAAACCGACACTCAATTCGCTTGCCGAAACGGTTTCGCGGCGGTTGGCGTTCACGACGGGCAACAGATCCTTAACGATCTGGACCGCGCGTTCGATGGTCTTTCGCGTGCCGCCTTCATCTTGCATCGTCAGCACAGGGATCGCATCGCCTTTGTCGCGCGTCAGCTTTTCGCCATCGGGAGCGTGCAGCGGGACGATGCCATGCTTTTCGAACAGATAGCCCATCGATCCCTGTTCGCAACCGAGTCCGATCAAGACACAGGCGGCGACGTTGGGATGCCGCGCCGCACCAACCAACACGCGGCTGAGCATCTCGTGACGAAGCGTGGCGTAGCCCATTCCGCAACCCGTCTCGTGCGTGACCGCAAAGACACCGTCGACGTTTGGAAAATCCTCCAGCGCGTCTCCTTCGAAACGCCGAGCGACAAACTGTGAGACCGAAGCGGAACAGTTGACTGTCGAGATCACCGCGATGTAGTTCCGCGTGCCGACGCGTCCCGAAGGACGGACGTAACCCTCGAACGTCCGCTCCAACTTCGCCGGTGCGGCGGGGGGATTGGTCGACGGCACGTCGGTGATCACATCGTGCTTGTGCTGCAAGTTGTGCGAATGAACGTGCTCGCCCGCGGCAACGTCGGCCGTCGCACTCCCGATCTGCGAACCAAACTTGTAGACAGCTTCGCCCTGCTTGATCGAGCAGACGGCAACTTTGTGCCCCGCCGGAATCCGGTTAACCGTTGCAACCGATTCGCCCCCCACTTCGAGGATGTGGCCAGGGGCAAGTTCCGAAATCGCAACGACGACATTGTCGCTGGGGCTGAGTTGTACGAAAGATACTTTGTTCATGCAGTGTGCAGCTCCGGGATCGCGTGGCACAAGCAATTTGCTGGGACAACGGCGATCGACCGAGAATCGATGGTGAAGAATGAGGACTGTCCAGGCCGTTAGAATAAACCTTCGCGATCAGAATTCGGAGCCCCCAGGCCCGATTCTTGCCCCGTCGCCGGAACTGGCTCGCCCTCGGGCCAGGGGAATCTATAATAAGGTAGCGTCGCCCGGCGCCCCTTTTCCCCCAACGCATTCCCGAGACCATCGCCCCTATGGCCACTGCCGCAGCAACGACCGATCGCGGCGACGCGATCATTACCGAGCATATCGAGAACGCGCGGCGAGTGCTGTGGCGTCGCGAATTGCTGACGGCGGTGCTGATCTGGGCGGTCGGAATGTTGGCCGCTCTGATCGCGTGGGCGATCGCCGACCAATGGATCTTCCAAGCCGGAGCGGTCCTGCGAACGCTGGTCTGGCTGGTTCTCGCCGCCGCGTCGATCGCTTGGTTTACGATCCGCATCGTGCCGCTGCTTCGGCATTCGATCCACCCCGAATACGCAGCTCAGTCGCTGGAACGCCGCGTCCCGCAACTGCACCACAGCCTGCTCAGCTACCTGACCCTGCGAACCGATCGCGAGATCCCCGGCCTGCGTGGCGTCGTCGTCCGCAGCGTCGCATCGCACGCGGCTCGCCGATTGGCCGATCCACATTCCGATCCACTGGCTTCGGAAAAACAAATCACTCTGCTCAGCGGTTCGCTACTGGCACTGATCGCGATGCTGGCGATCTACGCGATCGCATCTCCCAAGAACACGGTGCAATCAGTCCAACGGTTGATGATGCCACTGGCGAGCATCGAAGCGCCGACAAGCGTTCGGATCGGAGCGGTCACGCCGGAAGACACCCAAGTTGCCGAAGGGACTTCGCTGACGATCACCGCTGAAATCGATGGACTCAAGTCGGACCAACAGGCCTGGGTCGAAACGACTCAAGGCTCGATCGCTCATCGCGAAGTGATGCAGGCGACAGAGACAGAATTCACAGCGACCGTAGGGGCTAGTGGCGACGGAATCCGGCACGACACCCAGTACTGGATCGTCGCCGGCGACGCGCGACGTGGCCCCTTCGAAATCAAAGTCGAAGCGGTTCCCATCGTCTCGATCGGATCGGTTCAATATCAACCGGCGGCCTACACGCGTCTGCCGTCGCGCAGCAACAACCGCGGCGCGATCGATGGCTTAGAAGGGACCGCGGTCACCGTCGTGGCTCAGTCGAATCTACCGATCGCCAAAGCGAAGATCGAATTCAATCCAAAACGGATCGGATCGATCTGGCAAGCGACCGGCGGCGTCAAAGCGATGGAGATCGCCGACGACCAGATGTCGATGAGCACATCGTGGGTCTTGCGTCGAGCGGAGGAAGAGCGGGGCGTCGTGGCGATCGAGAGCTACCGGATCATCGTCGAAGACGCGCAAGGGCTGACTAACGCGGCCCCAGTCATTTATCCTGTCAAGGTTGCGGCCGACCTGAGCCCCGAGGTTTCGATCATCGTCCCGCATCAATCTCCCAAAGACCTGCCGATCGGGATGGAGCAATTGATCGAAGTCCATGCCTTGGACCCCGACTTTGGGCTCTCGCGGATGGAGTTCGAAATCCGCAAGGGAGATCGCGTGCTGGGAACGCGGAAGATCTTTGAATCGACCGAAGCGTTGATCGGCCAACAGGTATCGATCTCCGCCTTCCGCAGCGAGGACTGGAACCTGATCGCCGGAGACAAGGTGACCGTCCGATGCCGCGCTTTCGATAACCGCGACATGCCGGGCAACCAAACGACCGATCCCAATAGCACGGTTTCCGAACCGATCGAATTGCACATCGTCGCTCCTCCTGAGGATGCCGAAGACGAAGCCGATGGCGACGGTCTGCAGAAGAAGAGCGATCGCGAGTCCGACGATCCGAGCGGATCGGGCAAGCAGGATGGAGAAGGGGGCGGAAGCGGCGGCCAAGGAGATTCGACCGGAGAACAAGCCGAAGGAAAAGGAAAAGGCGAATCGGGTGGAGGCGAAACTGGAGGGGAGAACCAAGAACCATCGGAAGATTCCGAATCGGGATCCGACGGCGCTGGAGGCAAGCCCTCGGACAAGCCTTCCGAAGAGGGGACCGAACCGAATCAAGGCGGCGGCGATGCTGCGGGGGATTCGGAAAACAAAGGCTCCAACAAACCGGGCGATTCGCCCCCCGGAGACGAACCATCTCAATCGAAGTCCGATCCTTCGGCGTCGGAAATGACACAGGAAAGCGGTCCCGAATCGGGTGGCAAACCGGGAGACCAAGCGGGCAGTCCCGATACGTCGGCTAGCCGATCGGAATCGGGCGAGGAGCCCGGCGAGGGAGAGGCTACCGATGCCGAAGCCGACGGTTCCGAACCACCTTCGGGAAACGCGGGCGATTCCAAATCTGGCGGCTCCGGTTCGCAGCGCGATGCGGGCGAGGACGCTGAAAAACCGCAGGACGACGGGCCGCTGCACGATGGCGAGATCATGGAACGGATTCGCGAACACATGCAGAAACAGCAAGCCGAACAAGAGAAGGGCTCTCAGAAACCAAACGACCAAAAGGGCGATGATTCCGGTGACGGCAAACCGGAACAAGGTGCTGACGGAGCGGAAGGGGCTGCCGGCAAAGAGGACAAACAGCCTCAACCGGCCGACGCCAAACCTGCCGGTGATGGCGCATCCAAAGGAGAACCGGGCGAGCGCGGCGACCAAGGCGAAGGAGCCAAACCAAACCAAGGCAACGACTCCGGCCAGATGCCCCAGGATGGAACGAAGCCAAAACCAAACGGCGGCAACAACAATCCGGAGACTGGAAACAGCGGCAAATCGGATAAGGGGGACCAAGGCTCCGGCGAGGGCAAATCGCCCGACGACAAGCCTTCGGCAACCGATCCCGCGACCGATGGCAAGAACGACGCTGGCGACATGGCGGGGCAGGATGCTGAAAATCAGGCTGGTTCCGATGGCAAACCGGCTGGCGACGACCAAGCGAAAGGAAAAGCTGGCGATCCGGCTGGTTCCGACGCGGGCGACGAAACCGATGCAGGTCCACAAGACGATGCCGGCGCCGAACCGAACTCCGACTCCAAACCTTCCCAAGGTCAGGGCGACCAAAAAGGGAAGGGCAAGGGCGAGGCAAGCGACCCGGCCGACAAGACCGATGCTCCGTCGGGAGACGAAGCAGGGGAGAGCGGCGACGATCCGATGACCGGTGAATCGAAGGCCGGTTCGTCCGATTCGAAATCCAATCCTCAAGCCCAACCAGGAAAACGTCCCGATGGGAAACAGGGAGAGCCAGGAAAATCGGCCGACGCTCCGCCGTCGGAAGCTGCCGCTCAAGGCGACCAGATGGGCGATGGCGCAGGTGCCGACGCCAGCTTGCCGCCTGAAAAAATCAATCAGGAATACGCCAAGAAGGCGACCGATCTGGTGCTGGACTACTTGACGAAAAAGCAATCCGAACCGGACGCCGAACTGTTGGACAAGCTGAACTGGACCGAACAGGACCTGCAAAACTTCCTCAACCGCTGGCAGCAAGCTCAGGAAATGGGTCGGGTCGGCGACGAAAAGGCGAAGCAAGAATACCTGGAGCAGATCGAAAGCCTTGGCATCCGCCCACCGGCAAGTGGCAAATCGCGGCAGACGATCCAACGTGAAGACTCGCTGCGAAACGTGCGAGAATCGGGGCAGCGAGTCGCTCCGCCGGCGCTCTACCGCGACGCCTTCGAAGCATTCCGGCGATCGATCTCCCGAGGCGACAACTGACTCCACCCAAATGGCTTTCGTGTTACAATCCAGTCAGTATTCCCGAAACCGCTGACCGCTTCCGAAGGCCCGACCGATGTCCACGCGCTGCCTAACAACGTGCATTTTGCTTGCGATCCTCTGCACCCACCAACCGGTCGTCGCTCAGGAAGGAAGCTTTCTCGACGCGATCCGCCAGCGGATTCAATCGGCTGCGGATAACCAAACCGAAGAGGAAAAAGAGCAGACGCGGAAGAAGCTGGAGAGCCTGTTTTCGATCGTCACCGAAGGGGCTCGGGAAATCTACCGCACCCTTCCCGACGACTCTCAAAAAGCGATCGACCAGCGCCGCAAAGCATGGATGGACGCGATGGCCTCAGGGGTCGAGGACCTGACCGGGGACGACATCGAACGCTGGCTGGACAATTCCGACAACGTGATCCTGCGATCGCTGTCGCGCGGCGGCGACGCTCCGAGCGTGAACGCTCAATCGCGAACCGACCTGCTGCCCGAACAATGGTGGTACGGCAAACAGAATCGAACGCTAGCCCAACTGTTGACGCAGCCTCCCGAAACGATCGTCCGTCGCGAGGACCTTCCGGGGCCGCCGATCTGGTTCGTTAACGGGATCACGACAAAGAAAGCCGAAGCGATCGCGATGGCCGACGAAATCGCCGAACAACTGGGGCGACGGGTCCACTTGCTGCACAACCCGACGTTCATGGAACCGCCAAACAACTCGGGCCTGGATGTGGAAGGCTACGGAACCGACGACCTCAGCGAATGCCTGCACGACCGATTGTGGCCGGCGACGGTTTTCAACAAGCTGAACCGAATGGACGCCGAGCAATTGCAGGCGATGCTCGACGACGGCCAGACATTACAAGGCAATCCAACGACACGCAAATTGGCCTACGTTCTGCTGACAGCGCGCGAACCGATCAGCTTGATCACGCATTCGCAGGGCTGCATCATCGCCCGCAACGCGATGTTCACGATGGCGATGCTGGGGCGACGCGAGCAAGCGGAGCAACAGATCGCATGGATCGCCGCAGGGATCCCGCTGAACGACAAAGAGCTGTCGCCACTGCCGCTGCAAACGACGATCCTGGATGTCGGCGATGATCCGATCGCCAAGATCGTCGGGATGCGAGGTGGGTCGCGGGAGTACCGCGGCACCGACCATTCGTTCTCCGAGCACTACTGTCGCCAGATCCTCGCCGAACAACTGTGGCACGACTCGCTCCCAGCCACCGAGAAACCACCGGTCCCACCGGCTGCGGAGACGACAACCGAATCGAAGCCCGCTACGCAATCGCCGAAGCGAGTGAAGCTGTAACGGCAACCGGATCTCTTCGCCAGCCTCGCCCAGCTTTGCACAGCGTGATACCCGATCGCGCTGGAGCTTCTTCATTGCGCATTGGCAGCCGTATTTAACAGGTGCGAATGCCATCCTTTGCATCGATGCCCCCCGTCGATCCCTTACGAAATGTTAATACTTCGTGAACTTCCCCGCGATTCACCCTTTACGGCTTGCCGATTGCAATGTTAACTGAACCTTAACACGCACAGCGACTCCGACGGTAACGGAGCAGACGCAATAGGGGGTTTTAAAATGCAGGACTTAGCCGCAGCATTGGCGACAATGACGCTGGTTTCCCTTGCAATCTCCTTGCTCAGCTACCATACAACCCGGAACAGCCCGGCCGCTCACTGGCTCTTTGGCGGCCTGCTGCTCTCGGCGCTACTGTTTGAGCGATTGTTGGCCGATCGGCTCTTTTGGGCGCAACTGCTGCCCGATTCTTCGGCAACGATCGTCTGGTCCAACGCGACGCCACTCTTATTAGCTGCCGCGTTTGGCGTGGCGATGCGAATCTGCGACCTGCCGCAAACCGGCCACCGCATTACCGCTGGGTTGACGGCAATCCTGGCTGTCGCGGCGATGGTGGCTCCCGTCGTCCGCCCCTACGCTCGACCTGTCGAGACCGCGCAGACACAACCACTGTGGTCCGACGGCGTCTGCCTGCAAACGCAGGATTCGACCTGCGGTCCGGCGGCGGCGGCGACACTGTTGCGATGCCATCACGTCTGGGCGACCGAAGCGATCATGAACCCGTTGTGCCTGACCGGCCGCGACGGCACTTCGTCGCTAGGCGTTTATCGCGGCATCTACAACGTGGCCAACACAACAGGCTTCCAACCGCGGGCGATCTGCGGCACTTACGATGAATTCGTTCAAAGTGGCCAGTTTCCCGCGATCGTGATGGTCCGCTACCCGGAACAACGCCGCGACTGGAAATCGAAGCTGCTGAGCACGATCGGCCGTCGCAAAGGAGAAGGGCACGTGATCGTCGTCTTCGGCCCGAATGCGGAAGGTCAACTCGATGTCGGTGATCCGGCTGTCGGCCGTTCGTCGTGGGACGTGGAGACGTTGAAAAATCTGTGGGATGGCGAGGCGATCTATCTACAAGGTGCCCAGCGTTATGCAGCCAACGTGCCTAGTCAACCGGCGATGTGAGCCGAACGCCATCGCTGGAAGCGAACCGATGCAGTCGCGTTGGCGACGCATAGACGGTTAAGTCCTGCCCGGGCACAAACTGCAACCGTCGATTGGCAGTGAACGCGACCCTGCCGGCATGCGACCGGATGTGCACCACATTGTGCGAACCGAGACACTGCACCGATTCGACCACGCCCTCGATCGCCAAATCTTCGGCATCGGTCGATTGCGGCGAAAGATCCTCGGGCCGCACGCCCCACAGTCCCCCTTGCCCATCGGGAACAAAATTCATCGGCGGCGAACCGATAAACTGGGCGACAAATCGATTCGCCGGCTGATCATAGATCACTTCGGGAGGGGCCACCTGTTGGATCACGCCACGATCGATCAACGCGACCTGGTCCCCCAACAGCATCGCTTCGGCCTGGTCGTGCGTGACGTAGATGACCGTCAATGCAAACTCTTGTTGCAGACGACGAAGCTCATTCCGCATCGCGTCGCGTCGCCGAACATCGACGTTCGACAACGGTTCGTCCATCAATAACAAATGGGAATCGCGGACGAGGGCGCGGGCGACGGCCAGCCGCTGCTGTTGGCCGCCGGAGAGCTGATCGGGTCGGCGATCGAGCAACGCTTCGAGCCCCAGCTTTTCCGCGACATCGGCAACCTTGCTGGCGATCTGGCCGCTCGAAAACTTGCGACCGCGCAGCGGAAAGGCGATGTTCTCGCCAACGCTCATGTGGGGATAGAGAGCAAAATCCTGAAAGACCATCGACACATTGCGGTGGCGCGGAGAGAGCCCGGTAACGTCGCGACCGCCGATTTCGATCCGTCCGCTGTCGACCGATTCGAGCCCCGCGATCAATCGCAGCAGCGTCGTCTTGCCACTGCCACTTGCTCCTAAAAGGACCAGGAACTGCCCGTCGGCAACAACCAACTGCAAAGCGTCCAGGATCAAAACATCGCCAAAAGACTTTGAAAGCTGGCAAATCTTCAGGTCCGCCATGTGACTCGCTTTCGTTTTGGTTGGACCAACGTGCCCATCGCTGTAAAATGGGCAAATAGGTTGTATTGCATGTAAAGTTATTTATTGAGGGAGATCACTGACATGATCGTATCCAAAAAACGTTGGCGATGGGCCATCGGAACCGCGACCGCGGCGATCGGACTCTGGACGGTCAGCCTGGCCAATTTGAACACCCGCGCCGACGACGGCGCAGGCAAGTCGCGAAACGCGGCCCAAGCGGACGCCGCCGACTGGGGCCCCAATGCCCCGGAATATACTCCCAAGACACCGCGAGAACTTCGCAAGACGCTCACCCGAATGCAATACAGCGTCACGCAGCAGGCCGATACCGAACGGGCCTTCACGGGCCCCTACTGGGACAGCAAGCAGGACGGCATCTACACCTGCGTCGTTTGCGGCCTGCCACTTTTTGATTCCTCGACCAAGTTCAAATCGGGGACCGGCTGGCCGAGCTACTGGAAACCGATTCGCGAGGGGAACGTCGGCACCAAGACCGATTGGAAGATGCTTTACCCACGGACCGAGGTTCATTGCAAACGGTGCAAAGCCCACCTGGGACACGTTTTCAACGACGGCCCGCAACCGACCGGATTGCGTTATTGCATGAACGGCGCGTCGCTGAACTTTCGCGAACGCAGCACGCTGGAAGATTCGAACGAGACCGCAAAGCCCGGCGAGTAGCCGCCAGCGTCCAGACAGGCAAAGTTTGCGGCATGTGCGGGCAGATGCGTTGTAATTCATTCAGCTCGGGTGAGTATCCCGATGAGAACATTCGGGATCACAGGTGCATGCGCACCAATTGATAGCGAGCAGGGGTGCTCGCAACGCTTGTTCGGAAAGGATTCTCTGAGATGCCGGTTCACACATTCAAACACGCTGCCAGAAACTGCTGCCTGCTGGTGGCCGTTGTCACTTCGACCGCCGGTGCTGCCGGGCCGTTCCGAATGCTGATCCAGGAGGCCCCGAAGACGAATGCTCCTGCGAAGGTCGGCACCGACAATACGGTAGACGAGAACAAAACCGCTGCCGAGAAAGCGGCGGAGGCGAGGGAGCAGGCCCAGCGGAACAGGAACGTGAGGGAATTGGCTGGGGATTCGATCTTCGGCGAACACCGCGTGCCAACACTGGTGGGAAACGAACTGAAACTGCCGTCGTTGGTCGCGCCCACCACCCAGCAGCGCGAAATTGGAAATGGGCAAACCCCCAAAGACAACGCTAACCTGGTGATGACCAGCGTCATTCCTCTGCCCGAGGGAATCGATCGCGACGGACATTGGACGTATGCGAAATACGATTGGGTCGCAGCCAACACATTTTCCCATCCGCTGTATTTCCAAGACGCCATGCTGGAACGCAACGGCCACGAACTGAAATGCGGCCTCCAACCGGCATTGTCTGCGGCCCGTTTCTTCACAACGCTCCCCGCATTGCCCTACCTGATGACGGTCCAACGTCCTTGCGAGTGCAACCACACGCTGGGCTATTACCGCCCTGGCTCGCGAGCGCCGAACCTGCTTCAACGTCCACCCTATCAACGCGACGCGGTGCTCAATCAAGCAGCCTGGACAACCGGAGCGATCCTGGTCATACCTTAACGGAGGGAGGCAGGCGGAAATATGGCCAATTCGGGACGGATTCCTCCCGAATCGCCAGTTTCACGCGTTGTCCAATCGACGGCGAGACGATAGCCTGTGAGTTTAGGTAACCGTCTCCGTTTCATTGCAGCCCCATCGGATCTGAACCCATGTTTTACGTCCTCTTTCTGATCGCCACGGCGACCCGACTGATGCCGCACCCGCCAAATCTTGTCTGCATTGGGGCCCTGGGGCTATTTGCAGGATGTTATTTGCGTGGCCGTTCGGCATGGTTGCTTCCGGTCGGAGCGATGCTGGCGAGCGATGTGATCGGACATGTTTTCCGACTCCCCGGCATGGGCTTCTACAATCCAGCCGTCTTTTGCATGGTCTACGCAGGCATCGCCGGATCGGCGATGATCGGCCGTCGACTTTCGAACAACCGCACGGCAGTCCGCATCGGGGGAGCCGCCGTTGCCAGCTCGATCGTCTTCTTCCTGGTCAGCAACCTGGGGGTCTGGTTCGCCGGACAATACCCGCCGACCGCGGCAGGGCTGATCGCGTGCTACACGATGGCGATCCCGTTCCTGACAAACACCCTGATTGGGAATCTGCTTTACTCGGCCGTCCTGTTTGGAACCTACGAGTTCTCGCAATCCCAGTGGCCATCGCGACTGACCGAACTGGTCAGCAAGCAGCCCGCGCTGCAACCGGTATTTGCTCGCAAGTCTTGAGCCTCAAATGCCAATACAGAAATAGTCCCCTAAGTCGCTGTTGCATCGCGATCCGACAACGGCTCTGAGAGCCGGCTTGGATCACACTTGAGCAAGTTACGGCAAATCGATCCTGAATCGCCGTTGCAAATCGGCGCAAGATCGGTACACTTAGGGGCCAGAATCAAAACGTGATCGAATATTTTGCTAATACTGGAATCGCTAGCGACGGAGTCAATGCGCTAGCTGTTGATTGACGCGGCCGGAGCCTGTGATGGCTGTAGCGACTTGATTCGACCGGTGCCCATCAAGCAAATTCCGCCGTTAAAATTATGTAGGCCCCAATGACAATTACGATAGAACGAAAAGCAGAACTGATCGAAGAGCACAAGCACTCCGAGGGCGACAACGGATCGTCGGAAGTGCAGATTGCAATTCTCACCGAACGGATCAATGGCCTGACCGAACACATGCGAACGCATAAGAAAGACTATGCGAGTCGCCGTGGTCTGCTGGGTATGGTCAGCCGACGTCGTCGGCTGCTGGATTATCTACGGAACACCGATCCACAGCGATACATCGAAATCATCGCACGACTCGGCATCCGAAAATAATAAGCGACTCGCCTTCTTTTGCGGTCGCACGACGGCCCAGAAAGAACCGGGCCGTCCTGTCGGTGACTATGCGCCAGCAATCCCGCTGGCGCTGTCTTCTCATCGATTCTCTTTGTCCACTCTGTCATTCTTGGCACAGGGCGTGTCGACAATTGATCGGTCGTCGCTCTCCCGTCCCTCGTACTGCACCCATATGGTTCAGTCCGTCTAGCATTGCATCTGTTCGCACGGGAACGCGGCAAAAAGAATCGATCCATCGAGCAAGAACAAGTGAACAGAACAATAGAAGTTATCTGTAGGTTTAACGAGAAAGAAGAGAGTAGAAAGTGAATAAATTTCGAGTTGAAAAGAAGATCGGAAACAACACGCTGATCCTAGAAACGGGACAACTGGCAAAACAATCTGCCGGATGCGTAACGATCCAATACGGCGAGACCGTCGTCTTGACCGCCGCGGCAACCAGCGCCCCACGTCCCGGTTTGGACTTTTTCCCGCTGACATGCGATTATCGCGAGCGGATGGCTGCGGCCGGTAAGTTCCCAGGCGGATTCCTCAAGCGCGAGGGACGCCCCACAATGAAAGAAACCCTGACCGCGCGATTGACCGATCGTCCGATCCGCCCATTGTGGCCAAAGGGTTACAAGGAAGAGGTTCAGGTCCAATCGTTTGTCCTCAGCAGCGACGGCCAAAACGATGGCGACGTGTTGGCGATGAACGGTGCCGGCTGTGCGCTGCTGATCAGCCCACTGCCATTCCAAGGCCCCGTCGCTTCGGTTCGCGTCGGCAAGATCGATGGCGAACTGGTCGCCTTCCCAACCGTTGACGACCTCGACGAGAGTGAACTGGACCTGATCGTCAGCGGCACTCAAGAGGCCGTCACGATGATCGAAGGCTTCGCTCAAGAAATGCCTGAAGACGAGATGGTCGACGCGATCCTCTTCGCCCACGGCGTCATCCGCGAAATCATCGCATTGCAAAAGGAACTCTACGATCTGGTCAAACCAGAAAAGATCGAATACACGCCGCCAGAAGACGACGGCCTGTTCGATCGCCTCAAGAGCGCTTACTACCAAGAATTCAAGACGCTCAAGCAAACCGCTGGCAAGCAAGATCGTGCCGAAGCATGCAAGGCACTGAAGGAACGCGCCAAAGCGGAGATCATCCCCGATCCAAACGCCGAAGGCGCTGTTTGCCCGAACCGCTTCTCGCACGAATGGCACGAACTCGATTCGCTGATCGTCCGTGAATTGATCCTGGCGGGAACTCGCCCCGACGGTCGCGACCACGCCAGCCTGCGTCCGATCTACTGCGAAACCGACCTGCTGCCACGCACGCACGGTTCGTCGCTGTTCCAACGCGGTGAAACGCAAGCGTTGATCACCGTCACCTTGGGAACCAAGCGCGACGAACAACGCGTCGACGGACTGCACGACGAATTCAGCAAGAAATTCATGCTGGATTACAACTTCCCATCGTTCTCGGTCGGCGAATGTCGCCCGATCCGTGGCCCAGGACGTCGCGAAATCGGCCACGGTGCTTTGGCTGAACGCAGCATCGCACCGGTACTGCCCGATGCGGACACGTTCCCCTACACGATCCGCGTGATCAGCGACATCCTGGAAAGCAACGGATCGAGCTCGATGGCTTCGGTCTGTGGTGCCACCTTGGGCCTGATGGCAGCGGGTGTTCCAATCACCAACCCTGTCGCGGGCATCTCGGTCGGTCTGGTCAAAGAAAACGACAAGTGGGTTCTGATCACCGACATCCTGGGCGACGAAGATCACTTCGGCGACATGGACTTCAAGATCTCGGGAACTCAAAACGGTATCACCGGCATCCAATTGGATCTGAAGATCTGGGGTATCAGCGAAGACATCATTCGCGCCACCCTGAAGCAATCGCGCGAAGCTCGCATTGAGATCCTTCGCAAGATGCTGACCACGATCTCTCGCCCTCGCCGCGAGATCGCAGCAACCGCACCACGTCTGCTGCGAACGAAGATCGAACCGTCGAAGATCGGCATGCTGATCGGCCCTGGCGGCAAGAACATCCGCGGCATCCAGGAATCGACCGGAACCGTCGTGGAAGTGGACGACGAAGGCAACGTCTTGGTCGCCAGCGACAACTTGGAATCGGCTCAAGAAGCGATGAAGTTGATCGAAGCTTGCACCGCAACCGTTCAGATCGGCAAGATCTACGACGGCACGGTCAGCAGCATCAAGGACTTCGGTGCGTTTGTTGAAATCCTGCCCGGACGCGACGGACTGGTTCACATCAGCGAACTGTCCAGCGGGTTCATCAGCGCAATCGACAGCGTCGTCAAGGTTGGCGATCCGATGAAGGTTTTGGTCATCGACATCGACGAACACGACCGCGTCAAGCTGAGCCGACGTCAAGCGATCGACGAATTGGGCATCGAAGACGAAATGGCTTCGGCCGTTGAAGAAGGTGGCGAAGACCGTGGCGGCAGCCGCGACGGTGGCGACGACGATCGCCCTCGTTCGCGTGGACGTCGCAGCGGCGGCGGTGGTGGTGGTGGCGGACGTGGCCGCGGCCCACGTCGCGACTAAGCTCGCGCCGACTGTCGCCTGAGACAGTGAAAACCTAAACAACTGCAAACCGTCGCCTGACATCAGGCGACGGTTTTTTTGTTCGATTTTGGTAGATCCGCTCCTCCCCCGCCCCGCTTGCTGCAAACAAACAGGGAACCGCGCCCCCCCGACGCTGCCCCCCACCCCGCTACAGATTGCACCCCGCAGAGGTTAACATGAGAGGCAGGTCGCCCACACACCGCCATCCCCCCGCAGCTTCACCCGCCCTGTGAACGCAAACACCCCCACCTCGCTGAGCTTTGAGACCGACGCAATCAGCGTCGTCGATCAACTGCGCGAACGCTTCGAGCACGCATGGCAGACAGAAGCGAAGGCGCCTGAAATCGATCGCTTCTTGCGAGAAGCGTCGTGTGGCGATGTTCCGTTGATGTCGATGGCGATGCTTGAATTAGTATGCCTCGACATCTCGCTTCGCTGGCGTGAACCCAACCCCAGCGATCGCATTGACGACCAGAGCTCGCTCGGCACGCGCCCCACGGCCGATGACTATGCAAAGCTCTTGCTTAAGGGCGAGTCCAAGTCGCCGCCAATGAGGTGGATCGAAGCGGAGTATCTTGCGCGAATCCAGTCGGACGAACCCGGCCGCGTCGACGAACTGCGTGCCCACTATGCCAACCGCCCGGAGATTGCCAAACGATTGCAGGACCTGCAGGTCAAAGATTCATTACCTGACACCCATTTCAAAACGTGCGTCGCGACGAACCGGCCGACCAACACGAGCATTCGCTGTCCCAATTGTGGACTCGAGAACAGAGCGTCGGAACTTGGAGACACGACCGCGTTTCACTGCATTGGCTGCAACACACGCCTGCGTTTCATCGCGCCCGAACCGATGCTGGCAGCTCAGTTTCCGTCGACGCGTTTTCAATTCCAAGAAAAGATCGGCAACGGCAGCTTTGGAGTCGTCTGGAAGGCCTTCGACTTACAACTGAAACGGCTGGTGGCGGTAAAACAGCCCCACCCCACCGTCCTGAACCAAGCGGTTCGGGAGCGGTTTCTTCGCGAATCACGTGCAGCGGCGAAACTGCACCACGAAGGCATTGTATCGGTCTACGATGTCTGCACTACGCAGAATGATGCTCCGGTGATCGTTTCGGAATTCATCGACGGCCCCAACCTTGCCGAACGAATCGCGAAGGAAAAGATGATTGGGATCCGAAAGGCCGTCGGCCTAGCATCCCAGCTTGCCGACGCTCTTTCGCATGCCCACAGCCAAGGAATCATCCACCGCGACCTGAAGCCGGGGAACATTCTTATCGACGCCGCGGGAAAACCCCACGTCGCCGACTTTGGCCTGGCCAAGGACTTCCAGAACGACGTGGCCCTCACCTGCGACGGCGATGTGCTGGGAACCGCCGCATACATGTCGCCGGAACAGGCACGCGGGGAGGGGAGCGAAGCGGACCTGCGGTGCGACCTGTATGCACTGGGCGTGATCCTGTTCGAACTGGTGACAGGCGAGCGCCCCTTCCGCGGGACCGTGCAAATGCTGTTGCACCAAGTCATCCACGACCAGCACCCATCGCCGCGAAAACTAAACTCTTCGGTACCGACCGATGTCGAAACGATCATCATGAAGTGCCTCGAAAAGAGCCCCGAAAATCGCTACCAATCCGCGGGCGAACTGCGCGACGATTTGCAGCGATTCCTGAACTACGAACCGATCCACGCAACCCCACCGACGCCGCTGGACCGGTTGATCCGTTGGTACCCATCGCACGCAACGGAAATGCTGGGGACCTACTTTATCATCGCGCCGCTGACTTGGGTCTTCTTCATTATCGGCGGACTGTGGGACGCCGACCGCACCGACTCCTTAGCACTCTCTTCACCCGTCTTCCTGCCGTGGGCATTGATCTGGATCGCTGTCGGCAGCTACATCTTGAAGAAAAATCATTGGTGCGAAGCCATCAGCGCCCTGCTGCTGCTCGGCTTCATGTCGCTGCCGATCTTCATCAACGACAACTCGCAATCGATCACGCTGATCTGCCTGATCTCCTTTTTTGGCACCGCACTCCACATCGGATCATTGATCAGCCGCTGGCTGCGCCGTCACACAGCGACCGATTAACGATACCCAACGCCTACACAGCCAAGCTTCTTCCTCACCATCAAAAGCAGCTCGCACCCGATGGTAATCGCTCCCCCCGCACCGCGGTCTCCCCTCCATGATCTCTTTGGGATCGACCGCGGGCGATTTTCAATTAGTCCGACGCACCAAAAAATGGAAACATCTTCCGTATCTCTTCGTCGGACGGCTGAAGACCATACTCGCAGATCTCGAAGGCTTCGGCATATTTCACCTGCTCGCCACGCTCGGGTCCGTACCAACGATTAAGCGCCTGGCGATACTGCCGCGACTCTCCGCCGGCCCGTTGATCCCACCGTTCGCGCAGCCATTGTCGACGCAATTCGGGTTGCGACGCCGGCGGCACCTGTGCCATTTTTTCTGCGCTCCCCAACGCACCTCCCTCGAAGGTTTGCGACTCCAACGCCATCAATGCGTCGACTTTCTGTTCGAACACGTCATCGATGGCTACCGCGATATCGGGATCGAACGGATAGGGTTTCTTAAAACGATCGCTCGAATAAAGAAACAACGGGTTCTTTTTCAAAGCGGGAACGTCGGGACAAAAATAGGGAACCGTGACCATAAACGCGGCGTCCTGCACCAAGACACCGACGTAGCGATGGTCGGGATGATAGTCCCACGGACGGTGCGCGATCACGATGTCAGCGTCCCAGTCGCGAATCAACCGAGTGATCGTGCGACGATTTTCGAGCGTTGGCATCAATTCACCGTCGTGGATGTCGAGGACTTGCGAAGTCACTCCCAACCGTTTTGCGACTTCCGCCGATTCCGCGATACGTCGTTTGGCCAGAGCACCGCCGGCCATCTGCCAATGGCCGATATCGCCATTGGTCACCGAAACCAGTTTGACGTGATGCCCCTGTTTGGCCCACAGCGCCGCTGTCCCGCCGCTTTTGTATTCCGCATCATCGGGATGTGCTCCAAAACAGATGATCCGCAGCTTCCCGTCGCTCCCCTCGCTCTCTTCAGCCCCTACCGAAATCGAACTCGCAACCAACATAACCGCCATCGCGAACAACAGCTTGCAGTGCCTCATGGTGTCTTTCCTTTTACGGCGTTATCAAAACAGTTGCAGCGTCGCTCACGTTTCACTCGCCACAACAGAGTCGTCATTCTCACGCAGCGACGACTCGACTTCAAGAAATGTGATTGGCGAGTTTCCTCGCCAGTGGGATCTAGCCTCCTCGGCATCCGGCGAAGCGGCGAGACCGAGACCAAGGACGCTCCACCGCTGGATCAAGCACATGCTACGGCAACAGCGTCTTGATCAGGAAATCGCCCGCCGCTTGATCGGACTCTTTGCCCGTGGCGAGCTTTGCATCCGACTCCGCATCCGTCGCGCGGTACGCGGCTAAGACCGGATCGAACAACAACTTACCGTTGGCGCCTGTGATCGCTTCCTTTTTACCATCAACCGGATTGGCCCACAGCAAAGGTCGCGGTGCACAGAGCGCAGCCAACTGAGAGACATCGGCTACCTTGAGGATGTTGGGAGCATAAACCCACATCGGTTGCGGCAGCGGATCGGCAATCGCATCGACGAAACTACCGATCGTCCACTGCGTCGCCACGGCATCGATCTCATCGGAGAGGGCCGCGGCGAGCATCGCGATCAGACCGGTACTTCCACGACCGTAAACGGCGACCTTGTCAAATTCTTCCTGCCCCGAAAGCGTGCGGGCAGCGGAGATCACATCCCACGCCTGTTGAGCCAACAGCGGACGACCGAGCACGATCGCGTCGCTGGCACACTGATTCGGGTTGACCTTCCCTTCTCCCAGCGACCGCACGTCGAGCGCTAAAACAGCGATCGGCTGGTCGAGCAAACGCCCCACCGTCTCCGACTTCATCGCGGCCTGCTTGCCACCGGCGTCGAGAACGATCACCAACGGCATCGGCCCTTGGGCATCTTCGGGCTGGATCAGCAGAGCCGGAACTTCCAGATCGCGTTCGGTACGAATCGAGAGTCGCTTGACGCTGTGTCCTTCCCAATCAAACGCTCCGTGCTCCGCGGCCGGCGATTCGAACTCGACCGGCTTGCCACCCAAGGTCTCCCAGAGCTTGCCGCGCAAATCCTTCGCCCAAGCAGCATATTCGTCGGCGTCGCTCGGCACGCCTGCATAACCTTGCACCAATCGGTCCGCCTCTTCACGCACCAGATCGACATAGCTCTTCGCATCGGCTGGCAATTTGCCATCTTTGAAAACATACAGATCCTTCGAACTTCGGTCCTCCAGTGGAATCTCCGGTTCGGCAACGGGAGATCCATCGCCACGCCCCTGCAGAAAACGGTTGAACCATCCGTACCCTGCCTCACGGAGCGGTTTCGACCAACCGTGCCCCGCCGGCGCATCGCGCAGCGCCACGTGGTCGGCTGAATCGTAGAGACCGTAGATCTGTTGAGCGCGACGAATCGTATCGCGCGTACCACCAATCGGGAAAATGGGATCCTTCTGGCCGTTGCCCGCCATAAACGCTCGCGGCGCGGCGAGCCCCACAAACTGGAACTGCTCCATGTGCTGAGCGATGCCGGGCAGATGATTGCAGATACAGTGATTGCCTCCATCTTTGATCCAAGCTTCATAAGAACACAGACAACAGAACGACGCTCCCGCAGCAAACCGACTCTCGACCGGCATCGCATACATCGTGTTTAGTCCGCCGCCAGAATTCCCCGCGATTCCGATCCGCTTCGGATCGACATCCGCTCGCGTCTCCAAATAGTCGACCGAGCGGATGCTGTCCCACAACATGTAGCGTAGATTCGTGTGCCCAACCAACATCGCAGGGTAGCTGACCGCGTGCCCGTACCCCCGCAACTTTCGCTCCCCCTGGCCCACCGGATCATAAGCCAACACCACATATCCCTGACGCACCAAGCCTAGCTGGGCCGTGCGGTACAGATCGTAATTCTTCCCCTCTTCCATCGCATGTCCCGCCGTGACAACGATCGCCGGCATCGGCCCTTCGACATCTTTGGCCACATACAGATTCGCCGTCACGTAAAAGCCGGGGAAGCTTTCGAAGGCGAGATTTTCGATCGTATAGCCATCCCGATCGGCACGCCCGGTCACCTGAACGTTCAACGGCGTCTTCGCGGGCCACGGCGACAAACCAATCGCCTCTCGCAGCTCCTCCGCCAACGACTCTTTCGATGCTTCCCAGGCCTGCTTTCCCGCGGGATCGACATGCTGCCGGCTGATCTCCACACAGGCGTCGATATTAAATCGCAACGCATTGGCACTGTCGGGCAAGTCGCCTTGATAGACGTTCCAAGGGTCGGGTTCGGCGGCGAGCGTCACGCCTGCGGTAGCGACGTTTACGAGAAGTGCCATCGCAATGGCCAACGGCGAAAATTTCATGGTGCAATATTTCATAGGGTGGGACGGGGTAGGTGGTGGGAGCGTAAAACGCCTTGCCGAAAGCAAAACAAAAAAGGTGAATCGCTCCGCCTCGCAGCAAGCGATTCACCAAAGTTTTAACGAACGAGCGAAGTCGCCGCAGACCGAAGCGATCAGAACTTGTCGACCATCTCTTTTGCGGTCGCTTTGATCTTCGCAACATTTCCGCGGGGAATCGCCATCAACTTTTCGTAGTCGGCCAACAACTCATCGGCCTTGGCGGGATCGGTCGCGCGAACCGCATCCAAGCGATCCTGCAGCCCTTCGATCGAACTGTTGAGCGTGCCGGTGGAAGCGATATCTCGCAGCACCGCCTGAGCCAACTCCACCGGTCCAGGTGGCTCCACAGGAACTCCGGCTTCGCGTCCATCGCAGCCCAGCAACGCGCTGACCAGCAAACTACAAACAATCAATCGAGCCAACATCGACTCCGCTCCTGATAACCAAAGACTTAAACAATAGGACCGACAAAGAAAGCTTCGGGCTATGGAAGCGTCACCACTTCCCCACCGTCGCGCGATCCCAAACCGTGATACACCTGAAGCTCGACCGTTTCGGTCATAAACCGTACCGAAGCGTCAGCCAGCGCGTGCATCGCTCCGCCGGGATGACGGCTTCGCGCAGGGTAGACGCCGCTGCTGTCTCCCGCCCCACACGTTGCACACGTCATGCAACTGGGGTATTTCCAGTTTGGCGGGGCCAAGGTGTTGAAGACCGTGTAGATGTAGACGGGGCGGCCCCAACGATAGCCGTAGTAGCTGGTGTGATTGTTGCTTCCCGCCTCGCAGGCTTGACCATATGCAGCCATTTCGCCATCGGTAATCGGTCCCTGCGTCGTCGATTCGTTGGCGGCCGTCCATGGTTGAGCGCGAACCAGGTCGGTCTTCTTGCGGTACAAGGAGTCGTCCCCATCTCCCGAGAGATGCTCACCCAGCATGATCGTATTGGACGTCCCATCGATGATCCTTGCCATCTTGGTCGGGACATCCATCCCAAAGACGCCGTTGCGTCGCGACTCGGCAACCGTCCAGCCGATATTTGAACCTGCACATACGGCATAGCTCGACCCACCACGCACCGTCGAACTTGGGAACGGCAGGTTGGAAGGACAGGTGAACGCATCCATCGGCATGCCAGCGACCAGACCATCGACAGCCGAAGTGATCGGCAGATAGAAGTCGCGGGAAGTTGTTTTGACCAGGTCGTAGACAGCCGACTGCTCGATGAAGGGGAGCAAGGGGATCATCGGACCGTAACCCTGAAAATCGAGCGCCGACGGGTTGCCCGCCTTCTGCCGATACGCCGGGAACGTCCTGTAGGTGTCGTGATAGTTGTGCAGCGCCAGCCCCAACTGCTTCATGTTGTTGGAACATTGCATCCGCCGAGCCGACTCGCGTGCCGCCTGAACCGCCGGCAGCAACAGCCCGACCAAAATTCCAATGATCGCGATCACAACAAGAAGTTCCACCAGAGTGAAACCTCGTTTCGCACGAAGTACTCTCATCTCGAATGCTCCAGACAGGGGATACCAACATCACATGCGAACTCCGACTCGTCGAGCCGATAAAGACCATGATTCGTTAGTAGAAGGTGGGATGACGGCCGGCCCGAACAGAGCATTCGTTCCACCGACCGCTAGGAAGGAAAAATCGAGTCTACTGCCCCCCAAACGAAAGCCAACGCCTAGACAAACGCTTGGTTTAAGAAACGCGAAGACACAGCACAACATCTTGTTAGGAGACGGACAGAGCATCCCTCACACGACAACCAATCGACGACGAACCTAAACTCTTGAGCCCCCCCCTAACGCATCGCACAACGTGACCGATCAACCACCCCGCGGCTCGACTCCAATCCGCAAGAACATCGACCTCGATCATCCGCCTCTCGTCAGCCCAAACTGGCGAGATCCGACAATGCCACCGACCAAGCCGATGGCATCCAAAGCGTACCGCCTGGCTTGCATAATGCCAGGGAAACGAACCATTAGTATTCGCCGACGATCTCTCCACTGCTAACCGTCCCCAGGGCGGCCCAGGTGTGCACATCGATCGTCTCGGAAAGGAAGTGGGTACTCCCATCGGCGAACACCAACTGAGCACCACCGGGATGCAAACTGCTGATGGTCCACGCGTAGTCTTGGTTCAACAGATAGTCGGGAGCAGCCCATACCGTGCGATAGACGCGAGCCATTACGCGCGCTGCCTCATTATCATAAGCTCCAATCCACAACGATCCGTTAGGAGTCCCTTTGGTCGTCTTTTCGCCGATCATAATCGTGCTGCTGGTGCCATCGGTGAAGTCGCGGAAACGGCGACTGATATTGGCATAATCTCCCGTCGAAGGTAGCGCACCGGCCGTTTGCGTACAGGTTGTGTCGGTCGGAGATGCAAAATGGCACCCCGAACGCGTTCCGACATAATTCGAGGTGGCATAGTCGTTCATCTCGGTGTTGAACTCTCCCATCGTGTCCGAGGGGCACAAGTAGCCAGGGATCGATACCTTGGCATCGATCAGCGCCACGTTTGCCGCCGCCGGCGATCCCGATGTAATCCCGAGCCAGTAGCCATTGGTGGAATTCGCATCGAACGCACCGTGACTGTCCATCTGGTCGTGGAGCGGTGTTTGCTCCATGTAAGGGAGAAGCAGCGCCCCCCACCCCAGACGACTGTGGCTCATGAAGCCTGGCGGAAAACGGAGCATCGTGTCGTGGTAGTTTTGCAACGCGAGTCCCATCTGTTTCAAGTTGTTCGAGCACTGCATCCGACGCGCAGCCTCCCGAGCCGCTTGAACGGCGGGCAACAACAACCCAACCAGAATCCCGATGATCGCAATCACGACCAATAGCTCGACAAGCGTAAAACCCTTGCGATTTGGCACGAATCGTTTCATTCCATCATTTCCTTCTACTTAAAAATAGCAAACACAATTACACACAACTCATCGTTTCACGAGAACGCAGCGCAAGGTGGAACCTCCACCAAACATTCCCATGCTTTAGATACCGAGCGTCAGGCGCTCGACCGTGAACTGGAAACACCAGCCGGCTTAGATTTCGAAGGCGGAGCACCGCCAGAAGTTAGTTCGAAGTCGAGTTGATTGGAGCCCGATTCGACCTGCGCCTTCAGCTCGGTCTCGCTGTTGTATCGCGCTGGAAGCTTTTCTTCGGACCGGGCCTCTGATTCAGGATTCCCCGCTGTCGTGATCCGCACCAAATGGCTGCCCACATGGGCTCCGGCACGATCAAACGTAAACTTCAGCTCATAGTGTCCCGCTTCATCGGTCCGACCCGACGACGACCGACCCGATTCCGGCGCCAAAGTCACCAGCGCCCCCGAAAGAGGCTGACCATCCAACGTGACCGTTCCGGTGACGGCCCCCAGTTCTGGACCATCTTCAGAGCATCCGAGACAACAAATTGCAAGAATAGCGACAGGCAACGACAGCCCGTACCGGGCGTGGGAAATGGCGTGCATACGAAACCCCAAGGAGGAGGGAGGAGAGGCGGACAACTTTCGTAGGGGGGGGGTTGGGGGGGGAAATCCATGCTAGGCACGCTGTAGATGTCTGTCAAGCTGATGTCTACAAAATGATAGCAAACGTGAGAGAGGTGCGAGATTCAATGCCGTGGCCTGGCCCCGCGAGACAAAATGTGGGGAATCGCTGGATGCGACGAGAAGAGCAAGATTGCACAAGCAACACGCACTGCGCTTTCAAAGACGGAACGAGCACGTCGCGTCACGGGGGGCGTATGGAAGATGGCCCCCAACCGGCTCTTACGAGAAGGCTCGGTTGATTTACGGAAAGAGAAGCCCAGCGAGCCGCGCCACGGCGACGTGCAACCACCTAGCCGACGGGCCTGCCCCCCGTTGCCTTTCTCCTAGCATCGAAGATTCGCCCGGAGCGCCACGCTGGCCTATCGATGGTCGGCTTTTTCGCCCCCTCGATCGTTCACCTTCTAGCGTTTCAAGCGAACAACCTGCGTGGCGATGTAGTGCGGCATGTCCCCTTCGGAACGATTGCTCAACCGACCGACAATTCCAACCTGCTGGTTGAGCATTCGTCGGGCGTTGATCGACGCCGCAGGCGAGAGGTAGGCAAGCGTCTGCCCATCACGATCGGTCAGCGCGAAGGGAGGCGCGTCGGGACGAGAAGAATAGACCTCCACCAACCAGCCTTGGCGGTCATACGTGGTCGCCTGAGGAACACTTGGGACCGGGGCGGCGACCGTGGCAACAGGGTCGGGTTCGGCCATCGAGCGTCCGTCGCGGCGAATCGCAATTTCTTGATACTGTTCGATCCGATCGATCAACAATCGGGCGCGTCCCCGTTCGCCGGCATCGCCCGAGGTTTGGAGCAGCAATTCCACTTGCGATCGCAACGATTCGGTCTGCTGTGGGGAAGCTTCGGAGGCCATCAAACGCGCCAATTCCATCTGCAAACGCTGCAAGGAATTCGCCGTTGCACCGGGCCGATCGCTGGGAAAGGTTGCCGACGCCTGCAAATTTTGGCTCGTAGGCAGGTTGCGTGGTGGCGCCGCACGATAAGCCTGCGTCCACGACGAACCGCCGGCAGAATCTTGACCGGCTTCCGATTCGGAAGCTTGCATATCGCGAACGCGAACGTTTTCGGCCACACTCATGCGACTGCGAAACTCCCGGCGCGGTTCGACTTCGGAATGAGCGACTTGCGCCACGTCGGCGTTCGCCAGCACGCTCCCTCCCTCGGCCGCAGCCTGCTGCTGCGCAGCTTCCATATCAAACGGAGCGGGGGGCACGTCGAGATCGCGTGGTGATTCGATCGATTCGTCGCGAACCGGCTGCATCACTGGAACGGCTCCCGACGCGAGCAGATTCCTGCGATCGCTTTGCAACTGAGCCATCGCTTCGCGACTCTTGACGATTTGACTGTCGTGGACCCAGCGAAACTCGCCGGGTGGCGGCACGATACGAAGCCAAGCTCCTGGAGATTCGGTGTCGCTATCGGGACCTGTTGATCCGATCAGCGCGACCGATTCACCCACTTGAAATTGAACCTGCCAGCGATACTTGCGGGCACGACCAAGATTGGTTCCGATCCATGCAACCGCCTCGGGATCGATGATCGTTCCTGAAACGCCATCAGCGTCCACTTCCACCTGGTCGGCCGGCACCCAGCAGAAACTGGTCTCGGGCGGGCGAATCCCCAGCCAACCATCGTCGGTCTCCAGATAGACCTCCAGGGCCTCCCCTTCGATCAACCGATCGGTGCGATAGTGTTCGCCCGATGGACCACACCGCGCGTAGCTGCCCGCTTCGCTGACATAAACGGTGTAGGGTTCATCGACCGGACCGGCAGCAAAGCCAGCGGTGGTTAGGATCGATAGCGTCGTCGTCAAAACGGTAGCGCAGAGTGTCCGCAGCATGTGTGATCTCCTTGATGCTGCGTGATACAAAATCCACCCCGACGGAAACAACCCCGATCGGATTTGCAAGCAACGCCCTCGGCAAGCTCGCTCTTCCAACGAAAAACGCTGCAATGCTTCGGTCAGCAATTGCAGCGTTGTCGTATTCATCAGCCGAGCCGTGACCCGGTGTTCCGCGAGCCCTAGAAGCCGATCCGCAGCGAAACTCCGGGAGAGTCGACCGAGACGCCGCCATAGGGTGCTCCGTACACTGGGGTCGGAACGTAGACAGGAGCCGGGGCGTAATAACGCCGCACCGGCGGTGCCACGTAGTAGCTGGAGTAGGGCGCGTAATAACTCGCACGCGGCACGCTATAGCCGTAGACATACGCGGGACGGTAAGCACGAACAACGGGCGCTGGCGGATAATAGCCGCGATATCCCATGCGATAAGGATAGCGTGCCATTGCCGTGGAGCTGGCCGACAAAATTGCAACGGCCGCACACAATAATAAGAGCCGTTTGAACATGTGATTCCCCTTGAGAGACGGTTTGCGGAAAGGTGTCTGTGATCTAGAGTGAAGCCCTGCAAGCGAAATCAATCGCGATGGCTCTGGATTGGAACATCTCCAATTTTACGCTCTCGACCACGCGAGCGGTTCGGCTGATGGTGAGAATTCCTCGATTATTCTACAGGCCATCACCTTAGACGCCGCAAGGCCCGGAAACGTTCAGCGGCAATCGCGACGTGTTCGCCGCACCAACGCGACACTTGGCCAAAACGGCGCCGAAGCGTCCCAGCCGACCTCCACACAACACCTACCTCCACTAACCAAGTTTTACGATACCTCCATGTCGCATGTCCGAACGCCTGAGATGATTCGATTCGCCCCACGACGCGCACTCACATTGCCCGAAGTGGTGGTCGTGATCCTCGCGGTAACCATTCTGCTGACCCTAGCAATCCCCACGATCCTGTCGATGCGCGCGAGTTCACGACGAACGACCTGCGAATATCGGTTGGTTCAGATTGGCGTCGCGATGGCCGAATACCAATTGGCCAACCGCCACTATCCTGCCGGCACGATCGATTCGAAGACTCCGATCCAGAACGTTGCCGAAGGCTATCACCACAACTGGATCATCGCCCTGCTGGCCGACCTGGACCAACAAGCCCTCGCCGATCAGGTCGATCCCGACGCAAGCGTTTACGCAGCGGCCAACGCGGTCCCTCGCGAGACCCCGCTGCCGATTGTTCGTTGCCCATCGGCAGCCAGCAACTCCCTTCCAACGACCAGCAATTACGCCGCCATCTATTCCTCACTCGAACTGCCGATCGACGAACAGAACGACGGCATGTTCTTTCAAAATCGCGGTGTCACGTCCGAAGAGATCACTGACGGACTCGAATACACGCTGTTCGTCGGTGAGAAGTTGAGCGATCCCCAGCAG
This sequence comes from Rosistilla carotiformis, assembly GCF_007753095.1. Classification (NCBI taxonomy): domain Bacteria; kingdom Pseudomonadati; phylum Planctomycetota; class Planctomycetia; order Pirellulales; family Pirellulaceae; genus Rosistilla; species Rosistilla carotiformis. Next base: position 6,371,713 of record NZ_CP036348.1, read on the forward strand.
GACCTCGGCTGGATCAGCGGCACACGGTCGACGATCCGAAACGTCGACCACCCCTTGGGCATTGGCCCGCAAGGAAATCCAGACTCGGTCGATGCCAGCAGTCCCCAAGATCCGCTGTGGGTCGGCGGACTTGCCAGCCGCCACGCTGGCGGAGTCAATCTGTTACTGGGTAGCGGCCGAGTGCGATTCTTTGCAACCGGCGGCGACCAAGCCGTGCTTCAACAGATGGCCCGTCGGTCCAGCGAACCGCCGAGCGACGATGGGAACGAGGGCGTCAACTAAAGAGCGGCCTGATAGAGCGTCAGCAGATTGTCCGCGTTGACTGGCACGGGATTGAAACTTCCGGTCCATTGTTGGCTGGCATCGGCGGCCAATTCAGGCAGGACCTCCGCCGCGATTCCCAATTCGCGGAGCGTCGTTTTCAGACCCGCTTTCCGAACCACTTCGGTCACCCGCTGGGCAATCTGTTCGGGCGCGTCGTGCTGACTCTCGCGAGGATCGATTTCCGCCAACAGTTCGGAATACAGCTCGGGATAATGCTGGCCGTTGAATCGCACGACGTGCGGCAACATCAGCCCCACCGCTTGTCCATGCGTGACGCCATACCGGGCGGTCAATGGATTTGCCGTGGCGTGCGCCGCACCCAACATCGACGTCTCGATTGCCATTCCCGCTAAACAGGCCCCGAACTGCATGCAGCCGCGGGCTTCCAGATCGTCGCTGGCATCGAGCACTCGCGACAGATTGTTGGAGATCAACCGGAAGGCTTCGCGACTGAAGGTCGAAGAGATCGCGTTGCGCCGCGTGGTCACGTGCGTTTCCAAAGCGTGCGACAAGGCGTCGATTCCAGTCAGCGCCGTGACGGCATAGGGCTGGGTAAGGGTCAGCGCGGGGTCCAGCAACGCGATCGCGCAAGCCGCTCGCCGATCGCCGCAGGCCATTTTCACATGTGTCTTCGCGTCGCTGATCAAAGCAAACGACTGGGCCTCGCTGCCCGTTCCCGAAGTCGTCGGAACGGCGATCATCGGCAACAGGTCGGCTGTCGCTTTACCGACGCCCCAATAGTCTTTGATCTGGCCGCCGCAACTGTAGACGAAGTTGATTCCCTTGGCGCAGTCCATCGAGCTGCCGCCACCGAGCCCCACGATTAGATCCGGTTTGACACGCCGCGCTACTTCGACTCCCGCATCGATAAAGTCGGTGGTCGGGTTTTCCGTGAATTCGTGGAACGAGTGGACCACCAATCCGGCGGCTTCCAGCGACTGCAAACCGGTACCAAAGTGCCCCGCTTTGACCACGCCGGGGTCCGATACAACCAGCACGACCTTGCCCCCCAACTGAGAAGCCAAGGGACCAAGTTGCTCGATTACACCAGCGCCAAAGACGATCCGAGGGCGCAGTTGAAAGTCAAAAGGTAGCATCGGCAGGTGGGCTGTGGAGGGAGGAACGAAGGTTCCGCGTAGCAAAGGAGGCATCGCGGGCAGTTTTTTAGCCTACCGCAAATCTTAGCGTCCGGGAAAGGTCAGGGAACGGCGCCCAGTTGCCGATGTAGGAGACGAGGGGACCGAGAAACAGGTCGGCAGACGGTCTAGGCTTTCGGGCGAACCTGTTTTTTGTTATTCTGCGAGGCTCAAAATAAGCATTGCTGAGCCGCAGACCGCTCGCTCTGGATGATATTCCGAATTCAACACATCTTGAAACGAACCGAATCATGGCAAAACCACACCGAAAACTGAAGAAAGCGAACCACGGCAAACGCCCAGCCAACGCAAAGGCCCGTAAAGCGAAACGCAAGAAACTGCGTACCTAATCGCTAGTTTCGCTCCTCTTCCCGAACCATCGCGTTCGTTCGCCAAACTCTTTCGAAAAGCGGATATCCTTTGGCTAGCAAAGATCTGATTTTTAATCTGGCCGATCTCGATTTTGACGCTCCAATTGGCAACGTCGACGATATCTGCAAGGTCAATCCTCAGCGACACGAGATGCTGCAATTGACAGCCATCGTCGGGGAGGACATGCAGCGAAATGCTTGCGCCGCCTACAAAGACATCTCGCAAGATGAGTTCTGGGTTCGCGGTCACATGCCGGGCATGCCGCTGATGCCGGGCGTCGTGATGCTGGAAGCCGCTGCTCAATTGTGCAGTTACTTCACACAAAAACACGACCTACTGGGAGCCGACATGGTCGGCTTCGGTGGTGTCGACGAGGTCCGCTTTCGCGATCCAGTGCTCCCCGGGGACCGTCTGGTCCTGATGTGCGAACTGACTCGGATCCGCCGCGGCCGGATGATTGTTGCCCGCTTCCAAGGGGTCGTTCGCGACGGCCTGGCGGTCGAAGGGATCATCAAGGGAATTCCGATTCCGATCAGCGCCTTAAAAGAGACGCTGGCCGCGCGCAGCAACGCGTAACTTCTTTCGACGCGTACACTTGGGTGAGCGAAGCGGCACGCTTTCGCCACCCGCCGGTTTTTCCGCCGCTTGCGAACCATTCTGCTGGCCTCGCCAACGCTTGCTGCAACAATGATTTAGGTTGCAACCCAGCTTCTACCGTCGCGGCCGCTATATCTCCGTGTCCTGAATTGGCGTGAGATTTGCTGACCCTAAAGCGTCCGCTGTGACGTTGCAGATTTGGCAGAATCTCATGTAAAAACGACACGTGGTTTACGATTCTACAAACGACCGAGGAGAGTCAACCGATGGAAAGAATGTGGAAAAGTGTGTCTTTTGTGCTGGGCAGTCTCCTGGTCGGCACGTTGCTGTCGGGGGTACTTCTAAGCTTGCCCGCAGGCATGCATTCCAACGTGCTCGCCCAACGCGACATCAATCCCCAAAACCTTCAAACCGCAAACGACCTCTCAACAGCCTTTCGAACGGTCGCAATTTCGATGCGGCCCAGCGTCGTGAGCATCAATTCGCTACAGAAGGCACGCGTCGCCCGCGGTGGAACTCGCGGGATCCCCGACGGAATCCTGGAAGGCCTGCCCCCCGAACTCCGCGACCAGTTGTTTGGCCCCGGGTTTGGTGACAGCGGATCGGCGGCGCCCCAGAAATCAGGGGTCGGAAGCGGCGTGATCATTCGTGCCGATGGCTACATCTTGACCAACAACCACGTTGTCGAAGGGGCCGATGCCCTGGAGGTCGAACTGTCCGACCGCCGCCGCGTCGCAGCCACGATTGTTGGCACCGATCCAGAGACCGACTTGGCTGTGATTAAGATTGACGCCCCCAACCTGGAACCCGCTCCGCTGGGCGATTCCGATACGATGCAGGTCGGCGACTGGGTGTTAGCGATGGGCAGCCCCTTCGGTTTGGAACAGACCGTAACCGCGGGCATCATCAGTGCGAAGAACCGTGTCCAAGGGATCGTCGGCCACGGCGAAGGCTTTGAGGATTTCTTGCAGACCGATGCAGCGATCAATCCCGGCAACAGCGGCGGCCCGCTGGTGAATCTGCGTGGCGAGGTGATTGGTATCAACACGGCGATCGCGTCGCGCAGCGGCGGATACAACGGCATCGGATTTACGATCCCCACCTCGCTGGCCCGCCCGATCGTCGACAGCCTGATCGAATCGGGTTCGGTTCGCCGCGGATTCCTGGGAGCGAAACTGGGACCGATCGACGAAAAACGAATGCAACAGCTGGGACTTCCCAACATGGTCGGTGCCTACATCGATCAAGTGCTTGAAGGCCAGCCCGCGCACCTGGGTGGGCTGCAACCCGGAGACGTGGTTGTCGAAGTCAATGGCCGCGAGATTCGCGACCTGTTGCAGTTGCGAAACATTGTCGCGCTGACCCCCCCCGATGGCACCCTGAAGTTCAAAGTTATCCGCGCCTCAAAGCCCGTCATGCTAACGATCGTCTTGGGTGAACGAACCAATGCGGCCCTGGCCCGCTTCAATCCCGGCGGCAAAGTCTGGGGTGCCGACATGGAACCGTTGACCGAAGAGACGGCGCAACAATTGGGACTGCGATCCACCAGCGGGTTGTTGGTCACCAACGTCACCGAAGAGAGTGCCGCAGCTAGCGCGGGACTCGACGCGGGCGATGTGATCCTGCGCGTCAACGGCCAACCGATCAACAGTGTCGACCAGTTGAAACAACTGATCGAACAGTCGCAACAGGCGGGCCGTCCGTTGCAATTAGTCGTCAAACGTGGCAACACTCGCGGCCTGGTGACGATCGAATAGCCCGCTGGCAAGCGCCGATAACATTCGGCTTTGCGATCCGGAAGCCCAACGCCAGCCCGACACAAGTCGGGCCGCAGCGGTCGTGCGGGAGGCAATCCATCGACAGTCCAGAGCGAATCGTTTCAGGCCCCCCCTGGGCTGTCGAACTCCATCCCGGATTGCCACTCCCGCTCCGATACCGATCGTCGTCCCAACGGCCCTAGCCAATGGGATGCCAGACACCGCGAGGCCCCGCGTTGATGACGGTCGCGTCACCGATGTGGTCGGTTTGCTCCCAACTGTCATGAACGTGCCCGCAGACAACCAGCGGCGGCTGCTTCGCCTCAATCGCCTGGCGAATCGATTGACTGCCACGATGGGTGCCCGAGCCGTCGATATCGACACAGTTCCACGGTGGCGAATGCGTCACCAGAATGCTCCCGGCAGCCATCGGTTTCAACAGCGCGACGGCCTCTTCTTCGCTGAAGTCGTAGCTCCAATCGCCAAACGGCGTCGTCGGGATTCCGCCGCCGATTCCAAAAAAAACGAATCCGGCTACGCGAGCGCTCGTGCCATGCAAGACGTGCGCCTGCGGCCAATCGCGGCACGCCTGAGTCAGTTCTTCGACCGATTCGCCGTTTCCCGGCACTAAGATCGCGGGACAGTCGACCGTTTGCAGGATCTCAATCGTATCGGCCAAGCCCTTGCGTTTGATAGCAAAGTCTCCCGCACCGACGATCACATCGGCCTGTTTTGCTAGCTCAACCAACGCTCGGGCTGCGTCCTGGTCGCAGTGCAAATCGCTGAACAGCAGCAGCTTCATCACGGTGTCTCCTGAATCGTCGCGGCAACCTCGGCTCCATCACCGGGGGGCACGAAATCAAAAACCAAATACGGGCGTCTAATGTAGCTTCCACCCGCCGCAACGGCTACGATGGACGGCCCCATCCGCCCCCTTCCATTCCTCGCCAGCGGGAGCATGTCAACGATGTTGCCTTCCCACGCCCACCCGAGCGATCGAATTTCACGCCGTGATCTGCTTCGCTTTGGAGCCGCCGGTCTATCGGCGTCGTCACTACTGCAGATGCGATCGGCCACGGCGGCCGCCCCGCGTCCGCCAACCACCGCGACCACCCATGCGTTTGGCCAAGCGAAATCGTGCATTGTGTTGTTCGCATGGGGAGGGATGAGCCACATCGATACGTTGGACGTGAAGCCCGACGCGTCGTCGGATATTCGCAGCATCTTCCATCCGATCGCGACGCGCACGCCGGGCTACTACGTTTCCGAACACCTGCCGAATATTGCTCAACAGACGCACCGGATGGCGATCGTTCGCAGTGTGCATCACAACGCGCCATCGCATCGCTCGGGAGCGTATTGGAATTTGACCGGTCATGAGCCGCCGAACCTCAGCGGCAACTGGGAGGCATCGCGCGACGATTGGCCCTGCATTGGAGCGATGGTCTGGGATGCCAAGTTGAACCAACGTGGCAGCGATCTCGAAAAGCGGCTCGCCGCCGATGGCCTCTCGGGAGCGGTCTGCCTGCCGTATTCGATGTACGATGGCGGCCGAGCCAATGGGCAGGACGGTGGCTTCTTGGGGATGCATCGCGATCCGATGATCATCAAGCCGCGCGAAGGGAAACTCTACGAGGGAGTCAGCCCCAATTCGGGACACATCGATCTGGAGCTGGTCGAAGGCTTGGATCGCGCCCGCTTGTCCAGCCGGCGGCAATTGCTGTCGCAGATCGACGGCAGCCGCGACCTCCAAACGACCGAAGGAATGCAGGGGATGGCCCGGCACCAAACCCAAGCGCTCGACATGTTGCTGAGCGAACGGGTCCAGCGGACGTTCGACCTCAACAGCGAACCGGCAGCGATTCGAGAACGCTACGGAATGCACATCTGCGGACAAAGCGTCCTGACGGCGAGGAAGTTGACCGAGGCGGGGGTCCCCCTGGTGACCGTTTACTGCAGTGCTGGCGACCTCAACGGCAGCGTGGGAGCGCATTGGGACACGCACGGCAATGGCTTCAACCGACTCAAAAATCAAATGATTCCACCTTGGGATCAGGCCTCCGCGGCATTGCTGGACGATCTTTCGGCCAGTGGCCGATTGGACGAAACGCTGGTCGTCTGGCTGACCGAATTTGGACGCACCCCGCGAGTCAATCCCGGCGGCGGTCGCGACCACTATCCAAACGTCTATTCCGTTGCATTTGCCGGCGCGGGAATCGCGGGGGGGCTGGTTTACGGCAAGAGCGACCGCAATGGTGCCGAGCCACTGGAACAGCCCTGCGGACCTGCGGATCTGCACGCGACGATCTTTCACGCCCTGGGGATCTCCGAGAATCTCACGCTCTACGACACGCTGGGACGGCCGCTAGCAGCCTGCGACGGCCGGCCGCTGCCGCTGTTCGCCTGAACCATTGGGGCGGAGAAGGGAAGCGACGGCCAGGGGCGATCGAGAACCCGACGGCCTCGCACACCGGCCGATGCGGCTCGATGGAAACACCGATTTGCCGGGGCATTGCCTACGGACGCTACTTGAGGCGATATCGGCTTGCGATACACTCATTGGACAGAATCTCTTTCCTGACCGCCCCTCAAGGATACCCGCGCAATGGGTCTATACGATCGACCGTATTACCAGGACGAAGAACGCTCGAACCTCCCTCCGTCACTGGCGGCTCAATCGTTCGCGGTCGTATTGATCGTTATCAATGTCGCCGTCTTTTTCGCCGACTTTATCTTTGGCGGCGAAGGTTTTGCGCTGCGGACTGCGATGGAGGTCACACCGCAAACGATCGTCAAACCGTGGCTGTGGTGGCAGTTCGTGACCTACGGATTTGCCCACGGCAACATGAACCACATCCTGTTCAACATGATCGGGCTGTTCTTCTTCGGGCGAATCGTCGAACAAAGGCTAGGCAAGTTTGAATTCCTGCGGTTCTATCTCGTGGCGATCATCCTGGGGGGGATCGTCTGGTCACTGCGAGCGAACCTGACCGATTCGCTTGCCCCCGGCGTGATCGGTGCCTCCGGTGGCGTCGTCGCCGTCACGATGCTGTTTATCTTCTGGTATCCGCAGACCGAGATCTATCTGATGATGGTCTTGCCGGTGAAGGCGTGGGTCGTCGGCGTGATGATGATCGCCGGCAATCTGTTTGGGATGGGGTCCGAAACCACAGCCTTCGACGTCCATCTGGTCGGCATCGCCTTTGCCAGCGCGTATTACTATTTCCATTGGAATCTCGGCCAGCTATCCCCCGCGGCGCTAACCAAGCTCACCAAACGCAACACACGGCTGAAACTGCACGACCCCGATCGCCAATCGCGTCAGGAACTACGGGATGCCGACGAAGCCGAAAGGATCCTGCAAAAAATCCACGAGCATGGCGAAGCGAGCCTTACCAACGCCGAACGCAAAGTCCTCGAACGCCACAGCCGCCGACTCCGCGACCGCCGCTAGCGTCAACGCTGCCGATTCCGCAGCGTGCCTACTTCTTCCGGCTTTTCCAGAATTGGAAGCCGGAAATCCGTTCTCCCGCATCGTCGGCTTCGGCTTGCCCATCGCTCACCGGAACTGGTGACGCCGCTTCAGCTGCCGAATCGCTATCGCCACGGAACCATCGGGCAATCCGTTGCCCTAGGCTAGGCTTGGCCACCGGTGTGCGATCGGACACATGAAGATGCTGTGCCGCTTGCGTCTGTTTGGCTTCCGTCGTCGCCAAGGCAACCGGCGCGAAGGTCCGAGACGATGGAGGGACAGGTTCCGATCCGATCATCCCAAAGTCCAACGCATCCAGCGCGTCAACCTTCGCAGCACGTCGCGACATGTTCACCAAGGGGGTTGCTTTGCCAAGGGGCGCTGTGTTCGCTGCAGTCCGACGCGACGACTGCCCCGCCGCAACCGTTGCGGTCGGTTTGGAACGGTCCTCTGAATCACCAACATCCGGTTCCGACGACGCAAGCAATGGCGATAAAGCTGGCGACTCGCTCGCGGCATCCGTCAACGAAGCGACCACTTCCCGCGGTTCCAGTTCGCTGGACGGCGGAAGATCGGAGAGCACCACCGGTACCTGAGTCAACAGCGTGTCGGACGCCCTCGATCGCTTCAGTGCAAGAAACGGTCCGAAATCGCTTTCCCGGATTCCTGCGAAGGCAGCATCCCGCATCGACTGCACGTCGGCCACCTCTTCGCTGGTCATGAAGCGATCAAAGATTGCCACTTGATCGATCCAAACCTTGCCACCGTCGTGAACTTCAAAGCTGACCTGCAACCGGTTCTCCGGATTGGAGGCGATATCGAGAATCTGAATCCCTGCTTGGCGATAGGGACTGTCGGTCGCCAGTTCATGTCCGCGACGCTCACTTGTGGGCATCGAACCATCGATCCAAATCGATTCTTCATAGACCCGATCGCCGATCTGACCGTTCACGACCATTTTCAATCGCGTCTTGGCAAAGTCATCCTCGGCGCGAACCCGCGCGATGCACAACATACGTCCCGATTCGGGAGAGGCGAAGGTCTGAGATCGCGCCCAACCGATCGGCGGCGTCGGCCAACCTCGCGGGGTTTCGGTTTGAATGCAGAGTGCACGATCGGTCTCCGAATCGTCCTGTACCAATTCCAGCGTCATCCCGGCGCCATGCGCCAGGTCCCACCCAACGATGCTGTCCTGGGAATCGACTTCCGCGAAATCCGCGTTCGGCAACAGCGTCGATTCTTCCAACTGCAAGTTCTTCGCGGCGTCCAGATGCCGATCGAGCGTCGTCAACCATTGACGCATCTCTTTTGCATCGGCCTGGTCGCGTTGCATGCTCCAATCGACGATCTGAACATCCGCCTTCGGCACACGAAACGAAACGATGTCGAACGGGGCAACGCGGACCTGCCAAACGTTGTCGCTTGGTCGCTCGATCGCAGCATCACAGACCGTTTGAACTTTGACATCCGCAAGATCATCAAAGCGGATCTGCACGTCGGTCGCCCAAGCGGAATTGTTAATGATGTATCCATACCGCGCAACGGTCGACGCGGCGGACCGCAGCATCACCGTAGGGTCGGCGTCTTTCGAACGCTTGATCGGATCGAAGCGACCACAAGGAAGCGTCCCGAAGGCGGCAAACAGGTTGCGTCGCGCATCGATCCGTCCGAGGCTGAGATCCGGCAAGGCGTGAACGATCAAGTCGGGATCGCTTGCGGCGATCCGTGGTATCCAATCGGCTCGCCCCGCCGAACCGATGTGCTGGATCGGCCCATCGCTCGCCAACAACAGGTTCGCTTGCTTGTTCAACGGAATCGCTCGCGACCCACCGGATGCGAATTCACCATCGTCGCCGTCACCGCGGCGCGACGATCCGCCCGCAGCATGCGATTGTGATTCGGCAACCCAAACGATCCGCGACGCAGCTGGCTGCGTCCCCGAGAACGTTCGCTGCAGTCGGCGATGCGCCTCGGTCGGTTGTTGGATTTGATCGATCACAAATAGCTTGTGACGGGCGTCTCCCGCAGCCAACGTTTTCCCCAAGTTGGCGAACAGCCCTTTTAATTGGCCGTCACACCATGCCCGCAACGCAGGCCCTTCCAAAGAACCGGATTTTGCATCCGCTTTGCCTTGCTTCAACACAGCCGATGCTTCCGCATGCACGCGTGGATCGGTCCCCCACGCAGCACCAGGGAACTGCAGATACGTCTGCTGGTCCACAACCACGGCCACTCCGCCAAACGAAGCATGCCGCGAGTAACCGTCGACCAATTCTTGCACGACCTGTTGGATCGCGGCCTGGACTGCGGGATGCGCGGGATTGTAATACGGGCCTTGGGGGCCTGAATCTGGATAGGCTTCCCACCACGTTTGCTGCTGGTCGTTGCGGAGCCGAATGCTGTGATCGCCGGCAAGAATCTGTTGCTCCAGAGCGGCCAGGGGAAAGTCGAATCGCACGGTCGGGATCAACACCAGCTGATGGCGATCGAACATCCGGAACATCAATTCCAAAACGTCCTTGCGAGGCGAACCGCCTCCATCGGGGATGCGTTCGCCATTGTCATAAAGCATCGACGGTTCGATGTGATTGCTCGGATAGATCGACCCGCCGCGTCCAGCCACGGTGATCATCGCCGCGGTGTAGCCTGCGTTGTTCAGCAGTTGCGCCTGCCGCGCGGTCGATTCCCAATAATATTTCCAGTCCTTCAAATCTTTGGCGGTGGGCGATTGCAGATGCGTTGCCCCGAAACGTGCCCCTGTTTCGGGCGAATCGAGATAGGCGACGACGCCGCGTTGGCCACTGATCCCGCGTGAACTGACCTCCGGCAACGTTGCCGGCCCGGCGTAGATATGCAACCGCGTCGACGAAGGTTGCGACGCATCGCTCCAACGCGTCACTTCGATCGCCACGTCATCGGCGTCGGGCCAGAAGACCAATTGATGTCTTGCCACGGCGCCCGATTGTTCGTCGATGCGAAACTGAGAATCGACCATCACTTGCGGACTTTTCCCGGCGACGCGTAGAACCGACACGTAATATTCGGCGGGCTCGTTCCCCTGGCATTCGAGTTCCAGAATGTGCGGCTTCCCCGCATCGGCTCCGGCGATCCGGACCGCTCGCGTTGTCGCTTGGCCAACGGGATGCCGGTCGGTGCGTGCCGCGTCGCGGCGTGGAGGGGTATCGGCCAGCGCCAGTTGATCCAAATCGACTTCTTCCAGCAGTTTCCAGGCAGTCGTGTCGATCTCATCCGACGGCGCGTTGGATTCATCCACCACCAGCACTTGGACCTTGCGACGGCTGTGCAACAGCGTCCCGTCCCGAGAGGTCGTGTTGCTTGAAGACGTAATCTTCAAATCGATTTCGTACGCCCCTTCGGTCGTTGGCATCGGGATCGCAAAGTCACGCAAGTCCTGAAACTGTCCCAAGGCGTCGGTCATCACATCCTGAGCGACCTCGGCTAGCGGCGTCCCTCCGCGAGCCGGAGTCAGCGTGGCGGCAAAGTGGACCTTCGTATGGGGGCGCGACGGAACTTCATCCAACAACACTTCAAACCGAAACGACTCTCCCGGCGCGAAGATCAGATGCGGCCGCGAATAGATAAGCTTTGTCGGCAGTGGTTCGACGTGAGCTTTCACGACCAGACCACCTGGCAATTCAAAGACGGCGGCGGTCTTGCCAAGCGTTGCCAAATCGACCTGATGAGTTTTCGCCGCGGTATCGGCCGCCTGATCTCCTTGCAATCCAAACATCAGCCGCGTCGAAGATGTCAATTCCGATTCAAACGCAAAACCACCTTGAGTGTGGGGGGTGGCGGCGAAGACGTCGATCTCGTCGCCAGCCTGTTGGACGGCGGCCACTTCGTCTCCAACGATCCCAAGACGCCTGAAGTTGATGATCTCGCTGCCATCGAGCGCGAACTTGCCGGTCACGCGTTGCGGCCGCTTGCTCTCCCACTGAACCCAAACGCGTTTGTAACCGACCGACTGAACTGCCTTGGCTGCGGCCCGGCGTTGATCCAACACCTCTTGGAAGGGTTGTACCGCGGGACGCTTTTCCGCGACACGCGTCGGCTGCGCAAAGGGCTGCGGCGGAGCAGCGTGGAGCACGGCGCCACCGATCCAACATGTGACAAAAAGAGCTCGAGTGATTGGAAACCGTTGGTTCATTGTATTTCTACCCGATCGGCGAATCGAACCGCCAACACATTCCTTTAGAAGAACGCCCGACGACGGGCCTCTCCCCCAAATCGGTATCGTCGGCACAGTCGGTGGCAAATCAGGCGAAGTCGGTGCGTTCGATACCATCCCTACCAGAGGAGGTTTGGGTCGTTCGGGTCAGGCAAGCTGTATTTTGCTATCGCTGGCCATTTGTCACCCGATCGCTGCCCGTTCACGCCTCGGAAGTCACGGGACCGGCTTGCATCCGGCTCGGCGGCCGACCGATAATGGGGAGCGGGCGAATCGCGGCGATCGCTCCCTTGGAATCGAACCCGCCGCAACCACAACGCGGAAGGATTGGCCACGCGGAAACTTTAGGGACCCGACGCATGACACCCAAACGACCGCTTCGCTACGAATCACTCGAAGGCCGACGACTGCTTGCTGGGGATCTCATTTCCACGCCTGTTTTTGCGACCGATTCGATCGATGTCGAACATCGCACGCATCCGTTGATAGCGGCGGAGGCGGTGGAATCGTCCGCAATCCTGGTCCCCCGCGATGCATCGATCGACGGGTTGATTCACGAAGCAGATGGCCGCGTGGTGGTCGTCGACAGTTCCCATCGCTCGGGCTTTGCCAGCCAGCTGTGGATCTTTGACCGCGACGCCAACGGATCGTTGGGACCCGCCCGGGATGTCGTCGACCCAGGCTTTCATGTCGATCGGATGTTGATCTCCGGCAACCAAGCGATCCTGTTCGGAACGCAATGGTCGTGGAATCAGGGAGTCGGAGCTTCCCACGCATCCCCAGACGACCAACCGCAAACGTTGGTGGCAACGATCGATCTGCCCACGGCAGACGCTGCCGCTGGCCCGGCGATCCACCAAACCGTTCCCGGCATTCTGAAGGAACTGCATCACAACGAACAGCAATTGATCTTGGTGACACAAACGTTTGCATCGGCCAGCGAAATGGCATCCTCGCTACCAGCCCACGAAACGGTGTACACGTTCGCCATCACCGCCATGGGGCTAGCCGCGGTCGCCCTGCAACAGATCGAACCGGGCAACCTCCGCGTGCGTGGAAACCGACTGTTCAACCTGACGACGCGCACCGATTCTCCACGAGCCGTGCTCGGACCGGATGCCTCTCCGCACAACGCGGTTACGCAATTTGCGATCGACAGCCAATCGATCGATCCGGTGGCGCAGATCGAAATTGGCAGTGGTTGGATCGGTAGCTTTGAAATCACCAGCGACCAAACGGCCACGGTCATCCGATCCAAGCAAACCGGGGGTGCGGCGATCATCACGGCTGTCGACATCTTGGATCTGTCGGGGGACACGGTTCGGTTATTCGATTCGTTATCGGTTGCCAACTTTGCGGGCTATGTGATCGCCGCCCAGCCCGACGTGGTTTTGCTGTACGATCCCGCCATGCCCGATGGGTTGGTCGTGGTCGACACCCAACCGCAGCAGCTCAAAGCGGACGACCGCGTTCGCCGTATCAAAATCGATTCCAATCTGACGCTCCATCCCGAAGGAGTGCGATTGTCGAACGATCGCGTTGTGATTCTGGCAACCCGTCCACAGCACGCCGACCCGATCGACCGCTTGCGCGACCTGTCCCTCGATGGCCGGCAACCTGCCCAGGCGATGCTGCTGACGATCTCCTTGCAGCAAGCGAGCTTGGTGGCAATCAGCCCGTTGGGCAACGTCCACCAACGACCGATTCACCCGATGCTGCGATTGATCGACAAAGCGACGCGGCGCATCGGCCTGCTGATCGACCACCAAGATGCCGCCGATGCCCAAAGTGCGGGATTCCTGTATGGCCAGATCGATGAGGAAGGAAAATTTGCCGTCGAGGGGATCGTTCCCGACCTGCAAACTCAAGACGAAATCGATGTCGACGCTTCACGCCTACTGGCTCGCAGCGATGGAAGACTGATTCAGCACCGCTGGGACCAGCCCGATCAACCGACGCGACTTGTTCCCCTGGCAACCTCCAAGGGGGCAGATGGCGAACGGGACCAATGACCCGCAAACGGCCCCAACGGGTGCGCCGGCATACGGCTCCACGAACGTAACGAGCAGTGCTGCCGAGGGCTCCTGAAAGGCTAGGGCGCGACCTGATCGATCTTCGCCGCCAGGATGAAATCGTTTTCGCTCAGCCCGCCGATCGCGTGGGTGCTCAGTTCGATGTTGACCTTTCGGTAGCCGATCAGGTGGACGTCGGGATGGTGCCCGTCCTCCTCCGCCACTTCCGCCACGCGGTTCAGGAACTCCATCCCCTGCACAAAGTGCTTCACATTCCACTGCTTGCGAATCCATTTCCCGTCGTCGGACAACTGCCAGCCCGGAAGATTCTGCAGCTGCTCCTGGGCTTCGGCCGCCGAACAAGGGTCCACTCCCCCCTCGCACGGCTTACATTTTTTCTTCGCCAATTGATCCATTGAACTGATATCCATCGAGAGAACCTTTCGATTGTGAGAAATGAACCGACCTATCTCTCACTGTATGGCGATCCGGAAAGCCTTGGCAAGGATCTCGGCACGAGATTCGCTGATGATTCAGGTCGGCTTGAAATCCGCATGCCAAATTGACACTTTCCGCCGTTGCGCTACAATTTTGTTCTTCGATGGACAGTTCGACCAAGCATCGAATTTCTAAAACGCATGTTCTCAGAGGCGGCATCGGCTGCCTCGATCACACCAAACTGGAGTAGTAGTTATGGCTGGAAACGTAGCCGAATTCACCGATCAAAATTTCGACACCGAAGTGCTCCAGTCGGATGCGCCTGTTCTGGTCGATTTCTGGGCGCCCTGGTGCGGTCCCTGCCGTCAGATCGCGCCGATGATCGAAGAACTGGCTGGTGAAAACCCCGATCTGAAAATCGGTAAGGTCAACATCGACGAAAACCCCGGCGCTGCACAGAAGTACGGCGTCAGCAGCATCCCAACCATCTTGGTCTTCAAGAATGGTGAGATCTCCGAAAGCTTCGTCGGCGTTCGCCCGAAGGGTTCGCTGCAAGCGGCACTGGATACCGCCAAGGCGTAACGCCTGCGGAATCGATCGCTGAGCGGGAAGGTGCCCCGAGCGACAGGATTGTGATCCCACGGAGAGAGACGGCCGCAGGCTGCTTTCTTCCGTGGCGTCACCGATTAGACTGTCCTCTGCTCACCTTGGGCCTTCGATTCCCTCCTGCACAGGTGTATCCGACTGTGACCTCCCACCCCGCCTTCCCCTCCCTCCGTTTGTTTCGCTCCGCACCGTTCTCTGCCGCGCTGCTTATTGCGATTCTCGCCCTCGTCTGCCTGCCCAATTTCTCCGCGGCACAGGACAACCCCGCCGATAAACTGATCTTTGATGGTCGGTTGCTGTTGCCTGCTGGAACGCTGGAGATCGACCAACCGTTGGAGATCGATCTGTCGAAGACCGGTCCGCTGCATATCGTTGGCCAAGGTCATTCGCGGATCGTGATGAATGGCCCCGGCCCCGCAATCCGGATCACGGGGACGCTCAAAGGAACCGCCGATCCGAAAACGATCAAGCCGCAGGTCTTTGAAAAAGAGAACGCACCGCTGATCGCCGGTTTCGAAATCATCGGCAATCACCCCGAAGCCGACGGGATCGAACTGGTCGGTGTGATGCAGCCAACGATCCGCGATCTGACGATTCGCAAATCGCGGCACGCGATCCGATTGACCTCGCGGAACCGCAATCTGATCGTCAGCGATTGCCACCTGTATGAAAACAGCGGCGCCGGGGTCTACTTCGACCACCTCAGTTTGCACCAAGCCAACATCGTCGGTTCGCACATCAGTTACAACGCTGCGGGAGGGGTCGTGATCCGCGGCGGCGATGTCCGCAACGTCCACATCTCCGGCTGTGACATCGAAGCGAACATGGGGACTCCCGACGCTCCGGCGGCCGCCAACGTGCTGCTGGATTCCGAAGAGGGAAGCATCGGCGAGGTGGCGATCACCGGCTGCACAATCCAACACACCCACCACGCCAAGGATTCGGCCAACATCTGGATCGACTTACAAAGCAACCGGCAGAAGTTCACCGAAGAACTGCGGCACGGTAACGTCACGATCTCCGGCAACATCCTGTCCGACGTCCAGCACAATATCTACGTCCAGAACACCCGCGGCGTGGCGATCACCGGCAACACGATCTGGAAGGGATACGACCGCAACATCCTGCTGAAAAAATGCGAGGCGATCGTCGTCTCGGGGAACACCTTCGACCGCAACCCGCGATACGGTTACGGCGATGGCGGCGACGCCAAACTTGGAATCCGGCTGACCCAATGCAGCGGATGCCTGCTGGTCGCCAACGCGATCAATGGCGTGGGCGATGTCGACGGAGCGATCGAACTGCACCGCTGCAGCCAGATCGTCGTCAGCCAATCGACGATCCGCGGCTTCCCGAAATCAGGGGTCCTGTTGGACGATTGCGTCCAATCGATCGTCAACAACTGTATCGTCACCGAAGAAAATGCAGCCGCCGAAGCGATTCGCCAGATGGGGGGCGAGGGGAATCGGATCGCGGAAAACACGATCGTCGAGACCCCCTGAAATCCCCAACAGGGTTATCCAGTGTTTTAATCTTAGGTATCAGCCGAAGCGCAAACATTTATTAGCCCTGATTCCCCAACACCCCAAGTTGTCGGTCTTTCGAGGGTGTGCGACAATGCGTTCAGAAGGGACCTTCTGAATTCGAGATATTGCAAGCAGCGAGGAGCCGCGAGTGGAGATTTGGCCAGCGATTGATTTGCGTGGTGGCAAATGCGTTCGTTTGAAACAGGGTGATTACGCCCGCGAGACCGTCTTCAGCGACGAGCCGGCCACGATGGCGCGGCAGTGGGTCAGCCGAGGCGCCCAGTTCCTGCACTTGGTCGATCTGGACGCCGCTCGCGGCGCACCGATCCCCGAAAACCGACAAGCGATCGCCGACATCCTGCACGCTGTCGATGTTCCCTGCCAATTGGGCGGCGGCGTTCGCGATGACGCGGCGATCGATGACCTGTTTGGTCTCGGACTGTCGCGTCTGATCGTCGGCAGTGCGGCGCTGAAGCAGCCCGATTGGTTCGCGCGGATGTGCGATCGCTATCCCAAACGGCTAGCCGCCGGAATCGATGCCCGCGACGGCATGGTCGCTACCGATGGCTGGTTGGAAACAAGCCAACGATCGGCTGTCGATCTGGCGAAGGATCTTCGCAGCAAGACCGAAAACATCGCGGCGATCATCTACACCGACATCGCCAAAGACGGCATGCTTTCGGGGCCCAACCTGGAAGCGCTGGCAGAGATGCGGGCCGCGACCGACATCCCCGTGATCGCCAGCGGTGGCGTGACAACGGTTGAAGACGTTCGGCAACTGACGGCGCAAAACACGTACGCCTGCATCATCGGCCGCGCCCTCTACGATGGCTGCTTGGATCTGCCGGCGGCTCTGGCCGCTGTTACGGAAGTTCTGCAAGCATCCGGCGGCGACTCTTCAAACGCCTAACGTTGCGTTAACACTCCAGGTTCGCGAGACCGCTCCGGCGGTCGCGTACCAAACGCACTTCGCAAAACATCGGGAAACAGCCACGGTTTTCATTTCGGAAACCGTGGCGGCATCTAACATCTCGATGAACCAACGCATCGGCGACGTCTATAAAAAAGAAAAGGCGGCACGCCTTAGATGACGTGCCGCGCTTTGCAGACTCAAAGGGTATGAGCCCAGGCGGGAAAGATAAGGGCGGGAATGCAATCAGGTAGATTGCACCGTAGTGAGGTGGGATTCGAACAAAGGTGGGATGGTTAACTGGCGATGCGACCAGAACAATCGCATCTCGGGAGGGTGTGATTCAAACATTGGCAGCTGATGGAACAAGCGATCAAACCGATTACTTCAACGGCCCTTCTAATTCAAAATCGACAGCGTTCTCGCCATCGCTGACCTCAGCGGTCAGGCCCGACATCTTGGAACTGCTGTATTTCGTCGGAACCAAAAGCTTTGGATCCGAGGCGGGATCTTCGGGCGACCCGGTGGCCAGTTCGATCGCGGAGATCGTCACGGCATGCCAGCCGACAACCGCTCCATCTTCGGGCTCGTAGGTCTTCAGGCTATAGCTGCCATCGGGCTGGATCTCTCCCGTCGCAGGCGGTCCACCGCCGCTAGGGATAAACATCACCGTCCCAGTTGTCACCGGGGCCCCCTTGTAGACAACTTTCCCTTTTACCGGTGCCGTGGCAACCCGCTTTTCAGCAGGCCCACAGCCGACGATGCACAGCAGAGCGATCGCGGCACCGCTTGTGGCAAATCGAACCCGCGAGGATCGGCCGGCGAAATAGTTTATGGACTTCATTGGATAGCTTCCAAACTCTTAAAGACGGGTAAACGAGAAACTACTCGAACGAAACAACTTCACCACGAGCTCGGGTCGCCATGGCGTCCAACACGACGTAGTCCATCGTTTCGGTCAAGAAACGCACACTGCCATCGCTCAGCGAGAACTGGGCACCACCAGGATGTGCACTGCGATAAGGCGTCACGTTCGTTGACGTCGTCCCTTCGAAGTTGATCGGATACTGGAGGTTCTTGTTGTCCATCTGCAGGTATCCTCCCGACGAATAGGAATAATAGCCCCAAGTCCAAGGCAGAATCCCACCCCAGCTATTCAGCATCGCATCGGTCCAGCCCTGGCGGTCGGAGCATTCGCCCACCAAGATCGTCGAACTCGTTCCGTCGGTAATGTGAGCGAATTTGACCTTGCTCTTCGGATAGATAACACCCGAGGTGCTGTAATCTTGGCTCGATGTCGTGGTATTGACCATGTCGTAATTCACCGACCCGGCGTTGGCGTTGTAGTGCAACGTCCCTTGGTCGATGCTACCAATTTGACTTGCGGATTTCGCAGTGCCGCCCAACGGCGAAGAAGGACAGGCGAAGCTCGGCATCGGATCGGTGAAAATTTGATTGTCACCATAGTGCGGAGCCGTCGTGAATCGATACGGTTGCATGGTGACCAACGCGTCGGGAGACAATCCATCCATCGCGTCGATACGGTTCCCCTCTTCGATAAAATCGAAGATCCGGGCGGGCCAACCAATCCTGTACCCGGTGACATCCAAACCACCCGGCGGAAACTTCAAATACACATCGTGATAGTTGTGCATGGCCAAACCAAGCTGCTTCATATTGTTGCTGCACTGCATCCGGCGAGCGGCTTCGCGAGCGGCTTGAACCGCCGGCAACAGTAGACCGACAAGGATGCCGATAATCGCAATCACGACTAACAATTCGACAAGGGTGAACGCACTTCGTTTTTTGAGAGGTCTCAAGGCTGATGTTCCAGAAATCAAGGCTAGGAAGATGGAAAGTGAATGTAGGTAGGAAGCTTCGCTCGGCACTAAAAACAAGCTGAACGGCGAGCGAGACTGTTGCTCCGTTAAAGCGATTGGCGTGCCAAATTTCTCCCACGCATTCGCTCATCCCTCCTCCCGCTGCCCTCATAATCCATCGCCTGACGAGGAACGGGGCACCATTTTCCCCAGCAAACTTCCTAGCGACAGCATCCGCCCACCTTATGTTTCATCACGAAAACTGGGAGTTTTGTGGAAAATCCTCGCCGAAACGCCAGAAACCGCCCCGACCAACAAAAGAAAACCGCACCAGAGGAGTGCCTCGCGGAAGTGCAAGGCAAGGCATTGTTGCCTAACTTCACAGCACGATAAGCGAGCGTTGCCGGACAAAGAGGCCCAGCAAAGAGGCGGTGAAGTGCTTGAAACCCAAACGAGTATCGCACTGTTTCCCTACCTAATTTGAGCGGGAACAGTGCGATGACCGTGGCAGGAAACAGGGAGCATCCCCCCTGCGTTCTAAAACAAAATCATTTGGATCTACGGGGTCGTGACCACCTCGCCTCGCGCCCGCGTTGCCATCGCGTCCAACACCAGCATGTTCATCGTTTCGGTCAAGAAACGCGTGCTGCCATCGCAGAACGAGAATTGAGCACCGCCGGGATGCGCACTGCGATAGGCGGTCGCGTTGGTGGTCGTTGTCCCCTCAAAGTTGATGGGATATTGCAGGTTCTTGTTATCCAACTGCAAGAAGCCCGCTCCGGCACCGTAGTAGTAATAACCCCAGGTCCAAGGCTGAATACCACCCCAACTGGCCAACATTGAATCGGTCCAGCCTTGGCGGTCGGAGCATTCGCCAACCAAAATCGTCGAACTCGTCCCATCGATAATGTGGGCGAACTTGGTTTTGCTGGTCGGGTAGATCACGCCCGACGTGCTGTAGTCGCGGCTGCTGGTTGCGACGTTGACCATGTCGTAATTCACCGAACCAGCGTTGGCTCGATAGTGCAACGTGCCGTGCTGAAGCCCCACATAAGACGATGCGTTCACCGTATCTCCAAGCGGCGAAGAAGGACAGGCGAAGCTCGGCATGGGATCGGTAAAAATCGGATCGCCCCCGTTGTGAGGTGCCGTTGTATAGCGGTAGGGCGCAAGTGTCACTAACGCGTCAGCTGACATTCCGTCCATCGCATCCAAACGATTCCCCTCTTCGATAAAAGGGAAGATCCGACCGGGCCAACCGATCCGATAGCTGCTGACCTCCAATCCGCCCGGCGGAAATTTGAGATAGACGTCGTGGTAGTTGTGCATCGACAAGCCGAGCTGCTTGAGATTGTTGCTGCACTGCATCCGGCGAGCCGCTTCTCGAGCCGCTTGAACCGCCGGCAACAGCAGACCGACGAGGATGCCAATGATCGCAATCACGACCAACAATTCGACGAGCGTAAAGGCGCGTTGTTTCTTTGATGTGAACAAGGTAGGGATTCCCAATGGTGAGTAGGAACGAAAGGGGAAGAGAATTAGCGGAGCAAACCAAAGGTGCGACAAGGAACAGGACGCTCCTTCGCAACCATGATCGCTCCCCCCAACAAGCGATTGACGTGCCAAATCCCTAGCCGCCACCTGGCAAAACGTCGGGCGGGGAGTGATCGCCTAATAACCGTTGCAACCCTAACAGCCCCTCAGCGACACCACCGCCCCCCTTTGGGAAGATTCGCCGACCATAAAGCCAGCGAATTCAATGCAAAACTTTTTCGAAATAGGGATCCAACCTTGCGAGTTTTCCCCTTGGAAATCACAGCAAAATGCCTTCCATCGTGGCGACCTCACCGGCGCACTTGCTCAACATCGTGGCACTCGCGATTCGCTTTTTTGATAGCAGACGTGCTGTTTCAGAAGCCTGAGTAGAACTGCTGTGCAGCTGTGCGAATACTTTGATTTCCGGGCAGGAATAGTAACGCGAGCCGCTGTTAACTTGCCGCTCTCCCACGCGGGCACTTAACATGATCGTGTTCGCCGCCAGCACCTCCTCCAAGACCAACATCAGGCCCTTCACTCAACGCCCTGCGGGGCGCGACATCGATCAACCGCCACCTGGACCTTCCGTACCGAAATCTAATTGATATGACCAACGACACAACGGCTTCGCCCCTTCGGTTTCGAGGCAATTTAAGACTCCTGGTACTCGCAATCGCTGCGGCGCGCATTGCCGGGCTACTGCTCTTGGTCGGTTCCGTCATGCTGCAAATCGCCGCCGCCGAACAGCCGGCCGCGAAGATTGAACCGCTGGGACAAGCGCACGCGCATAACGATTACCTGCACGACCGGCCGCTGCTGGACGCGCTGGATCATGGCTTCTGTAGCGTCGAAGCCGACGTGTTTCTTGTCGATGGCGAACTGCTGGTAGCTCATTCGCGATCGGAGTTGTCGCCCGAACGAACGCTCAAGCGACTCTACCTCGATCCCCTCCGCGAACGAGTGCAGCGAGGCGGCGGACGGGTCTACCTGGGCGGTCCCGTCGTCACGCTGTTGATCGATTTTAAAGCCGACGGTGCCGCGACCTACGCGGCGTTAGACAACCTGCTGAGCCAATATCCCGACGTCTTCTCCGTCGTTCGCAACGGCCAGCGAATCGAAAATGCGGTGAACGTTGTGATCAGTGGCGATCGCCCTTTTGCAGCGGTCGCGTCGGACGAAGAACGCTTCGCAGGTCTCGATGGCCGATTGAGCGACTTGGACAGCGACATGCCCACTCACCTGATGCCGATGATCAGCGACCGCTGGGGCAAACATTTTAAATGGCGTGGCGAAGGGGAGATGAGCGGCGAAGAACAAGCCAAGTTGGCAGCGATCGTCGCGAAGGCGCACGCCAAAGGCCGAGTGCTGCGTTTCTGGGCGATCCCCGATAACCCGCGCAGCTGGCGAGCGATGCAAGCCGCCGGCGTCGACCTGATCAACACCGACGACCTGCAAGGCCTAAGCCAAATGTTGCAGGAATGATTCGAAGAAACGGATCAGCAGCTTCTTCCTTCATCCAATACGACCATCGAATCACAGCTTAAACAGGGTGCGCAGGAGAACGGTTGAATTCTGGAGTGGCAGAATGATTAAGCGCGGAACATCATCCTGCCACCCATCATCCTGCCACCCATCATCCTGCCACCCATCATCCTGCCACCCATCATCCTGCCACCCATCATCCTGCCACCCATCATCCTGACGCTCATCATCCTGCAAAAGTAAACGTGCCTGGCCGCATCGCAAACTTGAGACAACCTCAAGCGATGAGGCGGTTCGCTGGAAAGCGGAGCGCGGCCGCAGCGGCGACGCGCTTCCGGGAGATACCGACTCTGAGAAACCTACGAGAACACTCGGTCGGTACCGGATGTTTCAAGAGCCTCCTATTTTTTCCGGCGAGCTGCCGAAGCCAAAGGATTGCGTGGACGTCGCCGTTTTTTGGTAGGGCGTGGGATGATTCCGGTGGTGCTTCGCTGCAGGCGTTTGACAATGGTGTCGATACGAGCCATCCAAGATCGGGCGTGAGGTGAGGAGCGGTAGAACATCGGGAATTGCCGGAGGATTGATTTTGAACCACGACGACGCCCAAAACCAGCACCTTTAAGAAACACTGCCCCCAGGAATGGCCCCGTGATCATGAGAAGCCAGCTGAGCAAATTGGACGCCTCGGAGTTGGCTTTCAGCAAACACCAGAACTTAGATGCAACGCCGCGACGTTTCCTGTACTCCCGATTTCCCGGAAGCCCCGACGTCCGCAGGCCGCGGCACCGAGCAATCGATTGCCAGAGTGATCGGGGCCGAAATGAGGTGCGAAGCAACGGAGTGAGCACCGGGGCGCGGTTCGAACGGTGGGTGCTTAGGTGTTATCGCGCAGCGGTCGTTATGGGCATAATTGCCGTCCTGCCCCCCTACCCCCTGCATGACGCACCTCGACCAATCGCGACGGATCCACGATGGCACACACACAAGAAGACCGCTGGGCGATGATGCTGATGGGACCCGCCTTGGTCCTTCTCACACTCCCCGTGCTGTGGCAAAACGAAACGCGATTCGACTATTATCGTGCCGCTGCAGCGACCCAGGCTGTCGATTCACTGGATGATGTCGCGGCCGGAACGCTGATCTCCTTGACCGGCCCGATGGAGTCGGGATCCGCAATCCCAGGGGAATACGTCGAAGCGTTCCCTGGCTTCCTAACGGTCAATCGCGAGGCGGAGATCTACAGCTGGTATCAGCCAGATTTCAGCCGGAACACGCATTACCAAATGAAATGGAAGTCGAGCGTCCAGAACAGCGCCGACAACGCCGGAGTCAAACAGGAATGCAAATCCAAGAGCTTCTACCGGGCGGAGTACCAAGTTGGCGAACTACCGATCCAAACCTCGTTGATCGAATTCTTCGACGTTTACGACACGATCGCTCCGAAAACTCTCCGGCTTAAACCAACCGGAATGCAGCTGCACCTAAAGCCTGGGAGTGAGTACTTTCACCTGACTAAAAAGGCTAGCGATGGACTGGGGGATGAACGGGTGCGCTACACAGGAATTCCCGTGCCACGTGTCGCAACCTACTTCGGCAAATACGAATCGGGGCACGGCGTCGCCGATCAATCGCATCATCGGACAGGCATTGTCTATCAGATGATTCAGGACTCGGGCAATCTCCACTGCATCGTGGCGGGAGAGCGACCGGCCGCGTTGGCGACGATCAATTCGCACATGAGACAGTTGAAGTGGATCGTACGGGGGCTTGGGACCGCAGCGATTATCATGGGGTTCGCCATCTTATTTTCAAGCATCACCGGATTCATGTACCATCTTCCCCTGATCGGTCCGCTTGCCGGATGGGGTTCGTTTCTTGCCGCGGTGATCATCGGACTGACGGTCGCAATAGTCAACATCGCCGCCGCCTACCTGGTCGCCCACCCGCTGCTGTTAGCGATCATCGCGACCGGAATCGTGGCGACAATTTATCTGATGAGAAAGCGTGGCAAGGCATCCCAACAGACGCTCCGTCGCGACCTGATTCAGCGTTATGGCCACTCGCTGGGAACCGATGAATTGAAGGAACTCGAGTTCTTAGAGTTAGCTCAGATGGCGATGTCGGATGCTCAACTGGACGACAACGAAACGAAGATCCTTCAGAAGTGGGCCAAGAAGCATCGCTGGGATCAAGCGAAGTACGACGCGATGATTGCCCGAGCTCGAAGCGAGCGAGCGTCGCTCGATTCGGTCCCGGCCGACGATGAACACTTGCGAAACGTTGTCCGCCTAGCGATGGCCGATGGCACACTGACCGGATATGAGATCCGCACGATCCGCGCTGTCAGCAAACGGCTTGGATTCGACGACACGACAATCCGCGAGATGATCGATCGCGTGCGACGCGATATCGCCCGCAATCGAGCGGAGGCGCAAAGTCATCCGGCGCAGTGACCGAACTGCTCCTCCCAGGAGTCCGTAAGCAATCGAGACCTCGCAACATAGTTTGGCAGAATGATCGGGGCAGAATGATGTTTCGCGCCCTCATCATCCTGCCACTCATCATCCTGCCACTCATCATCCTGCCACTCATCATCCTGCCACTCATCATCCTGCCACTCATCATCCTGCCACTCATCATCCTGCCACTCATCATCCTGCCACTCATCATCCTGCAAACGGATGCCGGCGACGTACTCAACAAACGACACTCCCCGAAGAGATGGGATCGCTAGTGGGCGGCGAGTGTTAAGCGATAGATCCAGTCAGCAGTCCCTCGGGCTTCGTGGCGGAACATGGCGATGTCCAATCCATCGGCGTGAGGCGTCAGGAAATAAGGGACAATTTTGCTGGGCAGCAGCGAACTCAGGTCGTCCCACTTCCCCGTCTTCAAATCGTCCCAGGTCTTGAAGCGAATGAATTTGTTTTCGTCGCAATCTTCGTTACCCGCATACGCTGGACAGAAGTAGCTGGTCGCGTACCAATGCCCCTGATAATAGTCGACGTCATTGAGCACCAAGCCGGTGGTTAGCCAACTGCCGGCGACGGCGTTCTTTTTTTTGCCGAAGCTGGTGTGGATCTGGAAGGCTTGTTTTTCAAAGTCGGTCACTTCGACCACCACGCCATGGCTCGAACCGATCACATACAACGTCCCGTTTGCGATCGTCAACGCACGGGAATAGCCCAACTGTTTCGAGAGATCCAACACCGCGACGTCCCCGCCGCTCCCTTTAAACCGAAACACCTCGCTGCTGTTGGGATTCAGAGCATACATCCAACCGGTTGCATCGTCGAACACGATGTCGTGGGGGCGTTGCAGTTTGATCCCGGCCAGCGAAGTCGCAAAAGTGTCCCATGTGTCGCCCGCCGGATCTGCAAACGTGATCAGCCGATGGTTGCCCGTATCGGTTGCGTAAAACAGCTTTTCGACAGGATTAAAAACAACGCTGTGCGCATCGACCAAAATATCGATCGGGGATCGAATCAGCGGCGACTGAGCATCGGTCCGATAGAACAGCCGATCGCTGCTGGTCACGATCTCCGTCTCGCCACGACGAGCAATATGAGTACAAGCCGGCAGCGACCCGCTCTGAGGCACGTACCTTTGAATCGAGACGCCATCCAACACACTCCCCTGCTCATCCGCCTGAACAGAAAAGCAAAGAGAGCCGAGTAGCCCCAGGGCAACGATCGTTTGAGAGATATTCATAGGTGGGAAAACGATTCACAAGGACCAAGAGTCACATCAGCCAGAAAACGTACAGATCGACATCATACCGCATAGCCAAGGCCTCACAAAAACGTTGAAAGCGAAGAGGTGAGGCAAATCAATTTTTGTGTCCGCGCAGATCAGCATCCACGCCTGCGCGACTCGCGACCAGTACAATTGCGTGGCGCAAATCATCTCGACAGGTCGCCAAACGTCGCCCGCCGCTCCTAGTCGATGCTAATCAGGGGGCGCGACTGAACCGCGAGCGATCGGGAGTTATGAGAGGATGAACAAGCATCGAGATCCAAACGACGGCTGACTAGTGTCCGCACAAGGTCGCAACACCGCATGGTGCCCACTTTTCGTCGCGCAGCGATTCGTTGCAAGGCCAAACAGCTCCAGTCGCGCCGTGGCAGTTCGAAAGCTGATGGGAACATTGATTTTATTGCGCCGCCGTGCTCGGTATGATATTCAAATCGGGTAACCCAATCGATTGCGTTCGAGACGGAACCGCCCAAAGAAAGATGCGATGCACCAGAGTTGCGTTGACAGGCTTTCGGAAATGGTGGATCGAGCACCGCGATCTGGCGACTGCACACATTCTGCAAGAATAATCCGATCGAACAACTGCGAGATAATTCGATGATCCGATACCTCTGCGAATCCTCCAAGACCGTTTCACTGACGGTCCTTGCCGCCATGGGCACAATGTCACTTGTCGCCAGCGGCCAGCAAATTTCACTAGATGCCCCGTCCGCCAAAGTGCCAGCGTTTCCGGGGGCGGAAGGTTATGGCTCCGTGACCACGGGAGGGCGTGCGGGCCAAGTGATCGCTGTAACGAATCTGAACGACTCAGGTCCTGGCAGCCTGCGAGCCGCGGTGGAAGCCAAGGGACCACGCACCGTTGTTTTCGGGGTCTCTGGAACCATCGATCTGAGAAGCAGGCTGACCATCCGCAACCCGTACATCACGATTGCTGGACAAACGGCACCGGGCGACGGGATTGCAATCAAGAGGCACCCTCTGACGATTGACGCCGATGAAGTCATCCTACGCTATCTAAGGCTTCGCCTGGGCGACGAGACGGGAGACGACGTGGACGCACTCTCAAGCAGGTACCACAAGAACATCATAGTAGATCATGTTTCCGCCAGTTGGAGTGTCGACGAAACGCTATCGATTTATCATTGTGAAAACGTAACCGTTCAATGGAGCTTGATCTCCGAGAGCCTCTACAAGTCCGTCCACGCGAAAGGTTCTCACGGGTTTGGTGGCATATGGGGATCCAACTACAGCACGTACCATCACAACCTTCTCGCCCATCACTCCAGTCGCAACCCGCGATTTGCGTCCGGCTGCGGGCACACCGACTACCGAAACAACGTCATTTACAACTGGGGAAGCAACAGCGCCTACGGCGGCGAAAAGCAACAACAAGGCAATCCAAAATTCAACGTTACGATCATCAACATGGTAGGCAACTACTACAAGCCAGGACCTGCCACGGGGTCCGGTGCGATTGGGTACCGGATTATCAACCCATCGTCCCGCGATGGCGTCAACGATTTCGGTCAATGGTACGTGGCGGAGAACTACATGCACGGCGACGCGGTGGTTTCCCACGATAACTGGGCGGGTGGAGTCCAGCCCCAAGGCGGCGAACAGCACATTGGGTTATTGAAGCTCGACACTCCATGGAATGCGATGCCCATCCGCGAGCACACTGCACAAGAAGCTTTTCCTCTTGTCCTGCAGCACGCAGGTGCTTCCTTGCCCAAACGCGACTCAATCGACGCGCGTATTGTCGAGGAAGTGCGCACCGGCACGGCCCACTTCGGTGAGACCTACGAAGGTGGTGGCAAAGGCATCATCGACTCACAAAGTGCCGTGGGAGGTTGGCCAAATCTGGAATCGGAAGCCGCACGACCAGACGCCGATGGTGATGGGATGCCGGACGCATGGGAACGTGGCCACGGCCTCGATCCAGACGATGTTACGGATGGAGCCAAGGACGGGGACAAAGATGGTTACACGAACCTCGAAGAATACCTCAACGGAACCAACCCGGCCGTGTTCGTGGACTACACAAACACGGAGAACAACATCAACACGCTAAACGCGGGCTCTGTCGGTCGCCAGGAACTGCAGAAGGAATCGGTGAACCCAAGGTAGATCGCCCATCGTTATTTCAATGCAGTTTCCTTCGTTTCCATTTTTTTTCGTCCGCCAAACGTTTCTCCGTTGCGTTGCCCCAGCGACCTTGATCGCTGGCGGAAACACCCTCAAAATGGGCACGCGGCCCCGATGAACAAGCCGGCAACGATCAGCCCTACTGCAGTATCGATGTTGCCAATGGATCCTTTACGTCAGGTATCACAATGGACGACGAGAAACAAGAATCGAAGCAGCCGAACCAATTGTTTTGGGGATTGTTTATCGCGGCGATGGGGATTTTTGGTGCCTACAATCTGTATAAAGCACTGCAGTCATTCGGCATGATTGAGTAGCCCCAAGCCGCCGGTTGCAGCACCAGCCAAGGAACGACGCGCCGAATCGCTTCCACAAAACGGCGATGCTGGTGCTGGCAGTTTTTTCGCGGTGAGGGATGCTTGCTCCTCTTTGCATTGCCCGACGCTGCCTTTAACGAACGCTCACATCATCAGTTCGAGCCGGATCGCAGCAAGTCGGCCAGCCCGTCTCTCTTCCTCGGGCGCGACCAGGTTCCCTCCATCGGTTTTGCCTGTATGTTTTGGGATCTGCTTCTTGATTTCAAATCCCCTCCCAAAACAATCTGAATAGCGCGACCTTATGGCGATACAGTTGATCGTGACCCATCCGGGCGGAGCCCACAAAGACGACTTCCTTGCTTGCAGCCTGCTGGCGCATCTGCACGGTGTCCCGATCCAACGCCGCGAGCCGACGGAGGAGGATTTGGCCGACAGCACGATCTGCGTCGTCGATGTCGGCGAGGTGCACGATCCCGAACAAAACAACTTCGACCACCACCGGTTCCCGCGCGATGCGCCGCCGCTGTGCGCCCTCTCGCTGGTGCTGCAGAACATGGGACTCTACGACGACGCCCTCTCGTTCTGCGCCTGGCTGCGCCCTGCGGAATGGCTCGATACGCTGGGACCAAACGAAGCGGCCAAGCTGATGGGAATTCCACGCGCGGCGTTGGGAGCGCTCAACTCGCCGCTGGACATCACGCTGCTGAACCGCTTTGCCAGCCAAACCGAACTGCGGCCCGACAGCCCGGTCTACCAGGTGATGTGCATGGTCGGGGAGGATATCGTCAACTACTTGCAGTCGCTGCGGCAACGGTTGGACTACCTGAAAGAGCACGCTCAGTACTGGACGGTCGAAAGCGATGGCGAATCGATCCAAGCCCTCTTCCTTGCAAAGAGCGACACGCTTGCCAACGACCCGTCGTTTGGAGTCTACGCGTTCATCGAGAGCGAAGGAAAACAGGACGCGATCCAGGCGATGGTAACTCCCGACCGTCGTGGCGAAGGATACGGCCTGTCGCGATACAACGACAGCCAGCGTTTGGACTTTTCGCAAATTGAAACCCACGAAGAAGTTCGCTTCGCTCACAAACGTGGCTTCGTCGCAAAAGTCACCACCAACGATCCGACGCGGCTGAAGGAACTTTTGAAAGACGCGATCGTGAAAAGCGAAGCGATGTAGGCGTCACCTGTACTCACACCCTGGCTCGGTATTGGTCTGCTCAGTGCCGCAGGCACGACAAGTGACGACTCGCAAATCGGCGCAGACATCATTTCCGAGTAGGCCCCCCGCCCTCCACGTCCAGCAGGCGATTTTACACCATCCGCAAACATGCTCTGCCTCGGTTTTGTGGTCTCGAGGACTGGCAGAATGACGGGGGCAGAATAATGTTTTTCCCGCAATATCATCCTGCCAAAGTCATTCCGAACGCAAATTAATTACGTCGGTTCACTTTCCTGCCAGGCCAGCCTTCACTTTCATGGCGGCAAAGATCGCATCGGCAATCGCCTGCATCCCTTTGTCGCCCGGATGGGCTGCGACGCCGGCGTGCTGGAAATCCTGCTCCGCACTCGCTTGATACGACTCGTCATTGCCTAGTGCAGAAATGTCGACGAACGTCGCCCCGGCATCTGAGCTCACCTGGCGCATAATGCCATCCTTGACCGGACTCGGCCAGAACGAACTGCGCACGAAGATCACCGGATCGCCAGCCTGCTGAAGGGTTGCGAGCAACTGCCCGAACGCTGCCGCAAACGCAGCTTTGGCGGCATCGCTGGCCGGAGCGGTCACATTTTCCCCGATCGCTACGACGACAAGGTCCGCCTTGAACTTCAGCTCTTCCTCGAGTCCTGTTTCGATCTCGAACGTGTCGTACTCGCGTTCAAACGAAGCGAGGTTGCGAACCTTGATCTCCGGCTGCGAACCACTCGCCTTGGCAATGTCTGCGGTCAATAAATGAACGTAGTCTTTCTCCGCAGCACTGGCAGCCATTCCCCAGTTGCCGGTCCAGCCGATCTTGGGA
Organism: Rosistilla carotiformis; assembly: GCF_007753095.1. Classification (NCBI taxonomy): domain Bacteria; kingdom Pseudomonadati; phylum Planctomycetota; class Planctomycetia; order Pirellulales; family Pirellulaceae; genus Rosistilla; species Rosistilla carotiformis. The sequence continues at coordinate 6,402,126 of NZ_CP036348.1, forward strand.
GCGGGTCGGTGCAGGGTGATGCTGTTACCAAGGTACAACACCCTGCCCACCGGCAACGAACCAACCGTTGGCTTCACAACATCCGAATCAGCTGCGTCCGCGACAGGGCCAACGACAACAGCGAAAGTAAGTAAGACGAGCGAGCAAAGATATTTCATGGTGAGATCCTGAGCAGAGACAGAGCGAGAGGGTATCGCGGAACCGCTTCTTCGAATCCCACGACGCCCCCAGTCTCGTAGACCGGATTGCCGAAGTCAATTTGCCCGGCAAAAGCAAACAGCAGCCGTGCAAAGCCCATCAGCCATTGGGTCGCCGCGACGGTGTCCATAGTGCTGTTTGAAATAAAGGCATTGCCCTCGCAGGCACTTGCTGTCTGGCATCCGTTTCGGCGGACTCGCGATCCGATCGCCATCCCAGCATTTTGCTTTTTGCCAAACCGAGACGTTGCAAAAGCTGCTGCTTTGTAAAAATGCCAGACGACAGGTCCAGGCATTTTATTGTGGCAACAACTGGATCGCGTCGACGATCACATGGCCGTCAGTTCCCTTGTTGCCGATCTCGATGGTGGCGTCGCCCGCGGGAAATTCAAACTCGCCGACGGAAGTGAAGGATCCGTGCGGGGGAGCTTTCCTTTGGTTGCAGGTGGCTGAGTGGGTTTTCCCACCTGCACGAATCGTGATCGGGACATTGGTCGCTCGATTGGCGTTTGCGGTATATGCGATTCGCACGTCATAGCTGCCTGGTGTTTTGATCTTCACCGGAAAGCGAATGCTCTGATGTCCCTTGTCGTTGTCGCCGTCATGACGATAGCCGGTTCCAACAAACGGACCAACAACTTGGCTGATTGCGTCAAAGCCGGTGCGAGCAGCCGCTTCATCGTCGACGACGATTCCCTTTAACGTCTTGGGATCAATCGATGCCGCCGACTTCTTTACTGGCCCCGTCCACGTTAGCACTTGGCTGTCGTCCAGTAGTTTCTGTCGCAGCGCGTCGTAGTCGATCGCTTGCACGGCGCGATCGGTCCCAATCGCTTGCATCGCGGCCGTGGCCGACGACTGGCCCAGAACCATAAAGACAGGTTCCATGCGGATGGAGCCAAAGGCGATGTGCGATGCGCTCAAGCAAACCGGAACGAGCAGGTTTTCGCATTGCTCCGCTTTCGGAGTCAACGCGCCATACGAGATCTCATAAGGCGAGAAGCCTCCGACTTCGACATCGCCTTCGTTGCGGACGTGTCCGTTGGCATCGACATACCGTTGGGTGTTGTGGGAATCCATCGTGTAGGCGGCCAATCCGATGGAGTCGTCGACCGTCTGGCGTCCTTGGCAGTGATGTTGCGTCATCACGGTAGAACCCACCATCCGCCGGGCTTCGCGAATATACAGCTGCTGTTGCCAACCATCGGCGCGCTCGAACTCATCCCGGCACATGCCCCATCGCGCAACTTCGTTGCGAATGTGATCGGGCACACGGGGGTGATTGGCTAGCGTCCACATCAATCCCTGTTGATAGGTGCGGTGGCGTGCGACAATCGATTCCCGCTGGTCATAGCTCGCCTCGGCATAGTCGTAGTTCTGGCCGATAAAATCGGTCGAGAAGGCGGTTCGGTTGTTGGTATCGGTTTTACGATTGGGCATGCTGGAATTGATCCAAGGCATCCCCTTCTCGCCCGCTTCGAAATTGCGTAGCAGCAATTCGAAGACGAGCGGGTTATAGCCGTCGGGTTTCGCAAACGGGATACGATTTTCCGGGTGATCTGTCAGGCACATCCGAAAACAGAAAGCTTGTGCGCGGGCGTCGCCGCTCCCCTCTTCGCCGGGGCCGTCGGCATCGATGCCTGGCAACAAGCCGCTGGACTTGTCCCCTGGGACCACAAACGGATCGACTCCCGGCACAAATTGATGGTACTTCGCATGCCGTGTCTGGACGCCGTTGAGCGTTTCGTCATAGACCGCATTCGCTTCACGGCCGACGGTGAACGAGACGCCAGCGGCGGCCAACAGGTCTCCTTCATAAGTAGCATCGATGAACATCCGGCCTCGATAACTCGGGCCCCCTTCCATCGCGATTGCCACGATCCGTCCGTTCTCAAGCGTCACGCCGCGGGCACGATGACCGGCATCTGCCAACGGGGTCCGATCCAGTCGCTGTTCAAAGACGACGGGGATCTCGTACTCGCGAACCAGATCGCGCATGATCGCCAGCGCCGCCGAGGGCTCGAAGGTCCACATGGTTGCTTCAGCGGAACTCGTACGCGTTTGTCCGCTGTCTCGATAGGAGGTCGGTTTTTGCCATTTCCAAGCCTCGGGTCGATCGTAATAGGCGCGCACTCGTTGATAGAACTCCCGCGCGATGCCGCCGATCGCGGCTTTGTTGCCGATGTCGGTCTGCCCCAGTCCGCCGGTCGTCAAACCGCCGATCCTGCGACTCGGTTCGATCACGATGACCGATCCTCCCATCCGCCGCACCTGCACCGCCGCAGCGATCCCCGCCGACGAACCGCCATAGATCACAACGTCGTACGATTTCTCCTCCGGCTCCGCGGCGGAGGTCGATGGAAACGGAAGACTCATCAGGGCAAAAACAGCAAGTAGCGGCAGTAAGCGACGGCGATTCATGGGGGATCCTGAACGGGGAACTATCGAGCGTTGTTATATAGATATTAATCTATCGCGACGCCATTGTTCATCAGGCGAGGTGCAGGACGATTCCGTTTTTCAAACGGAGTTATCAGCCGCCACGCGTTGGCGGCTTGTCGGTTTAATCAGCCGTTTGGGCGTTAGCCCCGGTTCCGCTGCCACGAACCCGGGGCTAACGCCCAAACGGCTAATGCAAGGAAGCTCGTTATGATTAAACCGACAAGCCGCTAGAGTCCGGTTGCCCAAGGGAACCGGACTCTGGAGCGTGGCGGTTGATTCGTTTAAACTCAAATACGGGATTTGCCTTCAGGCAAAGTCCGAGACACGGCGGCGGTTTCCGATTCGGGGCTAACGAGATGTGTTTGCGTCGCGGCCGCTGGGGTGAGGTGCGAATCCATCGATGCCAATTGGGGACAGGCACAACTTTTGAGGCAGGGGATGCTGTCACAATCTGAACGCATGCCCTGGCCCCTTTTCACAGCGATGGAGTAGAAAATTTGACGATTCGATGGGGACTGGTGGGTGTCGGTGACATTGCCAATAAACGTGTTGCCGCGGCGATTCAGAGCGATCCAAATTCGGAACTAGTCGCGGTTTGCCGTCGCAGTGAACCGCAATTAGATCAGTTTGCGGATCAATTTGGTGTGCCGCACCGATTTACCAATGCAGATGATTTGATCGCTTCACCCAATTTGGATGCCGTCTACATCGCAACTCCAGTCGACTGCCATTGCCCGCAAACGATCGCGGCTGCCCGAGCTGGCAAGCACGTTCTCGTCGAAAAGCCAATGGCTCTCAATCCCGCCGAGTGCGATCAGATGATCTCCGCGTGCGACCAGGCAGGCGTCTCTCTCGGTGTCGCTTATTACCGACGATTCTATCCCGTCGTGCTGCGAATCCAGCAACTGATCGAAGCGAAGCAATTGGGCCGAATCCTTTCCATCGGGTGTGTGACCGGGAATCCCAACCGATTCCCGGCGGATGATTGGCGAGTGATCCGGACGCGCGGAGGCGGAGGGCCGTTGATGGATATCGGAAGTCATCGATTGGATGTCTTCCTGCAACTGCTGGGAGATGTCGCGACAGTCAAAGCGAGCGTGATCGATTCACCCGACTACGAAGCTGAACAGGCGGCAACGCTGTTGGTGCAATTCAACTCGGGCGCCCATGGAATCCTGCAGTGCTACTTCGGCACCGTGGAGACGCCGGATCGATTGGAGATCATCGGAACCGAAGGACGGATCACCGTCGAAGACCTGAACCATGGCGACCTAATGCTCTCCACGTCCGAAGGGCAACAGTTGGAATCGCACCCACCGGCAGACAACCTGCACGCTCCGCTGATCTCAGATTTTTCCGCAGCGGTGCTGGAGCATCGCTCGCCCACAATCAGCGGCCCCGTCGGGAAACGAACCAACGATCTCATCCGTCTGGCATACGAGGACGCCCAGTAGCGGACCAATCGAGGACAGGCACAATTCCCGGTGAGGTCGACACCCAACATCACGTCCCACAGGCGACGCTGACACCACTCGAAAACATATCCTGGCACCTTTCGTAATGTCTGTTGATGCCTGTGCCCTGATTCGGAATGTGCGAAGCATTTCGGAGGTGGTTGGTTTTGCGTTAGGATGCTTGATCAAGCGATGCGGTCGGGAGCGCATTTTCATCTCTTGCATCTCTGTCCACAGAAAGCATTCAGGCAATGGCTCAACCGCGAAAACACGCCTACACAACGGCCCCCGAAGATCCAAATCCTGCGGCGGAGACGACGTTTGCCGAGCGAGCTCGAACGATGCTGTCGCTGAGTCAGGTGGGTGTCATCTCCACCCACTCGGTCCACTGCAAAGGGTTTCCGTTTGGGTCGACAATGCCGTACGCATTGGATGCAATCGGCCGACCGCTGTTTCTGATCAGCGCGATGGCGATGCACACCAAGAACCTGCGCGAGGATCCCCGTGCGTCGCTATTTGTCACCGATCCGACAGCGGCTTTCGATCCGCTGGGTGCAGGGCGTTTGACGCTGGTCGGCAGCGCCGAACCGGTGCCCGATGAAGACCTTGATGAAACCCGCGCTCTGTATCTCAGCCGCCATGAGAACGCGAGCTACTACGTCGACTTTGCCGATTTCTCGTTCTGGCGACTCAATCCTACGGAGCTCTATTTTGTTGGAGGATTTGGAGTGATGGGCTGGATTCAGACGGATGATTTCCAGCACGCGGTTGCGGATCCATTGGCTGACGCCGCGGCGGGTATCCTGCAACACATGAACGACGACCATGCCGCTGCGATGCTCGATATCGCTTACGCGGAAAAAGAGATCGTCGCCTCCGAAGCAAAGATGACCGCGGTCGACCGCCTCGGTTTTCATTTACGGCTCAAAACACCCGAGCGTGTCCAATCGGTTCGCATTGGATTCCCACACGAAGTCCGGAGTTCCGACGAATGCCGTCAAGCGATTGTTGCGATGGTGAAGCAGGCGCGCAGCGACAAGGAATCCAGAAACGACGGTTGATCGCTCAGGGGCGTGATGAGCGCCCCCGCGTGCGATCGACACCGGTGCAGAGGATTCTACTCCTCGATAACTTTTGCCGTCTGTTCTGGCGTGGTGATGCCCGGGGGCAGTTCGAGGATTCGGATATTGCGGAAGTGAATTTCCGAGCCTTCGGACTCCAGGCAGAGATAGCCTTTGCGGACCGACGAATCGCGAATGGAATTGACGAACTTGCCATTGATCGCCAGCTTGACCGTGCCGTCGACGCAAACGACATCGTAGACGTTCCATTGCCCCACACCCTTGCAACGCAGTTCCACCGACATACTGCGTCTGCCGCGCGGGTTGTCGGGCGTGGCGGTGAGCCCGCCGGCACCAAACAATTCGCCCGAGATGTACCCGATATGGTTCGGCTCACCATTCTTTAAGGGATGCTGATTGACCCAGTCCAATTCGAGCATCTGGACTTCCATTCCCTTGGGAAGTCGGCTCCCCTCAGGGACGAATCCCTCACTCCACGCAAACACGCCGGAATTGCCCCCGGCCTTCATGTGCCGCCACTCGATATGCAGGATGAAGTTCTCGTATTGCTTCTCCGATCGCATCACACCGATAGGCTTACCGCTGCATACCAGCAGCCCGTCCTTGACCGACCAGGTATCTGGTTCTGTGTTGACGTTCGCCCATCCCGACAAATCGCGGCCGTTAAACAGATCGACCCACTGTGAGACTTCGGTAGACGCTTCCGCAGCGGGCGGCTCGGCCCCCAATTCGGACTCGAAGGCCAGCGACACCAACAGCGCCGCAAGCATCCAAGGGATCATTCCCAAAACGTCAATTCGTGAAGTCATTCTCATTGGTGGCTCGTAAGTTCTAGGAGTTAAATTAGCGATCGATAGAACGATCGGAGTCAAGCACAATCGTCGATTCCATTGAGCCTGGCAGCTCTCGACAGCGTGAGATTGTACCACGCCTGGACGAGAACATAGCCTAGCACCGCAATGGTCCGCTCAGTGCCGCAGGCATGGCATGCAATAGCCATGGACGCAAGGCAACCGCACAGCAGTAAGTACCGATGGCACGACAGACGTTGTCGCGTTCTTTTTATACAGAGCCAATCGGGGACAGGCACAATTCCCGACGACATCCACCATCCACATCCCGCTGGCGTTGCTGGCACCACCTGAAAACATGCTCTGGCCCCGTCTGGTGAATTGGCAGAATGATGGGGGCAGAATAATGTTTCGCGCCGCCAGTTCCGCCTCTACTTCGAGGCGAGCTCGTAATCGGGGACAGCCACAATCCCCGGCGACATCCACCATCCACCATCCACATCCCGCAGGCGATGCTGGCGCCACCTGAAAACATACTCTGGCCCCGTTTGGTGAATTGGCAGAATGATGGGGGCAGAATAATGTTTCGCGCCGCCAGTTCCGCCTCTACTTCGAGGCGAGCTCGTAATCGGGGACAGCCACAATTTTGGATAAGCCGCCAACCACCAGCTCCGTCTCGCTGGCAACGCTTACACCACCTGAAAATATGCTCTGGCCCCGTCTTCACGACTGGGTTGAATCCCGAGGAGATCACTTGAGCTCGATCGTTCACTTCTCGATGTTGCCGGTGAAAGCAAAGGAATTTTGCCGGAGAGGCTATATTCCTGCGAGGGAACCAGGGCTCTCACCAAGGCACCAAGCCACCGACGCGGAGCGAACTCCCAGATAAAGGAACCACAACGATCTTACTCCGCGCCTTCGCGCCTCCGTGAGAGCCCTTTCCGGCAACGCAACTCCAGCGCCACCAAGACGGCGCAGCCTCCGCGGCTGAAGCAATCGTGGATCCGTGCTGCCCGGGCGCACAAAAAAAGCCCTGGCTTCGGCGTTTTCACGCGAACCAGGGCTTTTTGTTTGGCAGTAGCGGCAGAGGGACTCGAACCCCCGACACGCGGATTATGATTCCGCTGCTCTAACCGGCTGAGCTATGCCGCCAAGTTGTTTCAAGGCAATGGTTTACATCCAATCGATCGGCAATGCAAGCGGGGCCTGCCGATGTGGATAACTCCCAAAACCTCGCAGATTGTATATCGCCATTTCCGATTGGGAAAGCCACCTCAAAGAGCAAAAAATTACCGATCCGGTTCGCTGCTCCCCTGACGCAACTGGTTGAAATATTGCTCGGTATGCTCTCGCTCGGCCCTGGGCAGTGGACGGTCCTCCAACGGGTCGCTCTCCTCCTGCATCGCGTTGATCACCGCACTCTTGATCTCCTCCCGCGTCACCCCTTTGCGATTGGGGCCGTTGGCAAATCCGGCAGCGATCCCGCTGCCGTTTTTCGGTTTGGTGCGGACCTGCGATTCGTAGTTCCCCGTCTCGGTCTCCTCCTCGGGACGGTCGCCTTTACCCCCTTCGCCTTCGCCCATTCCGTCGCCACCCTCGCCTTTGCCTCCCCCCTTGCCCGGAAACTGCCCCGATCCTTGACACTGCTGACAACCATTCCCCTGACAGCTCTGGCAGCGCATCTGTTGCTTGGCTTGCGACAATTGGTCCATCATCTCTTCCAATTGATCCATCTCGTTCTGCATCTCGCCCAATTCTTCGGCCAGCTGTTCCAAGGACTCCGCCGCGCTCGACGCATCCCCTTTCTGCATCGCCTCTTTTGCTTGAGCTAGCCCCTCAGCCATCTGCTGCATCTGTTGCATTTGCTGGTCCATCTGTTGCATCTGCTGCAACTCCTTCTCCAGCTTTTCCGCATCCTCGCTGCGGCCTTCCTGCTTGGCTTGGTCGATCTTCTTTTGCAGATCCTGCTTCGCTTGCTCGTGCTTTTCGACAGCCTTCTCGATCGCCTCCTGCATCTTGGCGATCTGATTCTCCAGCTGCTTCTGTTCGGCTTTGGTCATCGTGCCGTCGTTGAGCTTCTTGACAAGTTTCTTGATCTCCTCTTCCGCTTTCCCCAGCTCTCCCCGCTGCATCGCCGACGCCAACTTGTCAGCCGGTCCGCGTTGCATGTCTTTTAAACCAGCCAGCTGCTTCCGCATCTCTTCCTTCGAACCCATTTGGTCGCGGCGTTCTTGCAGCTGCTTCTTGATGTCGTTGAGCGCAACCATCGCCTGTTTCTGGTTCATGTCTTTGCGCTGCGACAGTTGATCCAGATCGGCTTCGATCTTCTTAAACAGATCGCCGGCATCTTTGAGCCCCTGCGCCTCGGCCCGTTTCCGACGAACCGCAAGCTTCTTCTTCAGTTCATCCGCAGCGGTTTTGATCTGCTGTTGCGATGCGGTGTCGACGCTCGCTTGAGCTTGGTTGTCCTGAGTCGCATCGGGAATGAAGAGCAAAACCGCCATGGCTGCTAAAGGAGCCAGCGGCAGCAGCGCGATGCGTTGCACTCGGTGGCGAAAGTGCTCCGACACATCCAACTTCTCCGCTCGGCGAGCCGCATCGGCCAACAGCGCCTTACCGATCTCCGAATCGAGTTCCGCTTCGCTCATCGACAGCGAACTGCTGATCCGTTCTTTGAGCCCAAACTGCTGATCGATCGCGATCGCCGCGTCGTTCATACTCGGCGCGGTCCACCGCGTCACCACGCCTGCGATCACCACCGCAGCAGCAACCGCGGCAGCCAACCACGACAATCGCCAGGCGTCCAAATCGAACGACAGCGCCCACAGCTTCGGCACCGCCAGCGCCAACAGCGCGATACACAAAGCGGCAAAAAGCGACCAGCAGAAAATGCTTGCAAATTTTTGCAGCATCAACCGCCGGCGGACTCGAGCAACTTGATGGCGAACGTGGTCCATGATCGGATTCCTCGGATAAGCAGCGTTTTCGGCGGCCAATGCAACAAAACGACCACCAACGGATCGCAGCGGCGGGAAAGAGCCGCAATCCACACATAGCAAATTCTAGCAGTTGTGGCGCGATCTGGTTTGGGAAATCTTAAAGTCGCCCAAACGCAGCCCAATTGACCCTCGTGGTTTAACCGCAATACCGTTCAATGAAGGAGCCTCGGACCGTGGAAAGAATTAGCGGCAAGACGTAGTGGACGAGGTTACGAGTCCCAGCGATTGGGTCTGAAGCAAAAGGACTCGTAGCCTCGGACCGTGGAAAAAATTAGCGGCGAGACGTAGTGGACGAGGTTACGAGTCCCAGCGATTGGGTCTGATGCAAAAGGACTCGTAGCCTCGCCCACTACGCTTCGCTAAACGGTATGTTCGTTTAACCGCGTGGGCAACGCCCCGCGCGTTCGCGCGATAGATAACGGCCGCGGGTCGCGAGCCGGCTACTAAAAAATTTCCAACAACTGATCGTCTGCGTCGAAACGGATCGGTTCGGGCGGATGGACGATCTGCAAGTTCGGCCGCTCGGCGACTTGGTTCCAGTAGGCTTCGGAGCACATCACCTCGGAGATCTCCAGCGTATTGGGAGCCCACATCCAGCGAACGTCCGCCGGCGCGACGAGTCCCGCTTGCGTGATCGCCGCTGCCAAGACTTCGCGATCGGTTGCGAAATGGATCGGTACCATCGCCGCCGTCACGTGGCCGCCGGTCAGGCAATTGATCCGCGTGGCAACGGGATCCATCTGATCGACGAGTCGCTGATGGCAATATTCGGCGAGTCCGACGCCGGTCGCATTCCCGGCCGTCGCTGCGGTGAGGCCGCGGGCATAGATCTGATGGATCTTGGGGAACTCATCCTCGCGAGCGACATGGTCGTTGTATTTGCGGCCGACGATGTTCGTGTCCATCCCAGTGCCGCTGATGTCCTTGCCGATCTTGTCGACGATCAATAGATCGGCGCGATCGAAGGGGAGGGCGGGCATCATCGCGCGGGCTCGCAGCAGCAGTTTCCGTTCATGCGATTCAAACTGTTGTGGCTCGACCGCCTGGATCGCTGCGGTCTCGTCGTACCCGTTCTCCAGGATTGCGACCCCAAGTGCGATCGGGCAACGATTCAAAACCTCACCGGCGACGCTGCGAATGATCTGCCCAAAACTGAAGTTCTGGATCGCTTGATGGTAGACCACCGCACCGTTGCGTTTGCCTAAACCGATCAACAGCATCTTCATCAGCCCGCTTTCGATCTCGCCGACAAATCGCGTGTGCGGCTTGATCCGGTTGCAGACGATCACATGATCGGCGGTCGAAGCGTGCCGGTCGAAGTGGACATCAAAACCCTCTTTCGCCTGAGCGACGATAACCGTCTCCATGCTGCTGCGGATCTCGCATCCCATCGCCGCGTCGGTCACGCCGTATCGCCCCAAGAGTGCCGCTTGCCCTTCAGCGGTCCCGCCGCCGTGGCTGCCCATGGCGGGAACGATAAAAGGAACGCCGCCCAAGGATTTGACGTAGTCGACGATTGCGCGAACGATCTCCGCGATGTTGGCGATCCCACGGCTGCCGACCGAGATCGCCACGCTCTGACCGGCAGAAACCTTCGCCGCCAGCGACGATCCACTCAACTGCTCCGCGACCGCATCTGGTATCGAAGCGACGCGCGTGTCATCAAACGTTTGACGAACGCGGAACATGCGAGGAAATTCAAACATCGTTCGCCAAACGGAATTTTGAGTTCGTGAGTGAAACGCTTCAAGCTAACTCGGGACGCGTTGTCATTAACACAACCGCCCGGACGCCCCGATACTGAAACACCGACCAACAAGATCAACTACGGATCCGAAAGGTCGCTCGCGTCGAAGGCCTTCACGGCTGCATCGCGGACGGCGTGGAGACTGACTTGCTTCTCGGCGGCCAGTTGGCGGAGCGATTCGTGTTCGGGAGTGAATCGCCACTGCGATGAAGGGAGCCAGACACATTTCCCTTGCACGCTGCCAAACGAGGTTTCGACGGCATGCGCTCGGCGGATCAGTTTCGTCCGCCGCGCGGCCCAACTGCGGACTCCGATCGCCGACGAACATCCCAGCAGCACCGATTCGATCGTGGCGGTGCGGTCGGGAGCGGCCAAGACGGTGATCTTCGTTCCGCTGCGTCCCTTCTTCATCATCGTTGGCGTTTGGTAGACGTCCAACGCTCCGGCATCAAACAACTGGTCGACGCACCACGCCAACTCTTCGGCCGTCGAATCGTCGACGTTTGTCTCGGTGATCACGATCTGATCGGTCTCGAACTGCCCGGAAGCTTCGCCAGCGGCCGGTTGGCTGGCGGTGTCGCCGATCAGCACGCGCAAGATGTTCGCTTGCTTCTCCAGATCCATCGTCCCCGAACCGCAACCGATCGCGGAGATCTTCATCGCGGGAATCGGGCCAAACGCTTTGCATGTCGTCTTCAGGATCGCCGCTCCGGTCGGCGTCGTCAGCTCAGCCTGAATGTCGCTCGGTGCGATCGGAATCCCGGCCAGCAACAGCGCGGTCGCGGGAGCGGGAACGCCGACGCGGCCGTGGGCGATCTGAATCGTTCCGCCGCCGGTGGGGACGGGGGACGCCTCGACTCGCTCAATACCTAGTTCGGTCAGGGCGATCGCCACGCCGGTGATATCGGCGATCGAATCGATGGCTCCCACTTCGTGGAAGTGGACTTTTTCGAGCGTCGAGCCGTGAACCTGCGCCTCGGCCTCGCCTAAATTACGAAAAATCAGCTTGGCCAAATCGCGAGCTTCGGCCGAAATATCCCCTTTATCGAGCATCGCTTCGATGTGATGGAGATGTCGATGAGCATGCTCTGGCGGATGCGCGATCGTGACCTGCGTCGCACGAAACCCGTATTTCTTAATGTTTTCCGTGGTAATCGAGATCTCGCCGAGCCCCATCGATCGAACACCGGCTTGGATTCGGTCGATACTGGCCCCGGCGTCGATCAGCGCCCCCAGGGTCATATCACCACTGATTCCGCTGGTGCAGTCGAAGTATGCGATACGCAAAGAAAAGCTCCTGGTAAAATGGCGTTGCAGTTAAATCAAGAACGGATAAAATGTGCAGCCCTTGATGAACCGAAGAAACATCAGACTGCCAACGGCACGCAGTGTAAACCGTTGCTAGCATAATATTGTTAAGAAAGTTAGATCCATGAAAGTTGTAAGCTCGATCGGCACGCTGAAGAATCGTCACCCCGACTGCCAAGTCGTCAAGCGTCGTGGCCGAATCTACGTGATTTGCAAAAGCAATCCGAAGTTCAAGGTCCGCCAAGGTGGCGCGAAGTCGAAGAAGACTCGCCGCTAAGCCTTGTTTTTGGCCGCCTCGGCCATCTTCAACACGACCTCAAATTCCGATTCGGTGACCGGCTGGACACTCAATCGGCTTCCTTTGCGGAGCAGTTCCATCTGCTCCAGTTGGGGTTCGTTGCGCAGTTGCGAAAGTGTCACCGGCTGCTCGAATGCCTTGTCTAACTGCACGTCGACCATAAACCAACGCGGGTTTTCGGGGCTGCTCTTCGGGTCGTAGTACTTGCTGCCCGAATCCCAGGCGAAGTGATCGGGATAGGCTCCCTTGGCAATCTTGGCAGTTCCCACAACCGCGGGGTCTTTCCCACCCGAGTGGTAGAAGAGAACGCGATCCCCTTTCTTAAAATCATCGCGCATCATATTGCGAGCCTGGTAATTGCGGACACCTTCCCAGCAAGTCGTCTTCCGCTTCTCTTTCGCCAGATCTTCGATCGAATAGGTCCCCGGTTCGGTTTTCATCAGCCAGTACTTCATGCGTGTTCCCTACAGATTGTTCGTGAATTGGAAAATTGACCAGTATTGTCAACGCCGCAGCGATGATAGTTCAAGGGCGGATCGGGATGACCGCTAAACTGACGTAACCGCCGACGGCGACACCGCTTGTTTACTCTCCCGACCGCAGCGCTAAAATATGCAGATAGCAGGCATTGGGACGCGAAATGTCCGGTGGGCGGAGCAAGGTAGCATTTTTTCGCTTTATGAATGGGGATCCCTTTGGATCGCATCCATGAAGAAAGGGACATTTGCGTCTCGCCTCCAGCTCAAAAAAAGCTATCTTTGAGCTTGGTGGTTCGAAGAGATGAGGGCGGCACCTCCCAACCGTTAACGAGGGTGAGAAATGCGACGACAACAAATGAGTTTAGCAACGATTGCAGTTCTGGCGGGTAGTCTTTTCCAGTTGGGAGCATATGCCGAAGAGTCATCGAAACCCGCAGGCTCGACTCTGAAAAAACAAGGCGCTGCAAAAACCTCCGCGCACCCGCTAGATCGCGTCATCGAGATTGCGACCAAGGGGCTGCAGCGAACCGATGAAGAAGTGAAGGAATATTCGTGCCTGTTGATTAAGCGCGAACGGATCGACGGCGAACTGACAGCGCGCCAATACATGCAGGCCAAAGTCCGTCACCGCCATTTTGCCGACGGCAAGTTGGTCACGCCGATGAGCGTCTATCTGAAGTTCCTCAAGCCAAGCGAACTGGCCGGCCGTGAGGTGTTGTACGTCGAAGGCGAACGCGACGGCAACGTCCTGGCGCGGCGAGGCGGGCCACGACTAGCGAACATCACCGTCGAACTGAACCCCAAGGGGCATTGGGCGATGCAGGGAAACCTGCACCCGATCACCGAATTTGGTTTCCGCAACCTGATCTTCCGACTGCTGGAAAAGATGCGCGGCGATCTGGCATCGACCGATATCGACGTCAAGTTCTACGACAACGCAAAGTTGGGGGATCGGGAATGCGAACACATTCAAGTCACGCAAACCAACCCCAACACGACCGCTGACTATCACATCGCGCGGATTTTCATCGACAAGGAAATGCAGGTCCCTGTCTACTTCGCTTCCTACGACTGGCCCGAGAGCGATGGTGGCGAACCGCCGCTGAAGGAAGAATACATCTTTGCCAACGTCGACCTGAATCCGAACTTCGTCGCATTGGACTTCGATGCCGACAATCCCGATTACGCTTTCGAACCGATCGCATCGGAAGAATCGTTGGCTCAGGTCAAACCCTAAGAAGCAGCGCCTCGCAGCAGCCTCCGCGCCACTTCACCCGCCCGACGCCCCTCCCGGAACGACGCTGCGCTCGTTCCACCCTCCCCGGCAAACTGCGTTTGGGGAGGGTGAAGTACGCCACAAATTCACCCGCCCGGCGAAGCTGGGAGGGTCGGAAAACGTGCGTTTAGCAAGTTTTCCGGGGAGGGCTCGAGTGTCGGTTCGAGCCCCAGCGATGCGCGAACGCCCCTCCCCGAACTTCGCTTCGCTTGTTCGACCCTCCCCTTCAAACTTCGTTTGAGGGAGGGTGAAGTCAGGCAACCGGCAGCGAACAACACTACACCCGCCCGACGGAGCTGGGAGGGTCGGAAAACGAGCGTTTAGCAAGTTTTTCGGGGAGGGCCATCTCCGTGGATCGAACACCTGCGGATTGACCGCATACGGCTCAGGGCAGCGGGTTGCGTTGGCCATCGGCTGCGAAGGCGCCGGTTTCCAGGAACCGAAGCGTCAACTCTTGGACGTCTTTGTCGTCCATTAGAAACGAATGCAACACCGGCACGATCACAAAGTCGTTCGCTCCCGAGAGCTTCGCCTCTTCAACGCTGACGATCAGATCGCTGTCACCATCGACCAAGGGATTGCGAAACCGTCCCATGTCATAGGCGCCAGCAATGATCCCAAACTCGCACGGCGGCGTCGCCAGATGTTGCTGCAGTTCGTCCCAGTTGATCCCCAACTGCACGCCACTGGTTCCGGTGATGATTTCGAACACCGTTGTCGACTGCAACCGCTTGGCGATCTGAGCGCCTTGATTCGGCGGCCCCTGCATCACAAATCGCCCCAGTCGATCCAAGACGCCCGCCGGATCGCCCTCGGTTTGCCAATCGCCGATTGCATGCCGGGCGACGATGTTCCCCATGCTGTGTCCGACCAGATCGATCTGCGGTTGGCCGGGCAGGCTCTCGATCAGCCCTCGCAGCGCGCGCGCATGTTCGCTGACCGGTGCGCGTGTGCTCGCATAGCCGAAATGGATGACTGTCGCTGGCGTCTCCTGTTCGATCCGTTTCCCTAAGGAGGCAAACGAACGATGGGTCCGCATCAGCCCGTGCATACAAACGACCACGCGTTGCGGCGACTCGGGCCATGGACCGTCGTTCATGATCGCGGCAAGCCGCGCGTCGCAGGCCTCGCGCGAACCTGAAAAATGACGAATGTTCGATGGATTCAGCAGGCGGCACTGATCGGTCAATTTGTTCTGCTGGATTCGCCAACCGTACCACCAACGCAGATCCGTCCAGAACTGAACGCCTCCCAAGGTCGGAAGCTTTAAATTCGCGACAAACCCTGCGGATTCAGGAACCGGTTCGTCGGCGTGGTTGGTGGATTGGTTCATGATCGCGACCAGCAATATCAGCCAGATTGAGAACTTCGTACGCATTTCAGTCTCCTTGATATGGGATTCTTCATGAAGAGCCCATCCAATGCGAGAGGGTTTGCTGTCCAAGATCTTTCGGTAGAATCCGAACAGCTCGATGATCTTTTCAAAGCCCCACTGTCTCGCCGGAGTCCCCTATGAGCGAAGCCCCGTATCAATCCCAACCAGCCGATTCGTTTGACCCACCCAAGTCTTCGGGCAGCTGTTGGCTCTACGGTTGCCTCGGATCGATCGCCCTGTTGTCCATCTTAGTGGTCTGCGGCGGCGTGGGGACCTATTGGTTTGTAAACAATCAGATCCAGAAATACACCTCCGAAACCGCCGCCGATCTGCCCGTCGTCGAGATCGGCGAAGAACGGCTGGCCGAACTGGAATCGCGGGTCGGCGGTTTCAAGACCGCAGTGGAAGCCGAATCGACGCCGCCCGAACTGATCCTGACCGCCGACGAGATCAACGCGATGATCGCCAAGCAGGATGACCTCCGCGGCCGCGTGTTCGTGAAAATCGCCGACGGGCAAGTCGAAGGCGATGTCAGCATCCCGGTCGCCGGACGATTCTTTAACGGTTCGGCCACCTTCGATGTCAACCTGGTCGACGGCATGCTGTTCGTCAACTTGAAAGCCGCCACGATCAAAGGCGAACCGGTTCCCGATATGGCGATCGAAGCGATCGGCAAAGAGAACTTGGCGAAAGAGCTGAACACAGATCCCGATATGGCAAAATTTATTAAGAGCTTGGACAGCGTCCGCATCGAAGGTGATAAGATCATCCTGTCGCCAAAGGTCGCCGCCCCGGAAGGTGCCGCCGGCCAGCCCGACGCATCGACCGAACCCGCCGACGATTCGCAGCCAGCCGATGCGGCCAGCGACGAACCGGCGGCCGCTGTGCAAAACGATTGATCTCGATCGATAGCACTCGGCGGTTGGCGAAGTCCAAAAACGATTGCCGCCCCAAAAGTCCATGACGCCGGCAGACCGTCGGTTGGGAGAGTTTTGATTGAATACCACCGCAACCGCCACGCCTTTGTTATCGCCCGAGATGCTGGGGCGGTTGGAGCGGATGGAATTGGTCAGCCGCAAGGTCTTCCGCGGCCGGATGAAAGGGGAACGACGCAGTCGCCGCAAAGGGCAGAGCGTTGAATTCGCCGACTTCCGCAACTACGTCCCCGGCGACGACCTGCGGTTCATCGACTGGAACATGTACGCGCGGCTGGACAAGTTGTTCCTGAAACTGTTCCTGGAAGAGGAAGACCTGCATTTTTATGCGTTGATCGATGCCAGCGCGTCGATGAGCTTCGGCGATCCGACGAAACTACACGTCGCCAAACAGCTGGCCGCCGCGCTCGGTTACGTCGGCATGTGCCGCGCCGACCGCGTCCGTGTCGCCGCCTTGGGACCGCCCGGTGCCGCCGCGCCAACGCTGCGTGGCAAAGCCAGCTTGTGGAAGATGCTGAACTACTTGGATACCGTCCAACCGGTTCACAACGTTTCGCTGGCCGACGGCGTCAAAGATTTTGTGCTCCGCAATCCAGGAACCGGGATCGTTGTCCTGCTGACCGACCTGATGGACAAGCAGGGCTACGAAGCCGCATTGCGGATGTTGCTGGGCCGCCGAATGGACGTCTTTGTCGTCCACATCTTGGCTCCCGAAGAGATCGATCCGCCGCTGCAAGGCGATCTGAAGCTGATCGATGTCGAAGACGCTGACGAAGCCGAAGTGACCGTCAACGGCGCGTTGCTGCAACGCTACAAACAAACCGTCGACGCGTTCATCGATCAATCGCGGACCTTCTGCAGCCAACGCGACATGACCTATCTATTGACGCGGACCGACCAGAGCGTCGAAGAACTGGTCACCAAGTATCTGCGACAGCGAGGCGTGGTGCGATGAACTTTTTGCCCGCGCTGCATGCATGGCAATGGGGCCTGTTGGGGCTGATCCCAATCGGCATCATCCTGCTCTATTTCCTGAAGCTACGGCGCCAACCGATCGAAGTCCCCAGCACTTTCCTGTGGACCCGCACGATCGAAGACATGCACGTCAACAGCCTCCTGCAGCGGTTGCGGCGGAACCTGTTGCTGTTCCTGCAGCTGTTATTTGTCGCGTTGGCGGCGCTGGCGTTGCTGCGGCCGGGATGGCAAGCGAGCAGCCAGAGCGGCCGCCGGATGGTGCTGCTGTTGGATGCGTCGGCCAGCATGCAGTCGACCGACGTGAAACCTTCGCGTTTCGAACAGGCCAAGGAACTGTTGGCTCAACAGATCGACAACATGGACGGCAGCGATTCGGCGATGTTGATCGCGTTCAGCGATGAACCCGACGTATTGCAAGGCTTTACGTCCGACCGACGCCGGTTGCGCGATGCCTTGGATTTAGCGCATCCGACCAATCGGACGACCAACATGCTCGATTCGCTGAAAGCCGCGGCGGGGCTGGCTAATCCAAACCGCACCAGCCAAGCAGCCGATGTGAACGACATCCAGGTCGCCGACGCGCTCCCCGCGACGCTGTACATCTACAGCGATGGACGGGTCGGTGCGATCAACGATTTCGACTTGGGTAACCTGACGCCCAAGTTCATCCCGATCGGATCGGGGAGCGCCAACAACATGGCGATCACCGCCTTTAGCGCCGAACGGAACCCCGAGGATCCGTCGCAGGTTCAAGCCTTTGCGACGATCGCCAACCTCGGGGCGCAGCCGCAATCGGTCACGGCGACGCTTACGCGCGACGGCGAATTCCTCGATGCCTCCGCTGTCGAACTGGATCCCGGCGAAGAGGAGGGGCTCTCGTTCGCGCTGCAGATCGATGACGACGCCGGCTTAAAACTGAGCCTCGACCAGACCGACGACTTGGCGATCGATAACGTCGCCTACACCGGACTCTCGCCACTGCACAGCGTCGCGGTGCTGGTTGTCACGCCGGGAAACGAACCGCTGAAGACGGCGATGCAAACGCCTCGCGCAGCGCGTTTGGGGAGGCTGGAGTTCGTCGAACCAAGCTACCTCGAAACGGAGGAATACAAAAAAAGAGCGGCCGACGGCAGCGACGACCTGATCGTCTACGACCGCTGCGCCCCCGAGACGATGCCACTGGCCAGCACTTGGTTTATCGGCAGCCTGCCGCCACAAGATTGGGAAGCGGGCGACCTGTCGTCGGCGGTGTTTGTGGTCGATGTCGATCGGACTCATCCGATCATGCGGTTCTTAGAATTGTTTGCGATCAAAATTGTCGAAGGCAAAACGCTGACCGGGCCGGCGGGAACGCAGACTCTGATGACCAGCGATTCGGGACCGATCCTGGCCTTGGCTTCGCGACGCGGTTACCAAGACTTGGTGCTCGGTTTTGAAATCGCTTCGCAAAGCGAGGATGGGGGTGAAGCTTACAACACCGACTGGCCGATCCAACGCAGCTGGCCGGTCTTCGTTTACAACGTCTTGCGATATCTGGGCGGAGCGATCGACACGACCGGCGCGCCGTCGTACCGCCCGGGGCAACCGATCACGCTGCGAACGGAAAACCGATTGACCGAAGTTGAATTGCGATTGCCTTCGGGCGAGACCGAAACGCTGACTGCCGGTGTCGGTGGTCAGACTGGATTTTCGGATACCGAAGCGGTTGGGCAGTACCAGTTGTTCGCTGGCGATCGGCTGCTGCAGATGTTCACCGTCAATCTGTTTGACGCTCAGGAGAGCAAGATCCCCGCGACCGAAACGATCGAGTTGGGGTACGAAACCGCCGAGACGATCGCTGGCGAGCAGAACCGCCGCAGCGAAGCATGGCGTTGGATTTTGCTGGCCGCACTGCTGCTGCTGGTCCTCGAATGGATCACCTACAGCCGCCGCGTCTGGGTCTCCCCCGCCCGCGGTTAGCGCAGCGGCTATCTTAGCTTTACAGGGGCAACTTCCCAGAGCTGAGCCAGCCCGCGATCAGCGATCTTGGTGACGGCGAGGTCACGTGGCAATTGATCGCGGATTTGATCTATCGGCACACGTTCGTCGACGATCAAGATCGCATCGTGATGCTTCGCGACAAACATGCCGACGCGATCGATCTGGTGATCGTTGAAGTTGGAGATATCCGAGCGCCGCAAGTAGAACGGCACTTCGGAAAATTCGTGAGCTACCGTTGCGATCGCCTGCCCCGGATCAGCGTTCAACTGAGACGTCAGCGGTGAATCGGGGACGAACAGCATCCGATCTCGGCTGTACGCAGGCACCATCACGTGCATCATCATGACCGCGAAGCCCAAAGCCACAATGGCCGACGAAGCCCACGCAACCTGGGGCCGTTGCTGGCGGCGCACCAACACCACCACGGCAACAACCGACAACAAAAGCCAAAGAACGCCCCACAGGTAGGCCGCATGCGAAGTATCGATTCCCGAGGCGATGGCGTAAACGACGATCCCGACACCCGCAACGGTTGTAGCCAACGTTGCCATCCGCGGCGACCAAGTCCCTGCAAATTGGTGCAACAACTGGCCGCGTGACGCACCCAACACGTGACTCAAGTAATGCCCGATCAATAACGCAAACGCTGGAGCGGCGGGCAACAGATAGGTCGGCAATTTGCATCGCGACAGCGAAAAGAACAAGAAACACCAACAACTCCACAACAACAAGAACCCGATCACCGTGGGCCGCTGCCGACGGCACTGGGGTGCATCGCCCAACAGGAACTTGCAGTATGGGATCGTTAAAAACGACCACGGATGCCCGGCGAGCAACAGCACGGGAACAAAAAACCAGATCGGCCGAGCGTGAAAATCGCCGGCAAACCGACGCAGGTTATGCTTATACAAAAACTCGGGCAGAAACTCGGGATCTTGCATCGCCACAGCGAGCCCCCAAGGCACAACGACGGCCAAACTAACCAAGGCCGCGACCGCGAAATGTCTCCAGCGCGGCATGGCAGCGGAATCGGTCAACCAGGCGAAGACAACCAATGGCGGCAACCAAAGCACGGCCGCTACCGGCCCCTTGGTCAACAAGCCAAGCCCGCAGAAGAGCGCCGACAACAACCACCACTTCCATTTCAAATGCCCGTCGCGAACCGCTTCGTAGGCAGTGAACAACGCCAACGTCACCCACAGCGACAACACTCCGTCGATCAACAAATAGCGACTGGTAAACGCAAACCCGAAAGACAACATCAAGACCACGCCAGCCAACAGACCGCCGCGAGGCCCGATCATTCGGATCCCAAAGAAAAGGGTCGCGACGAGCGTTGCCAGCCCCGCAAGGGCAGGAATCAAACGAGCGGCATACTCATGGATTCCCAATAACTTGTAGCTCAATGCGCACAGCCAATAGACCAACGGCGGCTTATCGTAGTAGGTCTGAAAGTTCAGTTGTGGGACGATCCAATCGCCTGTCGCCAACATCTCGCGAGGAATCTCCGCGTAGCGTGTCTCATCGCGGTCGATCAATGGATAGCCTAGATTGGTTAGCATGAAGATCGCCGCGATCAACACCAGCCCACCGCTCATCCAAAACGTTGTCGATCTTTTCCAGCCACGATTGCTCTCGATCCCATCGGTCTCCACAGTGCCGGAAAACTGGACGGCATTCCACCAATAACGAATCAAACTCGTAGCGACACGTGGGATATGAGCGACCGAAACGGTGCTTTGTCCCTGCGTGCGAGGGCGATGCGAGACACCAACTTCGACCACGGAAAGGTTCCGCTGTTTGGCCTGCGTCAACAGTTCGGAGTTCACCAGGAAGCCATCGGTCGTGATCTGAAGATCCTTCAAATGGTCGCGGTGGAACATTTTTAAAGCACAATCGATATCGCGAACCTGAGTCCGCAACAACAGCCGAACCAATTGGTTGTAGCCGCGTGAATAGAGGCATCGCAGCGCGGTATCTTTGCGGTCGATACGGTATCCGCAAACGATGTCGTACCGTCGCGAAAGCAACACGAAACGATCGAGTTCCGTCAAGTCAAACTGGCAATCAGCATCGGTGAAGACAACCAGATCGTGCTGAGCCGCCTGGAAGCCCGATCGCAGCGAGGCTCCGTAGCCCTGGTTCGTTTGATGCCGAATCAAACGAACCTTAGGATTCTCAGCAGCCGCTTGAGCAACCAATCCAGCGGTGTTGTCGGAACTGCCATCATCGACGACGATGATCTCGTAGCAATCGGTCAGGCCAGCCAGAGCGTGATCCGCTTCTTTGATCGCCGACTCGATCACTTCGGCTTCGTTCCAAGCCGGCAAAACCAACGAGAGACTCGCGGCCACGGGAACGAAGCTGTCTTCGCTTCCAGACGCTTCACTGGGGCATCGAACCGCAGACGCCTGAGATGTTGAGAGAGAGTGCATCCTTGAACTCCAAAGCACATTACCACTTCATTTTACGGACACGCGTCTACACGCCTACTCCGCTTCGGCGTTAATACTAAACTCTTAATAGTTCGTTTCGCAAGAGCATCTAGCGCGACATTCCGTCGCGTCCCAAACCGGATTTCATCGAAAAACACAAGCGTTTTCAGGCAATCACGCAGTGGCTCTTGCCACAACTCTTATATTTTTAGTAGTATTTGCTGCTTCAGGATTTCGATTCCCAACAAGTCAAAGCTCTCCAATGGATGCTCGGCGTCAAGGATTGACCGTTCTCGAATTGCTGGTGGTGATCGCGGTGATCTCGATCATGGTAGCGCTACTGTTGCCAGCGTTGATGTCCGCGCGAGAGAGCGCCCGACGCGTCGCCTGCCGCAGCCACTTGCGCGAGCTTGGCATCGCTGCGCATCATTTTCATGACGGCTTTGGCCATCTGCCACGGGCATGGAAAGCAACCGACGACGGCAAGCCGTTTGCCTTTGCCTGGGCTGCGAACATGCTCCCGCAACTCGGGCAACAAAACATGCTGGCGCAGCTGGACCTGGCCACATCGCCGACGGGTTTAACGACATCTGTGGCGGCTGAAGCGTTCGCCTACGAACTGTTCGTCTGTCCGTCGGATCTGACCGAACCGAGTTTTGAATTGCAGGTCGATACCGAGCGCGACGACGACGTTGACGGATCGACGGACAACGCACTGCACGCAGCAGCGTCGCCGAACTTGGGCTGGTTTCCAACAGCTAACTATGTAGGCGTGTATGGCACCCATGAGGCCGACGATTACGAAGAGGCCGCACCGACGTCGGGCTTCGCCGATGGCAGCATCATCAACGAACAAGACATTCGATTTCGCGATCTGCGACGCGGCTTAAGCAACACGATGATCGTTGGGGAGCGGACGATGGCCGCCGTCCCGTCGACTTGGCTTGGGATCGATCTTCGCGGTGGCGACGCGCCATGTCGACTGGTCGGATCAGCGATGACTCAGCCGAATTGCGAAACCTGCGATGAATGCGAATTTTCGAGCCGGCATCCAGGCGGCTCGAATTTTTTGTGGGGCGACGGACGCGTGACTTTGGTCAGCGAATCGATCGATTCAGTTTTGTACCAAGAGAACTCAAGACGAATGCCCTAAACGGATTTAGGGTGTCGGGACGATTTGAAAAGCGGCGGGAGACGACAACGTGCGAAATAAATCAGTCAGCGGGCTAACTGCGGCGGAAGCGGAAGTCATGAACGTAATCTGGGGAAACGAGCCGACAGGGATTCCCGATATCGTCGCGCAAATGCCGCGAGAACTGGCCTATTCCACCGTGATGACAACGGTCCGCATTCTTTGCGACAAGGGGTTTGTCAGGCAATGTGGCAAGGAGGGGCGGGCGTTCATTTACGAATCGTGTGTGGGCCGCGATGAAGTCCGCTGTTCGATGGTTCGCGATCTGGCTGAACGACTGTTTGGCGGATCGGTCAAGTCGATGGTGATGAACATGATCCAAGAGGAGACGATCGACGCCCAAGATCTGAAAGACGTCAAGAAAATGATCCGCGACTTGGAAGCACGCCAATGACATCGTTTGAATGGCTGCAGATCGTCCTCTCCTACGCTCTCCAAATCACGTTGGTGCTCGCGTTTTCGTGGTACCTTGAATGGACGCTGAAGTCATCGCAAGCGAAGTCTCGCGTTTGGACCAGCGCGTTTATCGGACTGGGCATTCTGTTGGTCGCTGGTCTGATGTTGCCGAAGCTGCAGTTTTTCCACCCGTGGAGCGAGATCCGGCCCAGCGTTTTGTTAGGAGTGATCGAAGCGGAGTTTATCATCGGCAAGACGCTGTTGGTCCTGTGGGTGTTCGGCGCCGCGATCGTGCTGTCGCGATGGATCTTCCATTTTGTGCAACTGCATCGTTTCATTCGTTCGACCGAGCCGCTGGACGACGAGCGTCGGCGGCGCTGCAATACATTGGTCGAAGCCGAACTGTGCACGATCGGAAAACAGCCGGTTCAGTACCGCATCAGCCCCGAAGACCTCGGCCCGTTCTGCTACCAATTCCACACGCCGTATGTGTTCCTGCCCGAATCGCTTTTGGCAGGTGACGCGGTGGAAATGTCGCACGTGCTGCGCCACGAACTGACTCATCTGAAGACGCAACATCCGATGCAGTTGTTCATCCAAAAGTTCCTTCAGACGATGTTCTGGTTCCATCCATTGGTCTGGATTTCGGGCCAGCGAGCCGGCTTAATTCGCGAGTTCGTTTGCGACGACGCTTCGACCAGCGATCCGGGGACGACGGCCACCTACTTGCGAACGTTGGTTCGCGTCGTCGAGAACCGCGCCAAACCGCAGAGTGGAACGTTTGCGATCGGTCGCACGTCGAGCGAACTACGGCAGCGGGCGATGCGTTTGGCTGCGGGAAACGATCTCAAATCAAGCGTCTGGTCGCACAGCGTCAGCCTGCTGCCAATCCTCGCCGCTCTGCTGATCTCTCAAATTTGGTTGCCAATCAATCCGCTGGCCTCCTCGCAAAGCATGTTCACTCGCTGGCCCAGTTGGACCGCTCACGCGCTGCACGCGTTCGACATTAAGGTCCGGGACTACGAACGTTTTGAACCCAACGTCCAACTGCACGAACTGATGGAACGACAGGACAATAGCGCGTCGGCGCTTCGTACCTACTGAACGTTCGCGTCGCCGGCGATCGCTGCGGGTGCCTGGACGGTGTTGGGGTTTTGACTTACCTTGAATCGTGACTTTACGAATCAACAGGACGGTCAAGCGAACCTGCCGTCGCGCCCCCGCAGGAACTCCCGTCGATGCAGTGCATCCAATCTATTGGACTTCTCCCGGCAGCTGTCCGCGCGTTGGCTATCGCTGTAGTCCTCTCGGTCGGACTGCCTTCGATCGATGCCTCCGAATCGCTGACGCCGCTGGGACGCGAGACGACCGATCGCCAAGGCGACCTGCAACGGCGGCTGCTGGAATCGGGCATGGCCGCCATCGCTGAACAGATCTGTCGGCAGAAGCTGGCTGATGCCAAACCGGGCTCCGATGAATCGGCGACTTGGACGATTCGATTGAGCAACGCGATGCTGCAACGCGGGATCGAACAACGACCGATCGATCCATCGATCTGGAACCGCTCTTCGGAATTGTTAGACGGTTGGTTAGTCGGATATGAAACCAGCCGCCGCGCCGATTGGATCCGACTGGCCCGCGCGATGGTCGACTTCCGTCGCAGCCAGACCGCCACGCTCAGCGTGCTCGCTTCGCCCGAGAGCTCCCCATTGCGACAAGCTGCGTTGGCGGCGATCCGCGATTGCGAAGACCAACTGACTCAGTTAGCCGATGCGTTGCAAGAGACGATCCCGCTGGCCGATTTGAAACGGGACGACCGCTTGGCCCCGGCGGCTGAGTTGCGCGTGGTGCAGGGAACCGTCCAACGCCAATTGGTGCGAACCCTCTTGGCCCGAGCCGATCTCTATCCGCCCGACAGCGACGATGCCTTGGCGGCGGCGGCCGACGCGGCGGCACAAGCCGAGACGCTGCTTCGCAAGACTCCCGCCGACGACCCAAGCTTTGGCGACGTCGTGCGGTTGTTGGCCGAATCGTGGCTGCGCGTTGGCGATACGCACAAAGCGACGCTCGCGTTGCGGCCGCTGTTGCCAGCCAACGAATCGGAAGAGGGCGATCCAACGCCCTCGACAGCTGCCGCTTCGATTTGGGACATCGTCCCCGAAACCGGGGCAATGCTGATCCGGATCGCGATCGCTGAGGGAAAGCGTGGCGAGGCTCAACAGTGGCTGGACGCTTATTTCCAGCCCGACGATTACACCAAGACCGTCCGCGCCGCTCCGCCGACGCTCGACCTGGCTCGGTTGGAATTCTTGCTCTCGGGGAAAAATCCCGATGTCCAATCGGCAGCCGACTGGGCCGAAGCGATCGAAGCGCGGCACGGTGCATTTTATGGACGGACAGCGAGTTTGCGGCTGATCGATCTCGGCGATTCGGACGCGGGAAGCGATCCGCGCGTGATGGCGACTGCGGCGGCGGCGATGTTGCGTCGCGGCGAGTTTGCGGCAGCAGCCGGTCAGTATGCGGAAGCCGCCAACCGCGAAGCGAAAGGCGGCGAGGCGGAATCCGCGTTCCAACATCGACTGCAATCCGGAGCCGCCTATCGCAAAGCGGGCGACTTGGACGCGGCGAGCCAACAGCTGGCCCAAGCCGGCGAAGGTCTGACGTCCCATCGCTTGGCCCAGGCGGCACATTTGCAAGCTGCGTTTTTGTTGGTCGAAGCGGGTTGGCCCGGAGATTCGCCACGACAGCGACGGTATCAAAAGCTGTTGGAAACCCAGTTGCGGCTGTGGCCCGAGGGGGAACAAACACCGCAAGCCCGAAAGATGCTGAGCCAGCTGTTTGAGAACCGTCAGGCTTGGGCCGATGCCGCGAGGCTGTGGACTCTGTCGGCGGACGATTCGTCGCGAGCGGCCAGCCTGTGGCGGAAGGCGTTACGGGCAGCGAAGGAACCTGATCAGCAGGCAGACTTGCTGAAGGAAGCCGTTGCTCAATTGCCAGCCGATGGCGAGCAAGCGTTATTGGTCGCGCTGTGGGGAGACCGAACGGTCGTGTTGAAGTTCGGTTGGGACGCGCTCAACCAACAGCTTGGCCAAGCGGAGTTTCCCGCGGCCGATAAGGCTCGGTTTACGGCGGCGCTCGCTCAACTGCGACTCGGCAAAACGAGCACCCTCGACCTGGACTTCTTGTCAGCGAATCCCGACGAGCCGTGGCCGCTGGATCTAATCGATTGCTTGGGTCGCGACGCACAACAGCATTCGGTCGATCGAAAACGCTTGGGAGACGTGATTCTGGCGGTCGCCAATCGCATCGCGAGTGAAACGCGATCCTTGCCCGATCAGCTCACGATTCTCAAGGCGCTGGTCGCCAGCGAGCAATCGAACCGGGCGATGGAAGTGATCGGGCAGTTCCCCGAACCACGATCGGGAAGCCTCGCTCGAGAGCTGGCTCAGATGTTGCTGCACAGCGACGTGCCGGATGATCGTCGGCAGGGGATTGAGCGGATGTTGCAGTACGGCCGCGGGATGAAGAAGGGGAGCGACGATTGGTTCGCCGTTCAGCTGGAAATTTGCCAGGCCTATCTCACCGTCAACGACTCGCAAGCCGCGGCGAAGCTGGCAAACTATCTTCTGTTAACGTCGCCGCCGAGCGATCCGCAGCAGCTGGCGCGGCTGCGGGAATTTGCTCAAGCGGATTAGCGTGAGAAGCCCATGAAGAAGCTGAAGACCTGGCGATCGTCGGTGTCGGCGTGGGCGACGGGGAAGGCAAAGTCGAAGGCCAGCGGAGCAGGTCCCAAGGCGGGCATGCTGACGCGGAAACCAAAACCGGGAGCGACGCGGAAGTTCTCGCGTTTGATCTCGATTTCGCGTTCGACCGTACCGTAATCGACAAACACGACGCCCTTGGTGGCGTCATCGGCGGTCAACGGGAACTGGTATTCGACCGATCCCAACACGCTCAAACGACCACCGACCTGAACGTTGTCCGAACCGTTGGAGAGGACAGGGCTCGCACCTCGGAAATCGAAACCACGCATGGTGCTGTAACCACCGGCGAAGAAATTCTCGAAGATCGGCGTGTCCGCGCCGCTAAAGCCAACGCTATTGGTGACCGCAATCGTATGACGCCCCGAGTGATCGGCACGCTCGCGAAGCAGGTAGTAGTTCCTCAGATCGGCTTGGATCCGCGAGTAGTCGTACGATCCAAAGGTTTGTTCAAACGTCACTTCAAACAGATGCCCTTCGGTCGGCGCGAATGGGATATCGCGGGTATCGTGCGACAAGCGGACGCTGCCCGAATAGAGTTCGTGGTTGCCAACGTATTGATCAACGTAAGGAATTCCAGGGACGCGAACATCGCCAAAGTCGACGTTTTCGGCACGGATCGCTGTCGAAAGCGAAAGCTCGTTGGTCACGCGGTAGCCCAGTTGGACACGGCCCCCCAAACGCGATTCATCCCAGTCGCGGTACTGACGGTCGAACAAGAAGCCTTGCACCGAAAGACTCAGCGGCAGGTACCCAAACAGATACGGCTGGCCAAACGACATCATGTAGCGTTGAAAATCGCTACCGGGGACCGCTTCCAAACGGAAGGTTTGCCCGGCACCGCGGAAGGCGTAGCCGGAGAACAAGTCTTGGAAGCTGCGTGGGAATCGCAAGATGTCAAAGTTGCGTTCGTCCAACACGATCTGACCGGTCACACCGGCATCGCTGTTGACGGCACCACCGACCATGAACCGACCGGTTCGGGCAGGTGTTACGAAGACGTCGACGGGGACGGTTCGCACGCGAGGCATTACCAACGGTGGCGGTTCATTCGACAACGGATCGACAAAGTTCGGATTGATCGGTTCAATCGGCGCACCGATCATGCCGGGCTGTTGCGGTTGAAATTCGGGTTGAAACTGAGGTTGGCCGACGGGCTGACCAAAGGTCTGCTGGTTCGGGACAACCGGTTGATTATTGTAGGTTTGATATCCAGCGGGCGGTGCGGGCAGTCCGTAGCTGGGAGCCGGCTGCACCTGCGGTTGGTATTCACCAACGCCGTTCTGGGCGACGCGAGGATCGGTCGCGGTGTTTCCGTAAGCACCGCCAGCGGTAGCCGCTTGGGATTGCACCAACGGGGGTTGGACATTTTGACCGCTGACAGGGACGGGGCCACGCGTGAAGCCTCCACCACCAGGGGATGGTGCCGGAGCGGCTGCCGCGACGCCTGGAGGCAACGAGAAGCCAGAGTCTTGGCCGCGGATCGTGAGCGGTTCTTCTGCAGCCAGGGCGGATGATGAATCGTCGGCCGCAGCGTTCGCCGCGGGCGTGATGCCCAACTGACTAAAGTCGACAGCATCGGGGGGCGAATCATTGCTGGCAAGGTTCTGCTGTCGCAGATGAGCGCAACCGCCAAGCGTCAAACATGCCAACAGGGACAACCCGGCCGCGATGTTCGATGGAGCAGAAAAACAACGATTCATAAATATGCCCGGTTTCGGTCCCGAAAGCGTTTCATTGCGTGAGGCATTTAATCGCACGATGGGGTCTCTGTAGGAAACACCGTGAAATCGTGCGACACCAGATCGCGCAATGTCGATAAAAAACTTCTTAGTATTCATCCGCAGCCGCTTCCAGATCGACCAGCTTTGGTTGTTCGACAACAATGCGCGGTAGAGCGCCTTCGGCCGGATTGGTGATAAAAATCTGCGTCGACTTCAGCAACCGTTCACTGCGGTCCAGCTTCTTGCGGTCGAGCATCTCGCCGGGAGCAAACTCCAGACGGTTTTCGACCACGTGTTCGGCAACCAAGTGGTCGTCGCCATCGACATGGATGCGAATCTCACCACACTTGTACTGATCTCCCTCGGCGATCCGATAGACCAAATCGAGTTGCCCCGGTTCGTCCAAGACGGTCGGCCGCGGTTGCACGTCGGCGAAGATAAATCCAACCGATCCGAGACCGTAGCGGATCTCGGTCACATCGGCTTGCAGCTTGCCACGGTCAAAGGCATCGCCCGGCTTTAAACGCAATCGCTGCTTCAAACTGTTGGTGTCGACAAATTGATTGCCGATCAGTTCGACGTTGCGAACGTAGTAGCGAGGCCCTTCTTTGACGACAAAGCGAAGAGTCAGGTATTTCCCCGATTCGTCGTACCGCATCATCTTGCCAACCTCCGCTTCGAAGAAGCCCAGGTCGCGGTAGTAGCTGGTGAGTTTCTCAAGATCCTGCTGCAGGATGTCCATTTTGGCTCGGTTGCCAAAATTGAAGAATCCCAAAAACGCCTCGCGGCTCTTGATGATTTTTTCCAAGCGTGCCGAGCTGACAAACGTGTTGCCGACGATCTCGATCGAACCGATCCGTTCCAAGGGGCCTTCATTCACCCGGTAGATCACCGCGTTTGGATAGCCCGTCTTGCCGATCACCGTTTCGATCGTCGCTTGATTGAAGCCTTCTTCGTGGTAGTAATCGACCAATCGCGTTCGCGCCGATTCGATCGAAAACTGATTCAACGGGTCGCCCGGTGCGATCCCGACGCGTCCATTGAGTTCTCGGTCGTTGATGCCTCGGTTGCCGACGAACTCGATCGCTTGAACGATCGGTCGCTCACGCACGACAAAGGTGACGTGCATCCCGTCGGCCTGTTCGACAAGTTCCGGTTGGATCTGTTCGAAGGCACCAAACTTATGCAATCGGCGGACATCTTCCATGACCAGATTGAAGTCATAGACACGCCCTTCGCGGGTTTGCACTTGTTCCATGATCCGATTCAGGCCGACGCTGCGGTTTCCTTTGACCGAAACGCTAGCAACCAATTGGTCCCCCGTTTCGCGTTGGACGCGCATCGACCCTTGCTGAAACATGTGGTCGCGAAATTTCGGTTTTTCGACCCCCGGAGGCGCGGGCGCATTGCCACCACCACCGCCCATGCCGCCACCTCCACCGAATTGCCCATGGGCAACCGATACTGAAGCGAGGACGCAGACTAGGCATAGGCTTCGGCGAAGCAGGTTCACTCTCTGACGCATGGATTCCTTTCCTCTGCGTAATTCAATCACGGATCCAAAAGATCAAGACAAGGTCGCCAGCGACCCGTCGGCTGCGAAAACCACGCAGTTTCACGCTCCGACTCACCTCGATATTCAGACGCTTGTGGTTAACTAACCAATTGCGGCATCCCGTCACAAGCCGAGTTCTGACCGCAATACCCCTCGAATCGGTAATATCGATAAATTCCAACCGCTACCAAAAACATCATTTCGCCATTTCGTCTGCTTTCATCAAATTATCTTCCTTAATTGAACTGTACGCTGGCCACCGTTTCCGATAACCAGGAAAGAGGGAGTTCTCGGCTGGGAGCATCGCAGCGAGGACGTGACAGGATCTTGTACTTCACGCGGCCGGTTATGGGCACGTTAGTCTTCATCCAGTTGGCAAGGTGCCCTTTGCCACCACGCAAAGTATGAACAGGCGGTTTTCGAGAGTAGCATTATCATTCGAATATAAAATCTAACGATCACGTCCTCGTCGGGTGCCAGCAAACCCGGCCGCAGGAACACCCAGTCTTTCACAGACACCGAACCAAGGAGGGGGAGGTCATGAGGTGGTCCATCGCGAAGGCCGTTACCATCGGCTTAGTATTGCTATCAAACGTCGCTGTCGCTCAGCCGCAGGCTGAGGAGAGTCTGATTCTCTCGACCCAGTGCGGTCGATTCCATCTGGTGCTAGGCCGGATCAAGTTGGATTGCTTTCATTACAAGAAAGTCCGACTGCACCAAGCGACCGAAGCTCCCAGCGAAGATGAAGAGTTTGTCTGCGTGACCGCCAACGATGGCACGCCTTCTTTGCACTACCTGCGTCATCTGGGACGCTCCAAGGTCACGATCGACACCACCCAGAGTGATTGTGTGCGGATTGAAGCCAAACAGCAGCACCCGACGGGGATCCAAAAATCGCTGCTGATTCAACAGAATGCGAGTGGGCCGATCGAGATCACACGCACGATCGGAACGCATCGCGAACAGATTCAGACCGCCAGCTTCTGGCATCTGATGGCCGAACAACCGCAGTTGTTCGAAGCGGAGATCAGCCCGTTGTTGTCGTTGATGATCATGCACCGGCCACTGGCGCGCGATGCCCAGCGGATCGATCAACATTTGCGACGCCAAGCCGAGCGGTCGCCCACGATCACCAAAGCCTGGGTCCAAGAAAGGATCGACGCGTTGGCATCGCCCACGCGACGTGAGCGGCTTGCGGCACAACGCCATTTGACTTCGGCAGGCGTCGGCATCTTGCCGCTGTTGGATCAAATCGATCGCCAACGATTGGATGCCGAGCAGATTCAATTGATCGGCAAACTGAAGCAGCAGTTGGTGGTCGACCGCAGCGACACGCCCGATCGCGTGGCGGCTTGGCTGGCAACCGACCAAGCCTACTGGGCCAATGTCAGTCGACGGTGGACGCCGCGACAGCAGGAAACCGGCAACCAATACATGTTGGCAACCTGCGGCGAGGGACTGGATGTCGATACCACCGCGATCGCGCTGAAGTCGCAGACCGCCGTCCAATAGCGGCCCTGGACGTTCCGCGTTCGGAGCTCGACACGCAAACCGATTCGCATCGCTGCACCGTCGAAGGTGCACGCGATGCTTCGGGAAATGCGATCGCGTTTCCGGATCCCAACGCGCTCAAAAGCTAATTCAAGACATAGGCTTCTTCGCCGTGCAACGAAATGTCCAACCCCTGCTCTTCATCGTTGGCTTCGACCCGCAGACCAATGGTCATCTTGATCAACAGCAGCAGCACGATGCTTCCGATGCCTGCGTAGACATAAGTCACAACGACGGCGGCAATCTGTCCGGCTAAGATGTTCCCCCCTTCAAACAACCCCAACTTGGCACCCTCGCCGATATCCCAACAGGCACGAGTCGCGAAGAGTCCCGTCAGCACCGCCCCCACGGTTCCGCCAACACCATGCACGCCGAAGGCATCCAACGCATCGTCATATTTAAAGATGTGTTTCAGCTTGGCACACGACCAATAACAAGCGACACCTGCGATCGCTCCCATGATCAACGCTGGCATCGGATTGACGAATCCAGCCGCAGGGGTGATGCAGACCAGTCCTGCCACGGCACCGCTGCTGGCCCCCAGAACCGTCGGTTTGCCTCGCAACAGCCATTCGCACGCCGCCCAAGCGACGGCCCCCGCAGCGGCGGAGAAGTGAGTGACGGCAAACGCGCTGCTTGTCAGTTCGTCGGAGGCCAATTCGCTGCCGGCATTGAATCCGAACCAACCGAACCACAACATCGCCGAACCGACGGCGGTGAAGGTCAAGTTATGCGGCGGCAGAGGCAGCTTTCCAAATCCCATCCGCGGACCGATCATGATCGCGGCCACCAACGCTGAAATTCCGCTGCTGATATGGACGACCGTCCCCCCGGCGAAATCGAGGGCTCCCCCAAAGATTGCCTGATCTCCATTGAAGGCCAAGATACCACCGTCCCAAACCCAGTGTGCCAACGGACAATAGATCAACGTTCCCCAGAGGACCGAATAGACCACCATCGCACTGAACTTCATCCGCTCCGCAAACGCACCGCAGATCAACGCGGGGGTGATGATGAAGAACATGCCTTGAAACAACATGTGGGTTAATCGTGGGATCACGCCTTCCATCGGCGTGAAGGGGGCGCCAGCAGATTCGTCCCACGTGCGCGAGACATTATCCATCATCAAGAACTCGCCGTTGCCGATCAAATGCGACAGATAGTTATCATCTGGCGTGCCTCCAAAGGCCAATGAGTACCCGTACAATCCCCAGATCACCGTCATCAAGCCCATCAGAAAAATGCACTGCATCATCACGCTCAACACGTTCTTACGACGGACCAAACCACCGTAGAACAAGGCCAAACCGGGCGCAGTCATGAACAGGACGAGCGCACAACATGTCAACATCCACGCGTTGTGACCGGCCAACGCAGCGGCATCGATGCTGGCCTGCATCTGTTCCAGCGTAGCCTCGCTTGCGGTTTCCACCGTCCCCTGCTCGACGGCGTCTGCGACCGCGGTGTCTTGGGAAATGCCAATCGTTGCCCCGCCGGACAACATGAGAAACATTAAAATTAGCTGGGGGATACGATTCATTTCTCGCCTCTTCGGTCTCAATAAGGTTGCTAAAATTGCAGGCCCCACGGACGACCGAGAACTCACTTGCCGCCTTCCCCCCAACAAACACGGAGGAACAAGGAATTCTAAAAACGTCCGCCGGTGCAATCGGAAACACTGGGTTCATCGCTCGCAGTGCGTGCGACGCCAAAATGGTAGTGGATCGAGGTTCATTTTGGGAGTGCCACGCCCCCTTTCCAACGCTGCGAAGCGCTGGAAAACAGCGACATGAGGCCCATCATAGGCCGATGGCGGCCAAGAGTTCCCCCTAATACAAAGGACTGCTTGGCCACCGCTGCCAACGGGCGAGCTAGACTGAATTGCGGGCCTCGACAACATTTACTCGTCGACGTTACGGCAATGAAAGCCATTGCCAGCTAGAATCAAAGCAAAGCGCTTATCTTCCCGGCACGGTACCCTCAGCGATCATGATCGATTTCGAACAACTTGGCCCCTACAAAGTCCTCGACAAACTGGGGCAGGGAGGGATGGGAGCGGTCTACCGCGGCGAACACGCCAAAACCAGCGAACGGGTCGCCATCAAGGTAATCGCTTCGCAGATCGCGGACCAACCGCGGTTTCGTCGCCGGTTTGCGACCGAGATCGAAACGCTGAAGAAGTTGAATCACCCGAACATCGTCCGCCTGATCGGATACGGTGAAGAACAAGGGCATCTGTTCTATTCGATGGAATTGGTCGATGGCCCCAGTTTGCAGCAGCAGATCCGCTCGCTCAAACGGCTCCCTTGGCGCGACGTCGTTCGCTACGGAATCGATATCTGCGGTGCCCTCAAACACGCACACGATTTTGGAGTGATCCATCGCGATCTGAAACCGGCGAACCTGTTGATTGCCGAAGATCAATCGATGAAGTTGACCGATTTTGGAATCGCCAAACTGTGGCTTGGCGACGACATGACAGCCGTCGGCGCGATGCTGGGAACCGCCGACTACATGGCGCCCGAACAGGCGGGCGATGGCCCGATCACACCACGCACCGATTTATATGCGTTGGGGAACGTGCTGTATGCGAGCCTGGTCGGCCGGCCTCCGTTTGCCGGCAAGGATCTGACGCGCGTGATCACGAGTCTCCATACCGACCCGCCACCGCCCATCGATCTGATCCTGCCCGAGTTGCCGATGGAGCTGGTCACGCTAATCCATCTGTTGTTAGAAAAGGGACCGCGCGACCGGCCCCCGACAGCGCTTGCTGTTGGGAATCGCTTGCGGGCGATATTGCAGGATGACCTGCGGCTCGGTTCGCTGACCTTTGATGACAATCGGCCAACGATCGATAGCGATTTACCGCAGCGCGTGACCAGCAGCGAGGAATCGTTGGAACTGGGCACCCATTCCTCACTCCCCACCGATCAGCGTCCGACGCTCGATGCGACCGAGCATCCGGCCCCAGGAACGGGAAGCCAGTTTGCCTTTGAAGAGACCGACAACTCCGCAGTTCAAGATTTTCCGGAAGCGGCAACGCTGGCACCGTTAACCCATTTCCGCACGGTCGATCAGGAGGAACGCAACCGCGCGTCGGCGCCTCTGACCGCCGATCCCCACGGATCGTCACCCCGGGAAAGCCTGCTTTCGATCCTGTTGCTGATCGGCCTGTTGATGCTGCTGGTCACCGCAGCGCTTTGGATGATGCAACCGCCCTCTGCTGAATCACTGTACAACAAGATCAGCGAAGCGGAGGACTTTGGCGACGTCGATAAGGCGGCCGGTTCGATCAAACAATTCCTGGCTCGTTACCCCGACGACTACCGCGCCGAAGAGGTCTCGGCACTGGCCGACCAGATCGATTCGGATCGTGTCTTCCGCCGCTTGCGGGTGCGGGCTCGGTTCAAGGGAGGCATCGAACAACTCGAACCGGCCGAACAGGCATTTGTCGAAGCGATGTTGTTGCGGGAAGAGAATCCCGCCGAGGCCCGTGAACTACTGGAGGATTGGTTGATCGTCTTCAGCCACGCCGACCATCGCGACCGATCGGTCGCCCGTTTGATCCCTATCGTGCGTCAAGAAATCCAACCGCTGAAAGAGATCAATCGCAAACAAACCAATACCCAATCGCAACAACTGCAGGACTGGATCGACGGGTCGCTGGAACGTCTCGATGCGGATCGACATCAAGAATTTCTGGAGAGCGTGATCCGTCTGTACGCCGACAAAGCGTGGGCCGAAGAAGAGATCGCCCGGGTAAAAAAACTGTTGAGCGCCGCCGGGCAGGGTGCCGTCGCCCCAAGCGCCCCCACGCCGGCGCCTCCGCCGGCGGATGAATCCTAGCGGATCCGCATCCTTACAGCGGCGACGGTTTGCCCGTCGCCAGCGATTCGCGAATCAAGGCGGGACGATTGGTCGTGATTCCGACCGCGCCGAGCTTTTGGAAATATCGGGCATCGTCGGGAGAATCGATCGTCCAGACGTGAAACTCTGCCATCCCGCGGCGCTTCAATTGCTCGATGAATTCCGGCGTGACGACCTGCCGATTCCCCTGCGTCCCCAGACCATCGGCTTTGCAATCGCGCATCGACTGGGCGACTTGTTCGAGGCTGGGCCGCCACTGGCCACTCTTGGCATCCTTCTTATAACCGGTCAACCAATGCACCCGAACCGTCGGCAATAACTCTTTACACAACGCCACCGTTTCAGTGTTGAAGGCAATGATCAACACTTGTTCTAGCGGGACCTTGAGTTCTTCCAACTGTTGCTTCAGCGGACGGACAATCTCGGGGCCAACTTTCAATTCCACCACAAACAGCTTGCCCTCGGGGATCGCTCTCCAAACGTCGGCAAACGTCGGCAGCGGTTCGCCCGCAAATCGAGCGTCTTTCCAGCTGCCGTATTCGAGTTGCCGCAACTGCTCCAGCGACGAACCGGAGACTTTCAACCGGCGGCCACCGGTCCGTGCGGTGTCTTTGTCGTGGATGCAAACGATTTGGCCATCGGTGGTCAGATAAAAGTCTCCCTCGACGCCATCAGCTTGCTGACGCCAAGCTTCCTCAAACGCAGCCACCGTATTTTCGGGCGCATCAAACGATGCCCCGCGATGGCCAACGATCACTTGCCCCCAAACGGTGCTGTCTAAACATCCACAGAACAAGACTACGGTCAACAACCAGCGTGCGTTCAACATTCAAACTCTCGATACAGAACTAAGATTCGGTCGCGTTGAAGAATCGACAGCATCCGCTGCGTTCTCCGTTGGAAAGACCAGCATAGTCGAACGTGCCAACGCGCGGTATCGAGGCGCGGCCCACGGGCAGATGAAGTTTAGATGAAGGCAAGAGTCAATCGAAAAGTACGCGATGCAATTGCAGGATCCGGTCGCGCGATGCAGCGATCTGTTTCCGCGACGCCGTGCGCAGCAAAGTTGGGTTGGTGAACAGCAGGGCGGCTTGTTCGATTTCCATTTCCTCAGCGATCCGCAGCAGTAAGCGTCGGTCCGTTTTGGCCAGTCCATGCACTTGGCACAGCCCGTCAAACAACTTGTTATGCGAACACAGCTCGCCTTCGCTGGGGTAGAACTTACGATACACCAGGTACCCAATCCCCACGGCGGGAACCAGAATCCCCATCGCCACCCCGACGACAAACGACTGGTTCGATTCGGTCGTTGCCGATTGAAAGTGCGTTGCTAAATCCCCAACACGTGTACTCATCGCGAGTAGACCTCCTGCAACCGATCCGTCCCCAGCCGAGCGGCGTCGCGAACGGGCCCCGACGATGCATTTTTCAGTTCGGACCGCCAAGCGCGGGCCTCGTTTCCGAGCGAATGCTGCAGGAACGCGGCGATTCGGATTCGAACCGACAAGTGATCTTGAGCATAGATCTGGCGAAGAGTATCCAGCAGACTATCGATCAGCCCCAGTGCCGCTGCCGCTTCGACCGCGCGACATCGGACATCGATGATCGGATGCTTGAGCCCGTCGATCACGAACTGCTGCAACTGGGGATCGATCAGTCGCAAAACGGGTGCAAAATTGGCCAAGTCCGCAAATTGCAGGCTGGAATCGGGCTCGAGGAATGCATTGACCGACAAATTCGCCAACGACTGTCGAATCGTTACCTGAACGTGTTCGCAGGGAAAATCCAGCAACTGGATCTGCCGCCACAACAACACATCAAAGACCGCTTCGTAAGCAGCATCGCTGTCCATCGAATGCGCGATCTGATTGGCTTCGGGTTTGAGGATCGCGATCGGCAACGGGCCCATCTGGCGGAGCACCATCGATGCGGCGCGGACCGCATCATCGTCTCCCATTTCAATCGCTTGAATCGCAATCGCGCGGACGATCTGTGGATCGGTATCCAGTCGGTGGACCACATACAGCAGAGCCGCATGCAATTCGCTTTCGGTTTTGGCGAACAAGTCCTCCGCGCTGCGAAACGCAACCATTGATTGCAGGTGCTCCAATTGGCGAAGCGTGCGCTGCGACGGCGTGGGGCCCACATGCCGCAATACCGCGTTGCGAAACGCCGAATCGTCGCGCAACTGCATGACCGGAAGCACCGGATCGGGAATCCGGCTCTTTGAAACCCAGCCGGCAAGCAAGTCGATGACGCCATGATTTGCGGAATGCCGCAGACGACGAGTCAACGTTTCCGCCGATTTGCCATTGGCATCCAACATCGCATGCAACATCGAATCGCTCCAAGCGACAGTGTTCAGGAAAGCATCGACAAGTTCGTCGCGGTGATGAAAATCGACCGACCGCACCGAGATCGCCAACCGTTCCAATCCGCGACGACGGATCAGTGGGCGGTCCTGGTTGTTGCGTGCATCCGCCCCCAACAGCCACGCCATCTGAAGCACTGCGTGCAGTGAGCGCGATTGCAACCCCGGATCGCTGGACGATTCGGCGATCCGGATCAGTTCGGGAAGCGTTTCATGAAGACTCAGATGCGCTGCGATATCGACCGCCCTGGCCGCCTCCGGTCCCGAGCCAGTGGAGACCTGATTGGCGACAAACATGCCAAATTTATGACCATGGTCCCCCAACAACTGACGCTCCGATGGCTTCATGTCATCCCACAGGCCGACCAGTTCCTCAAACGCGCCTTCTGAGTCGCGACGCATCAGGGCCAAGATCGACAGCCGCCGTGCCCGCGGCCCCGCCGTCCGGAATGTCTCCGACAAGAGATCGACGGCAGCCACATTCGGCGTGGTACCGAGGTAGTCATAGGTCAGTTCAAGAGAAGGTTTCATCGGTCGATCTATGGGGTTGCTGTGGCTTCGAAATTCCATCAACAAGGGATTCGGAAAGGGCGCCACCCTGCGCACTCTTTCCCGACCTAATAGATATCGCTTTCTCAAACGGTGAAGTTAACGCCAGACAACCCAATCTGCGTATTCGCGCAACTCAAAGGCTAGCGTAGACCGCAGAACCGTTAGAAATCTCAAGGAAACAAAGGTCTTCAGCGATCGGTCCCTCTCTCCGCCAGGGGGGATCAACCGACAAGCCGGTCCAACAAAGGGGCTGTGAACCGCCATAACGGTGGAGAAAGGACCTCTTCGGGCGGCAGACCTAATTTTCCGGACGGTGCTAAACAAAACAGCATCGTTCCTAGATAATGCGCCCGGAAATCACTGGACCGCCTGTCAGAGTAAGCTTCATGAATTATCGACTGCTGTGCCGATTGCTGGGCATCGTCTGTGTACTGATCGGCGGTTCGATGCTGTTCAGCCTCCCTTGGGCGCTGCCGGGATTGGCGAACCGAACTGGCGCGGACACCCCGGGGATCGAGACGATCGAATGGGACGGCGTCGCGGCGCTGCTGGGGTCGGTCGCTGTCAGCGTGCTGTTTGGCGTGATGCTGATCCGCACGGGACGGTCGAGCAAAGGAGCCCCATTGTTTCAAAAAGAGGCGATGGCTGTCGTGGGGCTCAGTTGGGTGTTGGCGACGGTTCTTGGAGCGTTGCCGTTTTGGTTCAGCCGGACTCAGATCCGACCGGGCGAACCGGTCACCTTTATCGAATCGATGTTCGAGGCTCAATCGGGATTCAGCACCACCGGCGCGACGGTGCTAACCAATCTCGAAAACCCCGACATGGTCCCCTACTGCATCCTGTTCTGGCGCAGCAGCACCCACTTTCTTGGCGGTCTGGGAATCGTCGTTCTGTTCGTCGCGATCCTGGGGCAGGGCTCCGCAGGAAAAGCGATGATGCGCGCCGAGATGCCGGGGCCGACCAAAGAGGGCAGCATGCCGCGGATGCAGGCGACCGCCTGGTCCTTCGCCGGGATCTACCTGGGGCTGAATATGATTTTGATCATCATCTACCGGATCGAAGGGATGTCTCTGTTTGACGCGGTCTGCCACGGCTTTGGCACGATGGCAACCGGCGGCTTCAGCACCTGGAACGCCAGCCTAGGACACTTCGACAGCGCGATCATCGATTACACCACGATCGTGTTCATGATCCTCGCGGGGACCAATTTCACTCTCTTGTACCTATCGGTGTTTGTCAGTCCCAATCGCCTGTTTCGCGACACCGAATGGCGGTTTTATCTGGGGATCATCGGCGTGCTGTCGGCGCTGATCATTTTCTTTGGAATGCGCAGCCACGACGCCAGTTTTGAAACTTTGAGCAGTTCGCTACGTTTCAGCCTCTTTCAAGTCGTCTCGGTGATCACGACGACCGGATATGGCACCGCCGACTTTGATCATTGGAACAACTTTGGACGAGGCAGCCTGCTGCTGCTGATGTTCGTCGGCGGATGTGCAGGCAGCACCGGCGGAGGGCTAAAAGTCATCCGCCACGTCCTGTTCTTTAAGATCTTGTTGCTGGAAGTCGAACGCGTGCATCATCCGCGGGTCGTCCGGCCGTTGACCCTGGGGGGAAGCCCGACGGAAGATCAAGAGTTACGAAAATCGATCCCGATCTATTTCTGTTTGATCTTGGGAATCTTCATCGCATCGTGGTTGGTGCTGATCACGTTTGAACCTTCCTCCACCTGGGGTGTCGACAGCAATCGTATCGCCACGGTCGCCGAAGCGTTGGACGAAAGCAATCCGCCCGGCGACCCCGAAGTCACGCCGCAGGAGATTAAACAGCACACGCTCGATGAAAAACTGCTCGATTGCGCCAGCGCCGTCGC
The DNA here is from genome assembly GCF_007753095.1 of Rosistilla carotiformis. Lineage (NCBI taxonomy): Bacteria > Pseudomonadati > Planctomycetota > Planctomycetia > Pirellulales > Pirellulaceae > Rosistilla > Rosistilla carotiformis. Next base: position 6,442,738 of record NZ_CP036348.1, read on the forward strand.
CGCCACGTTGAACAACATCGGCCCCGGATTGGGCGTCACCGGTCCGACGAAAAACTACGCCGGTTTCAGCCAAGGAGGCAAGCTGCTGTTCGTGTGGCTGATGATGCTCGGACGCGTCGAAGTCTTCAGCGTCCTAGTCTTGCTGATGCCTTCGTTCTGGCGACGCTTCTAAATCGCCGCCGGGCCCCTCCCCAGCGCGCCTCTGCTTCTTACAAGAGGCGAGCCTCCGCTGCTGCCGGTCGTGTCCTTGCTTCGCCCCCCCCTATGGTGAGTCATGCATTCGACGCCGCATTAGCGAGACCCGCAATGCCACTAAGGGTGATGCAGTGCAGGAGAACGCTCCGTTGACAACATTCCCGTGGAGGAATACGATAAACCCGTTAAACACATTTTGCTACTTTTCGAGGGTTCATTTGCTCCCTTTGGTCCGCAATTTCATTCATGCTTTTCGCCCTAATTAGGGTGCGGACTCAATAAGTGGCGTCTGTCATTTCCGAAGTCGGGATGATGGACAACGTCCATGGATTATTTCGCTTCTTGGTCCCGACATTCATTGGAAGGTCATCTTAATGTTGCGCAAGTCAGGGTTATTTATTCCACGCAAAGGCGCCCGGCAACGCAGCGGCTTTACGCTCGTCGAACTGCTTGTGGTGATCGCGATCATCGGCATCTTGGTTGGACTGTTACTCCCGGCGGTGCAAGCGGCGCGTGAAGCGGCACGACGTATGAGTTGCTCGAACAATGTAAAGCAGCTCGGAATTGCTTTACACAATTACCACGACACCTACCTCGCCATGCCAGCGCGTCAGGGAGGCCCCAACTGGACTGGTGGTAGCGCCACGGGAACGCCTCGTTGGAGCGCGTTTGTTGGCTTGTTGCCCTTTATGGAACAACAACCCCGCTACGACCAAATCACCTCGGGCGGCTACCACGTCTGGCACAGCAATGCCAACTCGGGATACGTGGGGGAGATCGATTCGTTTATCTGCCCTTCGGATGGTCTGTTTTCGGCAGCAGGGGGCGACCGAGCCGCGATGTATTCGCCACTAAACTACGGCCTCAACATGGGTGACAACTACAACATCTCGGTCGACGCCAGCCGTCCCGACCAAGGTGTCCGGGGGCTATTCGGATATTTGATGTATTTAAATTTCAGTGCGATCACCGATGGATTGAGCAACACGATTGCGATGTCGGAAACGCTGATTTCTCCCGACAGTTCACGTCTTGGACGCGCCGTCGCGAACTCAACGAATAATCCCTTGGCCTGTCGCGCCTACTTGGTCAATGGCCAGTACACCTCTGGATCGCTGATCGCACAGTTTCGGTGCCACGGTCAACGCTGGCAGGACGGTCGGCCAGGGTATTGTGCTGTCACGACCATCCTCCCTCCCAACAGTGCGACCTGCAGCACGCAGGCTGGTGGCGGGATCTACTCATCTTCCAGCCGACACCCCGGCGGCATTCAAGCATTGCTTGCCGATGGTTCGGTTCGTTTCATCACCGAAACGATCGATACCGGCGACCTGTCGCAGTCGGCCGTCACCTCGGGAACCAGCCCCTACGGCGTTTGGGGAGCACTCGGTTCGCGCGACGGTGGTGAAGTCAACAAGTTGTAGGTCTCCGACATTTCCATTCTTTGCGTTTGGCTGAACAAGGTTTTTTGATGATGCTCTTTTATTCCGCTCGCCCTCTGTTGAACGTGCTTTGGGCGGCGCCGCTGATTTGCCTTGTAGGTTGCGGTGGCCCGACAAGCGACCGTTGGACTCGGGACCGACCGCCGGTCTATCACGTGTCGGGACAGGTTTTATTAAATGGTGAACCGCTGGACCAAGCGACGGTCATCTTCCAACCGGTCGGCCCCGAAGGCAAACCGGGAACCGCAGTGACCGATGCCGATGGACGCTTTGAAGTTCAAACGTTTGATCCCGGCGATGGGCTGACCGAAGGAACGCATCGCGTTGCCATCAAAAAGTCGGGCATGGTCGATAAAGCGGGGAACATCGTCGCCGAAGTGGGTGAACCGGGAAGCGTGACCGAGAAAAACTTTGTCCCAACCCAGTACTCCGATTTTGAAAAATCAGGAATCGAAATCGTCGTGACGGCAAGTGATGACAACGAGCTGGAACCCTTTCAGCTGAAAGATTAAGCATCACGCGTGGTTCCTCTCACGAGTGCAAATGTGACCTTCGACGCCTTTCGCTGTTACTTGCGAAAGGCGTCTTTCTTTTCCCGTTCTCACAGAACGGTTGGCAGTATCCTTCGCATGGTTCTCTCGCGATCGATCGCCTTACGCTTTGGCGGGGGCCAGGTTCCTGACAGACCGACCGGCGGACATGTCGACACCGCGAGGGGCCACGATCGCTTCACCGAATCACCAGTTGTCGATGTGACGCGATCGCTCTTCTCTCTTACGATCTCCGCTGCGCAGAAACCAATCCAATCCCCGAGCGTGACACTGTGGGGCATCTGCTTGCTTGATCGGGGCTTCGCGTCGATACTAGAGGTTCCCGGTCGCCAAGCTCCCATTGGCAAACGCGATTCCCACCTCCAGTCCTGTACGCGGTACCCAAATGTCCACCACATCCGACACCTTTGACCAACTGATCGCCTGCCGCGAAGACCCCGCTTCGGTGCTGTCGCACTTGGTCGATCACTACCGCACCGAACGCCTGCCTCACGAACTGTTCGAGACGCTGAAGCTGCAGACGCGTCTGAAACTCGGATTGCCTCTGTTCAGCACCGACAACGATCCGCCGGTCGGCGAAGAGCTGGATCGACAGATGGAGATGGGATTGATCGACGCCTGTCGCGAGGTCGGTCAGATGTTGATGCAGGAGGGGCGGATCGCCGAGGGTTGGATGTATCTGCGTCCGGTCGGCAACCTTCCGCTGGTTGCCGAATTGATGCGCGACATCCAGCCGAACGAAGAGAACACTGACGACCTGATCCAAGTGCTGTTGCACGAAGGAATCGACATCGCTCGCGGTTATCAGTTGATTCTGGAGAACAACGGTACCTGCAACAGCATCACCACCTACGAACAATCGATCATCGGTCGCCCTCCGGCGGCACAGCGTCCCGCCGCATCGCTGCTGTTGGATCATGTCTACAACGAATTGGTCGAATCGGTCCGCAGCGATATCGAACAACGGGAAGGGACGCCGCCGGAATCGAACAACATCGTCGAACTGATCGCCGATCGCGGCTGGTTGTTCTCCGACAACGGTTACCACATCGACACCACTCACCTCGCCTCGACGATCCGATTTGCGCGCGTCCTGGACGATCCCGCTCAGCTCCGCCGCGCGTGGGAGATGACGCAATACGGCCGCAAATTGAATCGCCAGTTCCAGTATCCCGGCGACGAACCCTTCGCTGATTTCTACAGCAGCCACGACCTCTATTTCTCGGTCCTGCTGGGAGAGAAGGTCGACGAAGGGATTGCGTACTTTGAGCGCAAGGTGCGGAACGTCGACATGCTGGAAAAGGGGACCGGCCCCATCGAGACCTACGTCGAACTGTTGGACCGTGTCGGCCGCCCAGCCGAAGCGCTCGCCGCGGCGGTGGAGTACACTCCCGCCGAAGTCCCCGCGACGCGCGTGGTGCCGCTGATGCTGGAACTCGCCAAGAAGGGAGCCGGATACGAACCGATCCAGGACTTCTGCAAAGCCCGCGGCGACCTGCTGGGTTATGCCGCGGCGCTGATCAACCCCACGCAGTGAGCCTTGCGCGATGGTGGTTGCAGGCTTTTTATTCATTCTGGCGATACTCGGCCTCGAATTGGCTATGGGTGTCGCCGTCTTTGGTTTCACCGGCGGCAAGGCGGTTGTGGTCCGCGCCGACGATCCAGGCAAATTCTGGTTTTCGATCGTCCTCCAACTGATCTTTGGACTCGCCCTGCCAGCGGCGCTCTGCTTCGGAAGCCTCCAGCGGTAAGACCTTTTAGCTCTCGACTAACGCGAGAATCGTAGGCATTCGGCCGGGCTGCGCGCGGTTTTGGCGAGCGCCTCCGTTGGTATTGCGAGCAATTAGGATCTTGCATCGGGATCGCCGTGGTTCGTACAATTAGAAGACTCCCTGGGGTAAATCGCCCACCGCGAACATCCAGCTAACGCAGCGGAACCCACCCCAAGCGAGCCATGCCCACCGCGCTGCGTCCTCCCCAATCCCAAACGATTCCCACCACCTTGCCGATGCCCACATCACCCTCTGTTCCATTGCGGTCAACGCAGCGCGGGATCGCGCTAGTGATCTGTCTGTTGTTCTGCGCAGCGACATCCGCGGCAGAGGATCCCGCGGCGATGGCAAAACGCGGCAAACAGCTGTACGTCGCCCAATGCGCTTCGTGCCACGGCGACCAAGGCCAGGGAGTTAACGAGCGATACGAAGAACCGTTGTACGGCGATCTGGCAGCCGAGGAGCTGGCCCGCGTGATCCATGAGACGATGCCCAGCGAGAAGCCCGAGGCGTGTGTCGATCAAGACGCGTTGGCGGTCGCCAAGTACATGATCGGCCAATTTTATACCGCCGAAGCGCGTGCGAAAAACCAACCGCCGCGGATCACCATGTCGCGGTTGACGGTGGAACAATACGACAACGTGCTGAGCGACCTGGTCAGCCACAACGACAGGATCCAGCTGCCCCAAGGAAATCCCGGACTGAAGGCACAGTACTACAACGCGCGCAACACCAAGGCCGACAAATTGGTGATCGAGCGGGTCGATCCGAAGATCAAATTCGATTTCGGCCAAGGGAGCCCCGGCGAGAAGATCGGCGCCGAAGAGTTTTCGATCGTCTGGAGCGGATTGGTGATCGCCGACGAGACGGGCGAATACGAATTCACCGTCAATACGGGAAACGGAATCAAGCTATATGTTAACGACGAGCGCAAGCCGTTGATCGATGGCTGGGTCAGCAGCGGCGGGGAACCGCGCGAGTTGACCGAATCGATCCATCTGCTGGGAGGCCGCAGCTATCGGCTGAAATTGCACTTCTTCAAGCATCGCGACAAATCGGCGTCGGTCGAACTGATGTGGAAACCGCCGCATCGCCCGCGTCAATTGATCCCGTCGCGCAGCTTACGCGATCAATACGCGCGGCCGCTGTTCGTCTCGACCACACCGCTGCCTCCGGACGACGCCAGCTTTGGTTTCCCGCGCGGCACCGCGGTCTCCAAATCATGGGACGAAGCGACGACCGCAGCGGCTGTGGACGCGGCAGCGGCGATCGTCGACCAGATCGACCGACTGGCGAAAACCAAGCCGGACGCTGGGGACCGCCGCAAAAAGATCATCCAATACTGCGGCCAGTTCGTCGAGCGAGCGTTCCGCCGCCCGCTGGACGACGAGCAGCGGAAGTTCTTTGTCGAATCGCAATTCGACGCCACCGATGACATCAGCGAAGCGGTCAAGCGATGCGTGATCCTGACGCTCAAATCGCCAAGGTTCCTGTATCCGACAACTCCGTTTGGCGAAGTCGACGGGTACGACGTGGCATCGCAAATCTCGTTCGCTCTGTGGGATTCGATCCCCGATCAACGACTGATGAAGGTCGCCAAAGATGGCCAACTGATGAAACCCGACGCAGTGCGGAAAGAGGTCGTCGCGGCGGTCGGCGACGCGCGGACGCGGGCGAAACTGAGAGGCTTCTTCCGACGCTGGCTGTCGTTGGAACGAGCCGAGGAGATGTCGAAGGACAGCGAACAATACCCTCAGTTCTCGCCCGAATTGGTCGCTGATCTGCGGTTGTCGTTGGACCTGTTCCTGGAGGAGGTCTTCTGGGGCGACGCTCCCGATTACCGTCGCTTGCTGTTGTCCGACACGATGTACGTCAATCAACGGATCGCCGATTTTTATAAGATCCCGCATCCGAAGGACAAAGATTCCGACGACGGCGAACGATTTGTCTCGGTCTCGCTGAAGGGAGAACCACGGGCTGGCGTGGTCACGCATCCGTTGGTCCTTTCGGCCTTGGCGTATCACAACGACACCTCGCCGATCCATCGCGGCGTGTTTGTGACGCGGAACCTGTTGGGACGCGTGCTCAATCCACCGCCGATCGCCACGGTGTTCGAAGCGGCGGCATTTGATCCGCACCTGACGATGCGCGAGAAGGTTTCCGAACTGACCAAGTCGTCGCAGTGCCAAGGCTGCCACCACGTGATCAACCCGCTCGGCTTCAGCTTGGAAAACTACGACGCCGTGGGGCAATATCGAACGACAGAAAAGGATCGCAAGATCGAAGCGGCGTCGGATTACAAATCGGTCTCCGGAAAAGTCATCCGACTCGAAGGGGCACGCGACCTGGCGCTGCATGCGGCCGAGAGCGAAGCGGCTCAGAAGGGCTTCATTCGCCAACTGTTTGAACACCTGATCAAACAACCGCCGGCCGCCTACGGTGCGGAGACGCTGGATCGATTGCACGGCAGCTTTGTCGAGAACAACTTCAACGTCCGCGAGTTGATGGTCGATATCGTAACGATCGCCGCGTTGCATCGTTAACGACGGACCGATCGGCTGGCTCGAACGCTACAAAAACGCAAACCCTTTCGAAAGGATCGTGTGATGAATCATCGAAACCTAGGACGTCGAGAACTGTTGCGCAAGCTGGGTGTCTCGGCGGCCGCGATTCCGTTTTTGAGCAATTTGCCCAGCATCGCTTCGGCTGCCAAAGCAAACCGCCGCAAGCAGCGACTGGTGATCATGTTCAGCCCCAACGGGACGGTCCCCGATGAATTCTGGCCCGATCAAGAGGGTTCCGACTTTGAGCTGAAACGGATCCTCGCACCGCTACAACCGTACAAAGATCGACTGCTGACGCTGCATGGCATCTGCAACAAAGTCAAGGGAGACGGCGACAGCCACATGCGTGGGATGAGTTGCCTGTTGACCGGAACGCATCTGTTTCCGGGAAACATCCAAGGGGGCTCACACACCCCGGCCGGCTGGGCCAGCGGCATTTCGATCGATCAAGAGATCAAGAACTTTTTGCAAAGCAATCCCGAAACGCAGACCCGATTCGGCGAACTGCTGTTTGGCGTCAACGTTGGCGACCGCGCCGATCCCTGGACTCGGCTCAGCTACGCCGGTCCCAACAAACCTGTCGCACCGATCGAAGATCCCTACCGGATGTTCGAAAAGATGTACGGCCGCGTCGAGGACCAAGCGACGATTCGCAGCGTCTTGGATAGCGTGCAAGAAGACCTCCGCCGGGTCCGCGGGCTGATCAGCCGCGAGGACCGCCGTCTGTTGGACGAACACGAATCGTTTGTCCGCGAGATGGAGAAGGAACTGAAAGCTGGCGGCAAGCAGACCTACGCCGTCAGCGTTCCCGAACTGGAATCGGGAGTCAAAAACGAAAACGACAACGCGCCGCTGCTGGGCAAGATGCAGATCGAATTGATGGTCAACGGTTTGGCCAACGACATGAATCGCGTCGCGGTGCTGCAGTACACCAAAAGCGTTGGCGGTGCCAGGATGAACTGGTTGGGGATCGACGAGAACCACCACTCGCTGTCGCACGAACCGGACGACAACAAAGCCGCCAAAGAAAAGTTGGTGAAGATCAACACATGGTTCTGTGAACAGTTGGTCTACCTGGCCAAGCGGCTCGACGAAACGCCCGAACCAGGCGGGCAGGGATCGCTGTTGGACAACACGACGATCGTCTGGACCAACGAACTGGGCAAGGGGAACTCGCACACGCTGAACAACATCCCATTTGTGATGCTCGGCGGCGGGCTGGGCTTCAAAATGGGCCGCTCTTTGAAATACAACAAACAGAACCACAATCGGCTGTTGGCAGCAATCGCCAATGGAATGGGACACGAAATCACTACCTTTGGCGATCCCAATTTGTGTAGCGATGGCGTGTTGACCGACTTATCATAAAAGTTCTTTTACACCACAGCGTTCACAAGAACGAATCCAATACCCCAACACAGGATCTTTATATCGTGGAGAATCAAGGCTCTCATCGCCGCTCGTTCATCAAGACCTCCGCAGCGGTTGCTGCGGCTGCGTCGGTCATCCAAGCTCCCGCCCCTGCTCGTGCTGCTGGCAGCAACGAACGTCTGCGGATCGGTTTCATCGGTCCTGGCGGCCGCGGATTCGGAGCCCATGTGAAGAAGCTGGCTCAGCTGCACAAAGATGGTGCGAACATCGAACTTGTCGCTTTGGCCGAAGTCTATTCGGTGCAGCGCGATCGCGTCGCCGACTACATCGAAAAGGAAACCGGATTCAAGCCGGCCAAATACGTCGACTATCGCGAGATGATCGAGAAGGAGAATCTCGACGCCGTGGCGATCGGTACTCCCGACCACTGGCACGCGAAGCAGACGATCGACGCTCTCGAAGCGGGACTGCACGTCTACTGCGAAAAACCGATGACCAAGACGGTGGAAGAATCGTTGAAGGTCGTCGACGCGTGGCGTAAGTCGGGCAAGGTGATGCAGGTCGGCGTTCAATCGACCAGCTTGCCGGTATGGGACGAAGTGCGCGAGTTGCTGCAGGACGGCAAGCTGGGCAAGGTCTTGATGTACCAGACCGAATACTTCCGCAACTCGGCTCAAGGCCAATGGCGATACTACAAGCTTGAACCTGAAATGACGCCAACCAATGTCGATTGGAAGCGTTGGTTGGGATCCGACGAAGGCTTGGCCGAAGAGATCCCCTTCGACCGCGCTGTTTACAAGCAATGGCGTCGCTTCTGGCCATTTGGCTCGGGCATGTACACCGATCTGTTCGTCCATCGCACCACCGCGATGTTGAAGGCGACCGGCCTGCGATTCCCCGCTCGCGTTGTCGGTGCCGGTGGATTGTACATGGAATACGATGGACGCGATGTTCCCGACGTGGCAACCGTCGCCGCCGATTTCCCCGAGGGTGTTCACGGTCTGGTCAACGCCACGATGTGCAACCAGGAAACGCGAATCCAACAACTGATCCGTGGACACAACGGATCGTTTGTGTTCGGCAACGGCGAACAGTTCGACGGCTTCGACTTCGTTCCCGAACGATCGCAGGTCACGCGAATCCGCGATCAAAAGACCGAACGGATCGCAACAAAGCCTGTCGCCGACACGACTTACGCTCACTTCAAGAACTGGATCGAAGCTTGTGCGGCTGAAGAGCCGTTGCAGTGCAACAACACGCCCGAACTGGGAGCCGCGGCGATCGCTGTCGTCACCCTGGGTGCTCGCAGTTACCGCGAGGGGACTGTCTTCTTCTTCGATGGCGATTCGGGCAAGATCAGCACGACCGATCCAGGCTGGGCAGCCAGCTGGGAAAAACTGTCGGCTGCGCGCGCACCGGTCAAACACATCCCGGGCTGGCGTGCTGGCGATACCGGCAGCACATTGGAAGAGCCGGATTACATGAAGCTGGCTGGCCCATGGGTCGACGGCAAAGACCCCGCTTAATCGGCAGGTTTAGCTCACACGGCTGGAGCGGCTAATTTCGGCGAATTGGGTCGCTCAACCGATCGGGCAATCTGTTGAATTTCTTCGATGCTGGCAAGCAACTGGGCTTCGTCCCCTTGCTTGGCAGCATCTTCCAATTGACGCGATGGTTCGGTGAATTGCGGGAATCCAACCGTACCTCCGGTCCCTTTCAAAGCGTGAGCATTCCGCGCAACGGCCTCGTAATCGCCCGATTGGAACGCCTGCTGCAATTCTTCGACGCAGCGATCCAGACCGTCGACAAATTGCGCGACGACCTGTTGGAATTCGGGCAGGTCCATCGGCAGACTGGATCGGATTCGAGCCTCGGGTCGGTCCTTGGTCGAGGATACAACCGCGATCGGTTGCGTCGTCCTGCTGGTACTCTGCTTCAGATCGCCAACGCCGTGCAATTCTCGCAACAGCTTGATCAATTCGTCGATGTTCACCGGCTTCGCGAGGAATGCGGTACAACCGACATCGAAACACCGCCGGCGATCCTCTTCCAACGCGTTGCCGGTCAGCGCCACAATCGGTGTCGCGATGCCTCGTTTGCGCAGCTCCGTCGTCGCACTGTAGCCATCCATGACCGGCATCTGCATGTCCATCAAGATTATGTCGTACCGGTTTTCGGCGGCCTTATCGATCGCGACCTGACCGTTTTCAGCCGTATCCACGGTCAACCCTGCCTTATCGCAGACCAAACGTAGCAATTGGACATTGGCCGGTGTGTCATCGACGATTAGGATCTTGCCAGGACGGACGCTAGCGATTCCCTGTTCGGCCGCAGCACGTTGGCGGCTGCGTAGCACCTTTGCCGCTTCTTCGCCCGAAACCATGCGGACGCCTTCGAGCAAACCGACATCAATCAATACGCTAAAGACACTTCCCTCGCCAGGCTCGCTAACCACCGTGATTGCGCCCCCCATCGCTTCGGCAAATTTCTTGCTGATCGAGAGTCCCAGGCCGGTGCCGCCGAACCGTCGCGTGACGGAACTGTCCGCTTGAACAAACGGGCTGAAAATCCGTTGCAGCTGTTCGTCGTTCATTCCAATCCCGGTATCGATGACGTCGAAACGCATCTGCGGTCCGTGTGCTCCGTCGATCACAACAAAGCTAACGCGGACACCTCCGGATTCGGTGAATTTGACTGCGTTGCCGACCAAGTTGATCAAAATCTGCCGCAGCCGGGTCGGATCGGTTTGGATAGTTTCGGGAATCTCGCCAGCGGCGGAGGAAGATAATTGGATGCCTTGATCGTTCGCCTTCCCCGTCAACACGGTCACGACTTCATTGACGATTTGGAACGGCGAGCATTCGCGAATTTCCAACTGCACCCCAGCCGATTCGATCTTCGACAGGTCCAACACATCGTTGATCAGTTCGACCAAGTGATTGCCGCTGGAATAGATCGTGTCGAGGTATTCCAATTGCCGATCGGGATCCTGTTCCAACCCACGACGCAGGACGTCGGTGAAACCGACGATGGCGTTCATCGGCGTACGGATCTCGTGACTCATGTTTGCCAAAAATTGGCTTTTCGTTTCGTTCGCCAATTCCGCAGCGTCTTTGGCAATCGCCAATTCGCGTTTGTGATCTTCCAATGTCGTGATGTCTTTGAACGTCACCATCACGCCTTGACAGGTCCCTTCGCTGGTCTGGATCGGCGTGCTGTTGACACTGAACATGCAGTGTTTGCCTTCGACCTCGATCCCCAACAGACGGTTGGACAGCGGTGCGCCACGTCGCAACGTCTCGGTCCAAGGCAGCGCGTCGTCCTCCTCCGCGATCCAATTCAGGTCCGAAGCACTTTGTCCTAACAACTGGCGTTGCGACATTTTCAGATCGGCCTGGATCACTGGATTGGCCAATAACACGCGGTACTCAAGATCTAATAAGACCAGCCCTACGCCGAGGTTATCCAATACATCGCGGACGTGAGTGGGAACGGCTCCCGAGGCATCCAATTGCTTTAGGATCATCCCCAAAAACATGTAGAACTGAATAAAGCAGGCGGGTGCGACAAGGATCAGAACAAGTTTCCAAGGCTCGATTCCCAAAAACGGCTTATAGGGTTCGAAAGCGATTTCTAATTCGGCCCATTTGTCGGACCTTTGATAAACAGGCAACACCATCTGACGATCTGTCGATAGCACCTGACCGCCACGGCGTTCTAATAGACGCGCGTTCCAGTTCTTCGCATGCTTCCCTGCTTCGACGTGCAGCGAACCGTTGGGTTTTCGCAACCCAATCGAAATGATGTCGGGTTGGCGTCGCACGATCCCTTCCAACAACGCCTTCAATCCTTCGCGGTTCCCCGACGAGATCAAGGTCGTCGCACTCATCGCCAGCGCTTCAGTAAACGTGGCTCGGCCTTCCATGGTCGCGACGTAGGGGTTTGGAAAAACCTGCAGCGTTAGCGTGCCGACAAAACTGACGACAACCATGGCCACCAACGCAGCGACGATTCGAACGCGTGTCGGCAAACGTCCTGCAAGCCAACGAAACGGTCGCAGCAGCGTGTTAACGGTGGTCTTTATTGTGCTGAACATAAGCATTTACTGCGGGAATCAATTCCGGTCTAAAGCTCGAACCCGCCATCCTGGACCGCGCGAGCATGGGAAACGGTACGTCACAGCGATGCGCGACGCGGCGATTTGCGTATTTTCCCTCTCCCTGCAAGCTGCGAAACGAACAAAAGAATCGACCGCAGCGACTTTAACGGTTAATCAGACCTACACGATTTTTCGGAGAATCGGACGTGGATCTGGCTTGCTCTACCCTCTCTAGGCAATCCGGTTGTCCGGGATGCTCAGATTGATCCGATGTTGAGTGAACCGAACGTGAACCGACATCGGCCTCACTCACAGGCGTTTCCGTGCAGCAGTTTCCACTCATACGATCGATAAAGACGATCCGCCGACATTGCCTCTTGGCAATGTTGACCGCTGCGCCCCTGTCGTTGGCGACCTCGAACGAGCCATCTCCGCAACGTCTGCCCCGCCCGCAGCTTGACATGGCTCAAACTCCCGAGACTCCCAAACGTTTGCCCACGCCAGCGTTTAGCACTCCGTCCCGCGAATTACCGCAGGTGATCGGTGAAACGCCCGAGCCGGCAAACCTTCCGCGAACGACAGGTGGGATACGAGAAACTCCCCCGCTGCCAATGGTTCCGTCGATCGATTCGCCGCCTCGTACCGATTCACCAAAACGCTTGCCCGCGCTCGGCGCATCGCCAGCCCCCACGCGTCTGCCACAGCCAACGCCACAGCCGCGGGCGGACTTGACGATCAAAGAAACCGAGACGCAAGCCCCGTCGCCAATCGCCTATCCCTCGACTTATCCATCAACAGGCATGGCGTTGGACTTTGCAACCCCGCCGATCCCCGCAGTCGCGACGCCGACGCTGACGATCGCAGATCACAACGCGTTGCCAGCGCGGTTGGAACCCATGTGGTGGAACGCTCAAGTCCAGCAATCTATCGGGATCGGGCCCGCGACGCTGCCGATTTCGATCGACGCTTTAGTGCAATCCGCACTGATCAACTCGGTGCAGATTCAATCGCTACTGACCGAACCGAAAATTCGACGCGCGACAATCGGTGTCGAACAAGCACAGTTCGACTGGCACAGCTTTATTGAATCGCAGTTCGATGACAAAAGCGATCCGATCGGAAGCATCTTGACGACCGGATCGGTCGACGGTCGCTTTGAAGACCAAACGTGGGCCGCAGCAGCGGGTCTACGCCAAAACAATCGGTTGGGTGGAAAGCTGGAAGTTGCTCAAAACGGTGGCAGCCAACGCAACAATTCGCAATTCTTGATCCCCAACCCGCAGGGAACGACACGGCTGGAATTGAATTACACCCAGCCCTTGCTCAACGGCGCCGGTCGGTTTGTCAATGAGAGCCGGATCGTGCTGGCCCAGCTCGATTTTGGAGCGACCGATGATCGCACGCAGGCACGAATCCAAGACCAATTGATCGATGTCACCAACGCGTACTGGGAACTGTACCTCAGCCGCAGCCAGTTGCTGCAACGTCGCAAGCTGCTCGAAAGTGCGCGGCAAATCTACCAAACCCTGCAAGCCCGCGAAGGCGTTGACGTACTGCAACGCCAGATTCTGCGAGCCCAAGTCGCGGTCACCGGTCGCGAAGCCGAAGTGATTCGCGCGCAGACGGAGATCCGAAATTCCCAAGCCCGGCTGCGCCGTTTGATCAACGATCCTGAACTGGTTGCTGCGATGGCACTGGAATGGACACCACAAGACCAACCGCTAGATTTCCGTATCGACATCTCTGCGACCGCGTCGGCGCAGATCGCACTCGCCTCGCGACCTGAAATTTCCGAAGCAATGCAGCGGGTCAAAGCCCTTTCGGTGCAAGCCGATGTCGCTCGCAATGATATCCTGCCGCGATTGGACCTGTTGGTGCGAACCTATGTCGCGGGCCTGGAAGAAAACGCCGACACCCTGGGATCGTGGAACCGTCAATTTACCGATGGCCGGCCAAGCTATGGCGTGGGCATGTTGTATGAGTTTCCGATTGGCAACCGCGCTGCGAAAGGACGCCTGCAACGCAGTCGTCTGGAGCTGAGCCGAGAGATTCACGATTTTGAATCGACGGTTGAACAGACGTTATTGGAAGTCGACATCGCGGTCCGCGAAACCCAGACCGCCTATCGCGAGATGGCCAGCAAACAACGCGCGGTCTACGCCGCGGCGGCCGAAGTCCAGTATCTCGATGAACGCTGGCGGACGTTGCCAACCCAACAGGACTCCGCGATCTTGTTGTTGGAAAATCTACTCGACGCCCAGCAGCGATTGGGGACCGAGGAATCGGCCTTTGCCACCGCTCAAGTGACCTACGCGCTCTCATGGATTTCGTTGCGCCGGGCGATGGGAACGCTGTTGTCAATGGACAAGGAACCGATCGGGGAAAGGCCCCCCGCCATCGCTCCAACGCCCGAATTGCTGGAAGCCGCTCCGACCGAACCGGTTCCGCCACCGCAACGCTTGCCAGCAACCGCCAGCCGATATGAAGGTCGCACGGACCAACATGAGGGCGTGCCCCGATGACGTTGCTGCGCCACCACCTGCAAGCGCCCGCTGCGCTCCGCAACCTCCCCAGCCAGGTCGCCGCGATTCGCGATGCCCAGCGGGCGATCCGTGGATGCGACCCACAAACCTTGAGGGCTCACACAAGCCAATTGCGCACCTTTGTTCAACAGGGGGCGACGGTTGCCAGCCCCAAAGTGCTGGCGTTGGGCGGTGCGATCGTTTGCGAAGCGGTCGACCAAGTTCTTGGGAAATCGTTGTACGACGTGCAATTGATCGCCGGGATCATCCTGGCCCATGGCGCGGTTGCCGAGATGCAGACCGGCGAAGGAAAGACGCTATCGGGAGTGATGCCGGCGGTTTTGCACGCCCTACCGGGACGAGGCGTACATGTCGCAACCCCCAACAGCTACTTGGCGCAACGAGACTTTGAGACCCTGCAACCTGTGATCGAGCACCTGGGCCTGACGGCCGGCTGTCTCGGCGACGATGCCGAACATGGCGAACGTGCCGACGCCTACCAGTGCGACATCACCTACGCTCCCGGATACGCTTTCGGTTTTGATTACCTTCGCGATCAATTGGCGTTGCGATCGGCCGCGGGCAGTCGACTGGGAGACCAATTGCGTCAACGCTTGCGGGGTGCCGCGGGGGAGACGCGACTACTGCAACGCGAGCGTCGCTGCGCGATTCTCGATGAAATCGATCACGTGCTCATCGACGATGCAATCAGTCCGCTGATCCTCAGCGCTGCCGGAGATCGCGAGGCCCCCGACGCCGCGATCCACCGCGCCGCCAAACAAATCGCCGCGACGCTCGTCCCGGCGACACACTTCACGATCCCCGAAGATCGCGGCGGGCTGGAATTGCGGCCGGCAGGGATCGACGCGATCTATCGCGAATCGACGCTGGCCAACGATCCACGGCTACGCCGCGCGTGGCATGAATACGTTCACCTTGCGATTCGTGCCACCCATCAATTTCAACGCGATGTGCATTACATTGTGTCCGCAGGCAAGATTCGCATTATCGACACCTCCACCGGTCGGATCTTCGACGATCGAACCTGGAACGATGGCCAGCATCAGGCGATCGAAGCCAAAGAGGGACTGCGGATCACAAGCGAACAGACGGCATTGGCGCGGATCACGCGGCAACGTTTCTTCGGAATGTACGAGGTGCTCTGCGGTATGACCGGCACGGCCACGGGCTGCGCCGACGAACTGCAAGAGTTTTATCGGCTGTCGGTCGTCCCCGTTCCGTTGCGCGTGCCCAGTCGCCGACAAACGTTGCCAACGATCCGTTGCCGCACTGCAGAGGAGAAACGGCAGCGGATCGCCGACGAAGCCCGGCAATGCCAACAGCGGTTGCAACCGGTGTTGATCGGCACGCATTCGATCGCCGACAGCCAACAACTGGCGGAACGGTTTGAACAGCAAGGGCTTCGGTTCGCGCTACTCAACGGAAAACAAGACGCGGACGAAGCTGAACTGATCGCCGCCGCCGGCCGCGCCGGCGCCATTACGATCGCGACCAATCTGGCCGGACGCGGGACGGACATACACCTCGATCCCGAGGCCGCCGCCGCGGGAGGTCTCCACGTGATCGTTTCCCAACATCACGCGATCGATCGCGTCGATCGCCAGTTGGTTGGACGGGCGGCGCGTCAAGGCGATCCCGGCAGCGTCCGCTTCTACTGCGCCCCCGACGATCCGATCTTCCGGCAAGCTCCTTGGATCGCGCGGTGGCTGGAACGTCGACTGGCCCCGCCGCGCGACGACACTCCGCGGAGCGATTCGCGCTTGGCCCAGATGATCGCCAAACAACAATCGATCAATCAACGCAAACAAGCCTGCCAACGTCGCGAATTATTTCAGCGAGATCTGGCAACCCAGAAATTGATCGTCACACCGCGTACCCGAAATGCTCAAGGTATCGAAAAATGAAAGCCTTCACCCAACCCGCCTCATCGCGGTTCGCCGCGTTGATTCTCATAGCGATCACGGCAAACCAATCCGCGGGTCAGGAAACGGAATCGGCAATTGAGGCCTTTATCGAACCGTACAAGACGATCCAGATTCCGGCTACCGAAATCGGAACCTTGGTCAGCATCGACGTCCAAGAAGGGGATCAGGTTCGGCGGGGACAGACCTTGGCCCAAGTCGATGATCGCATCTTACAAGCGTCCCTCGCGGCGGCCCGCGTTGCGAGAGATGCCAAAGGAAACCTGCGCGCGGCACAGGCCGAACGCGATGTGAAGCGTCGCCAGTTGGCCAGCCTGGAAGAACTGCGGACTCGCGGCAACGCGACACAACGTGAAATCGATCGAGCGTTGGCGGATTTCGAAGCGTCCGAGGCGCGTCTGCTGGCGGTCAACGAAGACCTGGAAATTCGTCGCTTTGAATACGATCGCATCCTAGCGCAACTGGAAAAACGAGTCCTGCAATCGCCCATCGACGGAGTGGTGGCCAGCATCAACAAGGATGTCGGGGAATTTGTTGCCCCCACCGATCCCATCGTGATGACGATCGTCCAATTGAACATCATGCAATCGGTTTTCTCGCTGCCCATCTCCGTCGCCGACAAAATTGTGCCTGGGAAAACAATTCGCTTGACCGTTGGGATCGATGACCAACCCGTTCAAGGCGTGATCGAATCGGTTGCCCCTACCGCGGATGCGAAAAGTGGAACGGTGCGCGTGAAGATTCGGATCGACAATCCAAACGGCCGCGTTTTCAGTGGCAGCACGTGTCGTTGGGAACTGGATGCCAATCTAAGGGAAGCGGTTGCCCGCGTCCCCAGTCGTAAGATGTTCATGGCCGAAGCTGGCCGTCAAGCCAAGGGTCGTTAACGCCGCAGGAACCTCACCCACGCATGTCTTTGCCCGTCGACAGCCGACCGAATCAACCGAAACAAGGCAACGCGCCGATGGCCAACTCCGCTGCGCCGTCGGCGGCGGGGGAAGCGCACGCGTTGGCTGCTGCTTTGGAGCTGTTGATTCAATTGGAAGCGGTCGACGAACTCCCCGTGGCGGCCTCTGTCGCCAGCGACGTGATCGGTGAATTCTGTGGAGCCCAACGCGTTGTCGTTGGTTGGTGTCAAGGCAACAGTTCCGTCTGCCAAGTCATCGCCGATACCGATGCCGCGGTCCATGACGCGGCGCAAACATCATATCGCAAGTTGCAATTTGCACTCGACGAACTGATCGTCCGAGGACATGTCACGGAACTTGAACTCGCCACGCCTCAGGCTCAACCCGCGGCAGCCCTGGCTCTGCGACAGTTCGCAATTGCCTCGCATGCGACACGGTTGATCGGTGCCCCGTTAGTCGATGTCGACGGCCGCCGCTGCGGCGCGTGGTTGTTTGTCGACCCCGCGGAACGCGTTGAATCGCTGCGTGCAGCACATCTGATCGATTCGTTGTCGCGACCGCTGGGGGCGCGATTGGCGACAATCCAGCGTCACCAACCGGGCCGAATTGATCGCGCGATCGCCACGGTTCGCGAAACGTTTGCGAACAGCCGCAGCTCTGTCGCGATCGCCGGATCGATGCTACTGATCTTCGGGATGTTGTTTCCCGTTCACTACAACGTTCGCTGCGATTGTGCGTTGCAGCCGGTCTCACGGCGATTGGTCGCGGCCCCGTTCGACGGCTCGTTGGAGAAGTCGTTTGTCGACCCGGGCGATCTCGTCGACGAAAACACGCTACTGGCGCGGATCAGCGCCCGCGAATTGAACTGGGAACTTGCCGGGCTGAAGGCGGAACTGAATCGATCCAACAAAGAGCGGCAGGTCTCGCTAGCCAAGCAGGACTACGCCGCATCGCAAATTGCGCAACTGGATTCCCAGCAGGTCAACCATCGATTGCAATTGATCGAAAGCCGTATCGAACATCTCGATATCCGCAGTCCGTTCAAAGGGGTGGTGATTGCGGGGGACATCAAGCAAGTCGAGGGCGCGCCGCTGGAGACCGGGCAAACGTTGTTCGAGATCGCACCGGTTGGTGCCATGATTGTCGAATTGATGATCCCCGAATCCGACTTTGCCTACGTGCGACCGCAGATGCCCGTGCAATTGCGACTGCACGCCTTTCCGACGCAGCGGATCGAAGGGCGGGTGGAACATATCCATCCCAAAGCCGAAGTGATCGAAAACGAAAACGTGTTCGTCGCCAAGATTCGAATCGAGGATGCACACGCGATCTATCGTCCCGGCATGCATGGACGGGCGAAGATTCAATCCGATCGTCGGCCTCTGGCTTGGGTGCTGTTCCACAAACCATGGTCCTCGTTGATGATGTGGTTAGGGTGGTAGCAGCATGTCGACGATGATCGATCGCTTGACGGACGACGTCAGCCAATGGAAACCGCGGATAGCCTCCGAATTGGTTTTCTGGCCCGACCGCGTTGGCGGCGCCACCCGGTACCGGATCGAGGTCCCCGCGCGGCACAAATTCTTTTCGGTAGGATATGAAGAATATGTCTTCATCTCGCTGCTCGACGGCAACACCACCGTCGCGCAAGCTTGCGGCCGCGCCGCTCAGACACTAGGCCGCGAGGCGCTGACCCAACGGCAGGCCGACTCGATCACGCACTGGCTGCTGCAACAGCGGCTGGCACGGATCGACGGCGCTCCGCGTGCTTCGTCCACGGCTTCAGGCCCAGCGGACCAGGAATCCGACAAAGGGCTGCTGCGACGGTTCAATCCGTTCTGGATCAAGCTGCCATTGCCGCACGCCGAGCATTGGATCACCACGGCATCGGCATGTTTGAAACCGGCGTTTTCGCCGCCCGCCGTGCTGGCCGCTTGTCTGATCTCATGGATTGCGGTGGCAAGTATCGCGATGCAATGGGATCGATTTATCGCATCGTCAGCGGCCATCTTCAGTCCCAGCACTTGGATTGCCACCTTCACGACTTGGATCCTGTTGAAGTTCATTCACGAACTGGGACACGCCGCCGCGGCCCGACGCTACGGATGCGAAACAACGCAGGTCGGGATTGTCCTGGTGCTGCTGGCACCCTTGGCGTACGTGGACGTAACGACCAGCTGGCGTTTGCGCTCGCGATGGCAACGGATCTCGATCGCCGCAGCGGGGATGTACTTGGAATGGACGCTCGCGGCAACCGCGGCGATTGCATGGAGCTGGATCGATTCGCCCGTCGCCAGTTTTCATCTGTTCAACATCATCGTGGCAGCCAGCCTTTCGACCGTCCTCTTTAACGCCAATCCGCTGATGCGATTCGATGGCTACTACATCCTGACCGACCTGTTGGAATTGCCGAACCTAGCCGCTGAAGGATCGATGGCGGTTCGCGATTTGGCCAGCCGGTTGTTTTTTGCACGCGGAGTCGGCCGCGATCGGCACTTTGGATGGCGGCGATCGGTAGTGATTGGATATGGCCTGGCAGCGATGGTTTGGCGGATATTGATTTGCATCACCCTCGCAACGGCGGCGGCATTTATGTTCCGCGGTGCGGGGATCGTTCTGGTTGGCTTCGCTATTTTTGCCTGGGTGATACGCCCCACCGCGCGGATGCTTCAAACGCTGAATCGACGACGCCAGCAAGATCCCGCCGCGTGCGTTCGCGGCGTGCTGGTTGGCGGCTCTTTGGCGGTGCTAGCTGGGGCTGGGATCTTCTATCTGCCGATCAATACAGCCATCGTCGCGCCGGCGGTGGTCGATCAAGGAGAGGATGTGCTGGTCCGCAGTGCGACCGATGGCTTCATCATTGCGATCGAGGTGGTCGACGGCCAATCGGTCCAAGCCGGCGACGTCTTGATCCGGCTGCAGAACGAAGACCTACACCAACAGCAAGTGGAATTGCAGGCGGAAATCGGACAGTCGGATATCCGCAAGCGGAGCGCCACCGAGAAACAAGATGTCGCTGCGGCACAGATGGAACAGCAGACCCGACAAGCACTCGACGAACGCAGCCGCCAGTTGCAAACGCAGATCGATGGCCTGACCCTTCGCGCACATCGCGGGGGGACCATCGTCGCGCGCGATCTTGCCGATCGGCTGCAGCAATACGTCGCCGAGGGAACCGAACTGCTGACAATCGCGGAACCCCGTGACCGCCGTGTACTCGCGTCGATTGCCCAACAAGATATCCGTCAGGTTGCGATGCAGGTGGGGCAACCGGTGGAAATCCGGACTGCGGCGCGCGATCGAGCCAGCGGCCGGTTAGTTCACATCCATCCACTGGCATCTAGCGAGCTTCCTCACGCCGCACTGGCCAGCATCCATAACGGCCCCTTGCCGGTTCGGACCGACCAAGACACCCAGACCAAGCGCGGATACCGGCTATTGGCACCACGATTCGAAGCGGTCGTCGATATCGATCCCACACAGATCGATCGACTGCCCGTTGGACAAACCGTCAAAGTTCGTATCGGTCACCAAACGTTGACGATCTATCAGCGTCTGGAGGCTTGGCTCCGTCAGCTGCTGGAGACCCATCGCACCGCGGCACGCAACGAGACTTAGAAACTCCATCCAATCCACAACCGCCCTGTCCCTTCCTGAACAGATCAATAGCAATCGCAATTCATACACGACGCACGTTCGTACACGCCCTTCCGGAACCTTCATCACCCCATTGGGTGCGAATTGTATTGCGCTTCAAAAAGCCTAAAATCTGCCAGTGGGTTGGGGCGCTGGAAATCCTGGGGTTCGTACGACCATCGCGTCCTTATTCGTGTGGAATTCGCATGCCTCAAGTCAAAGAAGTCCCTCGCTGGTGCCGCCGCTGTCGAGAGGTGGTGCCCCATGAGTTCTATGAAAACATCTCGCGAGGCACGGTGATCGCTTTGTCGGTCGCGTCACTTGGTGTGGCATACCCCTTCTTAAACCGTTATCACATGAAATCGCAGAACCGCTGCCTGTTCTGCAACGCTGAGAACAACGGACCGTACTTCAGTCGCCAACGCAAGCGACAACGCCAACAATCCAATACGTCGACACAGATGTTGCGACTGCAATAGTCGCAATCGACGTTCTACCAACCCACCGCGCAACGGCGGTAGCGAGCGGCGAACCCTACCACAAATAGAAACCGCGTGGTGGGAGCCGCTGCATCGCAGCAGCAGCTCCCCACCGTTAACGGGTTAACGATCACGCCAATTCCGCTGCGGGGCGACTTGGTCGCGCATCGACGGGCGACATCGGATCGGCCCCTAAGGTTCCGACCAAATCCGCTAAATACTGCGGACTCGATACGATCTGAAGCTGTTGCTGCGCGTGCGCATAACGGGCGTCCAGATCGATCTCCGATTGCACCAAAGCAAGCGTCTCGCGCTGCGAATCGATGTAGTCCAAATGCCGCTGCCAAAGCGCGATGTCACGCTTCTGTTTGGCCTGCAAACGCGCCTGATACCAATCGCTCGCTAACAGATAGTCTTTGGTAAACATCTCCCGCACCACGGGGCTGTTGGCATCGTGGCCATGCCAAGCCCCGGTTGCCATGATCGACAGGATCGCTTGAATCGGTGGGCTCGCCAGCTGCCAAGTACCATCGTCGAAGTACCGCTGTGCCACTTTTTGCTGGGCATCGGCGATGTGCCGGACCCCTTCGGCAAACGCATCGGGATCCTGCAGTTCCGGTCGTAGAATCTCTTTGGAAAAGACCTTCCCAGGATTGTCAAAGACGCGTCCAAAATATTTGACAACGAATCGCTGCGTGATCCGATACCCGAGCCGGCTGGCCGGAACAAATTCCCCTTTGCTATCCACGTAATCAGCGATCGGTTCCAACAGCGATTGCTCGATCATCTGCCGAGGGTCGCGTTCCTTGGGCCCCAGTCGGCACCAGATCTCGGGGATCAACAGACTAATGTCGTGGCCGACTTCGAACCGCGGCCCGATGTGCCCCGCTGGCGTGCTGAAGCCGCTCAGGCCGGTCAGAATCATCGAGACCAAGACATCGTTCAGATCGACCGTCGGGGGCAGATTATTGAACGGCCCCTTGGTCAACGCGCCTTCGCTTCCCGCACCGGTCGTGCTGGGACTCTTGCCCGTCAAACTGCAGATGTAGTCCATGAACAGTTCGGGCAATTCCTGGTAGTGCAACGGCGAATAGACCGCCAATTGCTTGATCCCTTGTTCCGGATCAGGCGGATTGTTGCGGCGTCCGCTGAGCACCGCGGCGACCGGCATGTGGACCGGTTGATCCATCGGAAGCGCCCGATGTAACCGCATCCCACGGTGGGCAACATAAGTATCCAACGGGGTTGTCAGATCCAACCGATCTTGCAAGTAGCGAGGATTCTTTGACGGTTTACCATCGATCATTCGCGGATGCGCTGAACTGACGACATAACTGGCATCGTGTTCCCCCGCATCGATCAACATTTCCCGCATCGGATCGGTGAATTCGCTCAACTCGATCGTACTCGAAAGCATCTCGAGTATCGCATGGTGGTCCTTGGGCTCATAATTACACAAGAAGTTCCCTGGACGCGACATATCCAATTCGGTCTGATGATCGAGCCCGCGATGGACCGCATCGTCGGGTCGTTGGAACAAGCGGAATTCGCAGTTCTCGACAAATTTGTAGCTGTCTGCCGGAGCAACGGCAGGGCCAACATCGCCAACATAGCGTCCCGGAATCACAACGCTTGCGGTGATGTCATCTTCCATCTGAACCTTCGCCGCGGCGATGAAGTCCTGACGCAGCTTGAAGGTCCGCCACTGGTCGCCGTCGAGTCCCACTTTCAGATACGTACCGACCAAATTACGACGGCCATGCTTCAATTGATGGCCCAGTTCGCCATTGACGATATCGACGCTGAAGTGCTCCCGCCAATTCCCTTCCCATTCCGGCTTCGAGAAGCGTTTGATGATAAACGCCATCGCGTAGATGTGATTCGGAATCGATGCCAACCAAGCGTTGTAGTCGTCGTTGTAATCGGGGGAAGGCGTGAGCAGTTTGATCATGCTGCCGAGCGAACGATCCGGATCGAGTACCTTTCGCGTGGGCAGGTTGGTGTAACTGGGTTTCTGTTTGTAATCGGGATGCCAACGGCCGCTGTAGTCGCGTTGGAACAATTCGTCCAACGTCGCAAAATCCCGCTCCAAATCCATTACAAAAATCGGCCCGTACAGCATGTAATCGCGCAGACTCTTGCTGATCTCGCTCTTGCCGCCACCGCTGACCGTGCAGGGCTTGTGACACACTAAGCCTTCGCCCGCCGTACCAACAAGTCGCCACGACGGGGCCGCTGGGTGCTTATCCAGTCGAATTTTGTAACCGCTGGGCGCGATGTAAATGTTTTCAGGCAACAGCGGAATCCGTCGCTCTTCTCCCTCGTGCTGCCATTTGACGCACTGTTCCAACAGCGTCACCTTGGCATTCTCCGGGATATAAATCACCTCCGGATACAACCGATCGACACCATAGCCCTCGGGCTGGACATCGATGAATTCACTGTAGTCGCGAGCGAGATCTTCGAAAGTGCGATTGTTGTAACGACGACTATCGACCTGGAATTCGTCTCCCAACGAATAACTGGCAAACGCCATCGCCCCGCCCGCGTGTTCCTCTTCGACTCCGCCTAACAGGTTCGCGGAATAACTGATCTGCGACTTGACTTCTTTCTTGCAGTAGCCGTAGTAGTTGTCGGCGATCAGCGTCACGACGACCCCTTCGTCGGTCCGGCAGACCGCTTTGAAAGGCGACCCGTCGTTGTAGCATTCGCTCTCGTCTTCCCAACACATCCGATCAGCGATCTGCAGCGGCGTCGCTTCGCTGATATGCGGCAGCCCCAATTCCTTTTTCGTCAACCGTTCCAGATGGGGTGCCAAGATCACGCAGCCCGTGTGGCCGGTCCAGTGTTCGACATCTAAGCCAGCATCGTTTTCGGGAACCAATGCGTCGCCGGCGTTACCGAAGATCGACTCTACAAAATCGAGGTTACTGACCAAAGCGCCCGGAGCGTAGAACCGCACCTCCATCCGCTTCTCGGTGCAGCAACCGGGAACCGCAGGGCATACTAACGGACGCAACAATAGACTGACAAAACAACGCGCCGGAGAATCGCTGTCGGCCGTGTAAGGCAGACTCATCAAGTCGTCCGGTGGAGACATCGCCGCCTGAAACAACTTTGCAAAGACCGCTTTGGGTACGGTCCGCTTGCTGCCAGCGATCGCGGGGCCCCCTTCGACGATGTGGAAGGTCCCCGCGGTGGTGCGGCGATCGAAGCGCGGATTATGCAAGACGCCGTTGTGAACGCGATAACTTTCGACGAAGGCGTTCTGGAAACGATCGCCGCGGGCGGGCAAGCTCAGCTCCCGCGCCACGCCATGGCGGTCAAGAACCAACGAACTCGATGGCAATCGCAGCGGACGCTCAAGCTTCAAGTCGGCGAAATGATTTGCCAAAAAGGTTTCGATCCGACGATCGACAGGGGCTCGGTAATCGGCCAATAAACGATTTTTCTCGCGCAAGTTTTGCAAGAAGCCAACGGAATATTGAGCCAAGGCGTGGTCGGTCGAATCGTCTTCGGGGGGCTGCAATCCGGCAGCGGCCAACTGCAGCGCGATGTAGCTGTGAAGCTTGGCGCGTTCGGCCGTATCTGTGGCAATCGCACGATCCCAACCGAGAGATCGTTGGATAGGTTCCGAGCTATTTGGCGAAGGCATTCGTAAATCCTGGGCAAAACAATGTGGAAAAGACAGGGCTGTTACACGACGAGCCCGCACGGGACAACTACCGTTGTCACACCAATGGTGTGGCAGATCGCCTGTGAATGAACCGGTCGAGATTATAGGGGAATCAATCGATTCTTTCGCCTCCACAAACGCTTCGGCTGGCGATCAACCAAAATCTGGGTAAAATCGCCCTACGGCCCCAGGCCGCATCGGCGGCTAAAGCGACACACTCCCTGTCGCGTTGCCGCCCCACCTTCCCTTAACGTCCCACGATGAACAAGAAAATGTCATTAACGAAAGCAAAACTCCCAATCGGCCCGCTTCTGCTCGGGCTATGTATCGCACTTACGACGAGCCTTCCCGCTGCCGAGGAAAAGGCGTCGGCAGCGAAAAAGGGGGGAGTCGGTGTGACTCCAGCCGAATCGTTCAACGTCCCTGAAGGCTTTGAAGTCGAACTGCTGTACCAAGTCCCCTCCGACAGCGAAGGCTCTTGGGTCTGCCTGACGACCGACCCGAAAGGACGCCTGCTGGCCAGCGATCAATACGGCAGTCTCTATCGCATCACCGTGAAGGATGATGGCGCTGTCGATGTGGCGCGTCTGGAAGGGGAATTCGGCATGGCCCACGGCATGCTCTCCGCCTTTGGCAGCCTGTACATCAACGTCAACGGACAGCCTGGCAACGCGAAGCAGAAGGAAGTCAAAAGCGGCATCTATCGCTTGACCGATACCACCGGCGACGATCAGTACGATAAGGTCGAACACCTGATCGAATTGCACGGTCGTGGCGAACACGGTCCGCACGCACTGGTCCTTTCTCCCGATGGCAAACAAATTTATGTTGCCGGCGGCAACACGACCGATCTGCCAGCCGAAGTTCCCCACAGCCGCGTCCCTCGCCATTGGTCGGAGGATCATCTGTTGGGAAGCATGCCCGACGCCCGCGGCCACAATGCGGGACGCTTGGCTCCCGGCGGTTGGGTCGCACGGATCAATCCCGACGGCAGCGACTTTGAAATCATCGCCACCGGTTTCCGCAATGAATACGACATCGCCTTTAACCCCGCCGGCGAACTGTTCACCTACGATGCCGACATGGAATGGGACGTCGGTACCCCTTGGTACCGTCCGACCCGCGTGAACCATGTGGTCAGTGGCGCCGAGTTCGGTTGGCGCAATGGCGCTGGCAAGTGGCCAGCTTATTACCCCGACAGCCTCGGCGCTGTCGTCGACATCGGCCCCGGTTCGCCGACCGGAATCGCGTTTGGTACCGGTGCCAAGTTCCCAGCGAAGTACCAGAAGGCATTGTTCATCTGTGACTGGAGCTTCGGAAATATCTTTGCGGTCCACATGGACGAATCGGGTTCCAGCTACAACGGATCATTTGAAACCTTCGCAACCGCGGCGCCGTTGCCAGTGACCGATCTGGTCGTCCGACCTCAAGATGGCCTACTGTACTTCACGATCGGTGGCCGACGAACTCAGTCGGCACTCTACCGCATCCGCTACACCGGCCCCGAATCGACGGCTCCTGTCGAGGCATCAGCCGATCAAAAGTCGCAGGCGCTGCGTCAACTGCGGCACAAGCTGGAATCGTTCCACGGTTCGGCTAATCCCGAGGCAGTCGCTGCGGCGATTGCGGAACTCGGTAAAGCCGATCGCAACATCCGCTTTGCCGCTCGCATCGCCTTGGAACACCAACCTGTCGACCAATGGCGCAGCAAAGTCCTGGCGTTGACCGATCCTCAAGCGTTGATCCACGGCGTGATCGCTCTAGCCCGTTGCGGCGAAGCTTCCGATGCCTCCGCGGCGATCGAAGCCCTGACGTCGATCAAGTGGGACGCTCTGAGCGATTCGCAGCGGATCGATTTGCTGCGAGCCTACGGACTGACCTTCATTCGCTTGGGTAAGCCAAACGACGCACAACGTGCAACGATTCTGGCCCAGCTGGATCCTCATCTGCCCGGCAAAAACGTCGACGTCAACCGCGAACTGGCTCAGGTTCTGATCGCACTGGACGCCGACAAGATCGCCGCTCGCGTCGTCGATCTGATGATCAACGCGCCGACGCAAGAAGATCAAATGCGATACGCGTTCGCGCTACGCGGACACGAAGCGACCTGGGACGCCGATTCGCAAAAAGCCTACTTCGGCTGGTTCCAGGACGCTGCTGCCGCCCGCGGCGGCATGTCGTTCGGCGGCTTCCTGACGAACATCCGTGATGCGGCAATCGCCAAGCTCTCGGATGAAAAGAAAGCCGAATTGGGCGACCTGCTGAAGACTCCAGAGGCTCGCGATCCGTTGGCCGACCTGGAACCGCGCGACGTCGTCAAGGAATGGAAGGTCGAGGACCTGACCGCCGACAGCGAAGCCACGAAGCAAGCGTATGACTTTGAACGCGGCAAGAAGATGTTCGCCGTCGGTCAGTGCTACAAGTGCCATCGAATGAGCGGCCAGGGAGGGATCTTGGGTCCCGATCTGACGGGTGCCGGCGGACGCTTCAGCAACAAGGATCTGTTGGTTTCGATCATCGAACCGGACAAAGTCATCAGCGACCAATACGGTGCAACGCAGTTCCTGACGCTGGACGGCAAAGTCATCGTCGGCAAAGTCATTAACCTGTCGGGCGACCGCATGATGGTCCTGACCAACATGATGAACCCCGCCGATCAGACGACGATCATCCGCGACGACATCGATACGATGGGTGAAGCGACGACGTCGATGATGCCCGCTGGATTGTTGAACACGATGACCGCTGAAGAGATCCGCGACCTGTTGGCGTATCTGAAGGCGGGAGGCAATCCGTCGCACGAGATCTACGCCAAGTAGATCGATCGAGGCACTGCGGCATGTGATGCCGCCGATACAATGGGCTGAGCCGGAATGATCAGCGAATCATTTCGGCTTGGAAGTCGCATGTCGCGCGAAGCCCTCGCGGCACCGTGGCGGCAACGATTTGTCAGGTCGAAGAACTTGGAGTTTCGTGATGGCAAAAAAAGCAGCCCAACCGAAGAAGAAAACGAACAACGACGACCGGATGCTGCGGCGTCCGGCCGAAGATTTGTTTGCCGAAGAGATCGATGCGCTGATCAAAAACGATCAGCATCCATGCCCCAACGGCTGGCGAATGTCCGCCCGCAGCGTGCTCACCTACATCTGCGGCGGCAAAGCGGGCAACACGCCGATCACTCCCAAATACGTCGGCAACCGACGCCTTGTCGAGATCGCGATCTCGACGCTGGTCACCGATCGGGCGCTGCTGTTGATCGGCGAACCGGGAACCGCGAAAAGCTGGCTCAGCGAACATCTGGCCGCGGCGATCAACGGCGATTCAACGAAAGTTGTCCAAGGGACCGCGGGGACAACGGAAGAACAGATCCGCTACACCTGGAACTACGCGATGCTGATCGCTCACGGTCCCAGCCCCGAAGCATTGATCAAGAGTCCCGTCTTTCGCGCGATGGAGTCGGGGCAACTTGCCCGTTTCGAAGAGATCACGCGATGCGCGTCGGAAGTCCAAGACGCGATGATCTCGCTGCTGTCGGAAAAGCGGATCAGCGTTCCCGAACTGGCGACCGAAGTCGCTGCCGAAAAAGGGTTCTCGGTGATCGCGACGGCCAACACCCGCGACCGCGGCGTCAACGACATGTCGGCAGCTCTGAAACGCCGCTTCAATCTCGTCGTCCTGCCCAGTCCATCGGATCTGGAAACGGAGATCGACATCGTCACCGGCCGCGTTGCCCAACTGGCATCGAACCTCGACTTGCAAGCGGAACTACCGACGCCCGATGCCGTCGAAAAGGTCTGCACCATCTTCCGCGAACTGCGATCGGGCGAAACGCTCGACGGCAAGAACAAACTCAAAAGCCCCTCCGGCGTCCTCTCCACCGCCGAAGCGATCTCCTTGCTGTGCAACAGCATGGCCCTCGCGGGCAGCTTCGGAAACGGCAGCGTCACCGCCGAAGATATCGCAGCGGGCCTGCAGGGCTCGGTCGTCAAAGACGACGACAAAGATCACTTGGTCTGGTCGGAATACCTGAAGAACGTGATGAAGAAACGTGGCTCCCAGTGGCGACCACTCTTCGACGCCTGCTCCGACCATAATTCTTGATCGTCGGAATCGCTCCGCTAGGCTCGTGAACCTGGCTTGGACCGCAGGATGCCAAATCGCCAGGGTGCCACTGGCCCTGCCAGTGCTGCCCCCCCCTAGCAAATGCATGACCAAGCCAAGTATCCAATGCCGACGACCTACGTCGCAACACCCTAAAGCACGACGTTGCATCCGAGGGCGAAGGGATTCTCAACTGGACAACGTCCCGATCCTACGGAACTCAAACCTTCGATCAAGAAGACACTGGCAGAGCCAGTGGCACACGAACAACGACTCTGCTCGATTCTAAAATGCCGGGTGGCACTGGCTCTGCCAGTGCTGATTTGCCAAAGCCCCAGTGAATGCAGCACCAAGTAATCTCAACAATGCCGAAGGCCTGGACTACAGCATCCCAGAGCACGACGTTGCAATCGGAGACGAAGGGAGGACGGTATTGGATAACGTCCCAATCAAGTCACACTCAAACCTTCGATCAGCAGTGCACTGGCAGAGCCAGTGGCACCCGGGCACGACGTAGTTCGTGTGCCACACACTAGCTCCGAATCATTGGAACAATCGAGCCATTGGCACCGCAGTCGTTAAAATCCAGCGGGTTGGTGACGTTGGACGATCTCGGAGAGCTTCGGGTGCAGTTTGCCATTGGTCACGATCACGCCGCCGGCCTGCAGCCCCAGCGGTTCGCCTCGCGATGTTGTTATCGTTCCCCCCGCCTCTTCGACGATCAGCTTCCCGGCGGCGAAGTCCCACGGCGAGAGGAAGTATTCAAAAAAGCCGCCGAACTGCCCCGCTGCGACGCCACACAGGTCGAGCGCCGCGGCGCCCATCCGGCGGATTCCGTGAATCTGATGTTGCGAGAACAGTTCGCCGATCGCATCGAGGGTCGCCTGCATCAACTTGCCGCGATCGTAATGGAACCCGCACGCCAGCATCGCTTGCCCCAGCGACTCTTCGCTCGAAACGCTCAACCGGCGATCGTTGCTCCACGCCCCAGCCCCCGCGATCGCCGTGAACCAATCCTCGCGAATCGGGTTGTAGACGATGCCGACCTGCGGCTGGCCGCGATAACAGTAGGCGATCGAGATCGCAAAATGGGGAATGCTGTGGGCGAAGTTGTTTGTCCCGTCCAAGGGATCGATCACCCACAGATGCTCCGCTTCGATCGCTCCCGAAAGCTCCTCTTCTCCCAACAGCTCGTGATCGGGATACGCCGCTCGTATCACGCTCGCAATCGTCTGTTCCGATTCGAGATCGGCGTCGGAGACGAGGTTGTGTTGGCCTCCGGTTGCGTCGGCTTTACTGCGGATCTGCACGCCGGTTTCGTAATAGCGGCGCAGCACGTCGCCGGCGGCAACCGCGGCCTGGCGTGCGACTTCCATGATCTGCTCTCGATCCAAATCGCTCATCTTCGGTTCACTCTATTTGCTGCAGGCGGTGATCGCTTGGCGGACCAAGTCTTCGGGAACATCGTCGACCAATTCGACATGTCCAATTTTTGTTGGCAAGATAAAACGCAGCTTGCCGTGTTCGGTCTTCTTATCGCTGAACATCGCTCCCAACATCGCATCGGGATCGGCTTCGGACCAAGTGATCGGCAACTGCAGCGAGGTGAACAGTTCGGTCTGCTGTTCACAAAACGCATCGTCGACACGTCTCATGCGGCGTGCAAGATCGGCAGCCATCTGCATCCCGATCGCGATCGCTTCGCCGTGCAGGAAGTGTCCGTATCCGGCGAGCGCTTCGATCGCGTGACCAAACGTATGCCCATAGTTCAACGTCGCGCGGCAGCCTGTCGTTTCGCGTTCGTCGGCCAAAACGACGTCGGCCTTCGCTTGACAACTGGTTCGGATCGCATGCTTCAGCGCCGCGGCATCGCGGGCGTGGATCGCTTCGTGATTCTGTTGCAACCAAGCAAAAAATTCGGCATCGCAGATCACGCCGTACTTTGCCACTTCAGCCAGTCCGCTGATGAACTCCCGCGGAGCCAAAGTCCCCAGCGTCGCGATATCGATCGCAACCAACTGGGGCTGCCAAAACGAGCCGACCATATTTTTGGCGCCGGGCAGATTGATCCCCGTCTTGCCGCCGACGCTACTATCGACCTGAGCCAACAATGTTGTCGGGACTTGGACAAACCGGATCCCACGCATGAAGGTCGCCGCCACCATCCCGGCGAGATCCCCCACAACGCCTCCGCCGACGGCGATGATCGCGCTTTTGCGATCGGTCTTGGCTTCCAGCAGCCCAATCCACAACCGCTGCAGCTGTTCGACACACTTGCTCGGTTCGCCCGACGGGACCGAAATCATGTCGGTCCGATAGCTGGCCTGCAACGCTTGCTGAATTGTCGCGGCCCATGGCTGGGCGACAGCCGCATCGTGAATAATGATCGCATGCGACAGATCGGGCATCCGATCGGCGATCGACGAAACGAGGTCGGCCAACCAATCGCTGCCGATCAGAATCGGGTACGGAGCGTCGGGCAGCGGGACTTCCAAGCGGTCAGGAACGTTTGGCAAAACCATGAAATTCGATCGTTGCTACAGGTTAGGCGAATCAAGCAAGTGCGTTAGGATAGCAGCATGGATCCATCTAAAGAAGCATCGACCGACAGCGAGAACGTTCCCGCCCAGTGGCCTGCGCGGCCGCGACTGGTATCCCCACGAGGCTGCGCCGTGGCAATCTTGGGCCTCGTCTTTGCGAGCGTCATGTCGCTAGCGATCGTTCGCACCCGGAACATGCCCACGGCAAAGACCGCTCCGTTCTGGGGGCCCGAGGCGAGTGCAGCGATCCGCGTGGGCCGACCAGTGGAATTACTGCGTCCGGAGGGTTCGCTGGCAGTGCCGGAACTCGATTTCTACAACGAAGGCTGGATCGACCTGACCGAGCTGCGCGATTTAGGCTACTTTCGACGCGTATTTTTAGCAGACAATAATTTCGATTGGCAAAGCCAGGGGGAGATGAAAATCCCGGTCGCCGATGCGGCGAAATGGCCGTGGGCGTTTGTGAGATTTGGTCAAACCGACGACGAAGCCGCAGCGACGACGATCGCGATCCATCTCGACGAAGGATGGGTCGGATTTCCCGGTGGGGGGCAGGCGGTACGACTGACCGACAGCGTGCTGCCGCGCATCGCCTATCGACTGCGTTTGTTCGCAAAAGTAGCGTCGGAATCGGTAGAATCGGCCAAGTAAACAACTTTTTATTAAGTACGTTTGCCAACTCATCGCGTTTAGCTGGATATACTATTAGGAGCCGCGATTACCTCCTTACACGCTAATCGTGGGCTGCGACAACACCCTCATCTCCCATCCACGAGTTCGATCCATGGACCGCAAAGCGCTCGGGCAACAGCATTTTACCGAACCGATGATGCAATTGTCAGAGTCGCTCAAGGGGACGATTCAAGACCAGGACTGGCAGGAATTCAACCCTGAACCGATCGTCCACTATTACGAATCGATGATCGCCGACAGTTTGCCCGCTTTGATCGAGCAAACGATGAATGACGACGATATCGCCGAATTGGAACCCGACCAAGTGCAATGCTTCGGGATCTTGTTGCTCCGCGACATGTTTCGGCGTTTCCACAAGCGTTTGCGTCCCGACGTTGCCGATGCCGGCTGGGTCGATCCGATGTTTCAAGCGATTGCCGCAAAACACGACCTCCCGTCCGAGGCACTCGTCGATGATGGCAAACCTTACGATGTGAAAGACCCCAATGCGCCATGGGCCGGATCGCTCGGGGCGCTGATGGGCCTGCCGGGCAGCGCCTTGGTGCGTGCCCAAGGTAAAGCGTTGCAAGCGGTGCAAAAGCAGACCGCTGCGGCGAAGCCGGAACCTAAAGCCGCGGCGCCCCTGATGCCAGCCGCTGCGGTAATGGACGATCCAGAAGAAGTCGAATATCGCCGGGGAGGATTCTTCAGCTCCGCTCCCCCTTGGATGGTCAGTAGTCTCGTCCACGGACTGGTCTTGCTGATGCTTGCCTTGGTCACCTTGGATCCGGTGCAAATCGCAAAGAATGTGCTCACCGTCACCCCGACCAACGAAGAGGGGCAAGAGATGGAAGAGTTTTCGCTGGAGCAAATCGAGCCCGATTCGCTCGAGCAAGAAATGCTCGAAGAACCTGTCGTCACGCCGCCGACGACGGTCCAAGCTGTCGAGGCGATCGAAGTCGAATCGCCGGATGCCGTGCTGATGGTCGGAACCGAAATGCCCGACATGATCGACGCGATCGCGCCGATGGAATCGTTGACCCAATCGCTGACCCAGGCGATGAACGCGACCACCGAATTTTCTGCCCGCAGCACCGACATGAAAAAGGAACTGCTGAAGAAATACGGCGGCAGCGAAGCGACCGAAGCGGCTGTCACCAAGGCGCTCGAATGGTTCCAACGGCATCAATTGCCCAATGGGGCGTGGAACCTGCACCACAACATCGCTTGCGGTAACAAATGCGGAAATCCCGGCGATGAAAAAGCCAAAGACAGCTTCAATGGCGCTACCGCCTTGGCGATCCTGCCGTTCCTGGGGGCCGGGCAAACCCACCGCCAAGGCAAATACAAAAGTGTCGTCCAACGCGGTCTGATGTTCCTCGCGGGGAACATGAAGGTCAAAAACCAAGGGGGCCTGATCACAGGCGATTGTCGTGATGGCGCGGGCAACATGTATTCGCACGGGTTGTGTGCGATCGTGCTTTGTGAAGCCTATGCGATGACCAAAGATCCGGCGTTGGCCAAACCCGCGCAAGCGGCTCTTAACTTTATCGCCATGTCGCAGCACAAAACCGGCGGTGGATGGCGTTACGCCCCCGGACAAGAAGGGGACACTTCGGTCGTGGGATGGATGGTGATGGCGCTGAAGAGTGGCCATATGGGGCATTTGGTCATCCCACCCAACACGGTCCGCGGTGCTTCGCTGTTCTTGGATCGTGTCTCCGCCGACGATGGCGTTTACTATGGCTACACATCGCCGGCGAAGAAGCCTTCGACGACTGCGGTAGGACTGCTTTGCCGGATGTATCTGGGCTGGGACAAAGAGAACCCGTCGTTGAAAAAAGGAGTCGATTATCTAGCGAAAATCGGACTCAACAAGAACGATGCCTATCACAACTACTATTCCGCTCAAGTCCTTCGCCAATTCGGCGGCCCCCAGTGGGAAGCGTACAACAAGGACATGAGTAAATGGATCGTCGATACTCAGGAATCGACAGGTCACGCGGCGGGCAGCTGGCACTTCAATAGCGGCCACACCGGCGGCCGGGGTGGACGTTTGGCGATCACTTCGCTGTGCACGATGACCTTAGAAGTCTATTACCGTCACCTGCCGTTGTATGCCGACAAAGCAGCGGAAGACGATTTCCCGCTGTAAAATTCGCAGCCTTCTCCACCGACAAACCGACTTGCGTGGCATCGATTACGCAAGTGTTGAACGCTAGCGTTTATATTTCCTGAAGAGCGTTACCCAGTAAACCCGATTTACGCAGATATTCGGAATCATCTGCGCATCTCCGTTGTGCCGTTTTGCGCCGCATCGTCGCGCTTAAAAGAGTCACGTCGTTTGGGTCCTGAGATATGTCTTATCACGAATATTGGCGTCTACAGCGACTGCCATTTGGCCAAGTCAATGGACGCGAGGATTTCTACGAAGGCACCAGTCAACGCGAGGCGATTGCGCGACTTCGCTTCCTGGTCGGCAACGCCCGCTCGGTCGGACTGTTGATCGGCGGGACAGGATCGGGTCGCAGTTCGCTGTTGCGTCATGTCAGCCGCAACGTGCTGTGGAGCGGGGCGATCGTGGAACCTGTGCTGATTTCGGGGCGCTGTGACACGCAAGCTGAATGGCTTCACCAACTCTCCGGAGCCTTGTGCGCCGACCCCACCCTGCACACCTCCGACGCCTGGCGTCGGATCTGCGACACGATCGACGCGGCCAGTCGGCAGGACGTCTTCACCTGCCTGCTGGTGGATGATGCCACGAATCTGGTGGCCGAATCAGTCAGCGCGCTGATCAATCGCTCGCGGCACGTGACCGCCGTACTCGGCTGCAACACGGAAGCAGCGGGCGGATTGGTCCATCGCATCGGTGGCTGTCCGCTGCGGATCGACCTGCCCCACTGGGCGCTCTCGGATTCGGCGGGCTTCATTCGCCAAAGCATCGCCGATGTGGGAGGCGATCCAGAACTGTTCAACGATGCCGCGATCGTCCGTTTGCACGAATTGAGCGAAGGCCGCGTGGCGACATTGGCTCGATTGGCGGAACTGTCACTGCTCGCCGGTGCCGGCTCGCGAGCGACGCAGATCACGCCCGAAATTGTCGAAGCGATCCAAGACGAGATGCTGGTCGCCGCGGCATAAACGCTGAAACATCACGCGTGCCGGCAAAACGCAAGGTTAGGAAGAATCGGTCACCGAGGCCAATCGACGTCTACCAGCGAAGCACCGCGGTGCCCCAGGCAAGCCCGGCGCCAAAACCACACAGCAGGGCATGTTGCCCACGCTCGATCTTGCCCGCACGCACCGCTTCATCCAACGCCAGCGGAATGCTTGCCGCACTGGTGTTGCCATAGCGATCGACGTTCACAAAAACGCTCTCGCGATGCACGCCGAGATCGGAAACGGCCGAATCGATGATCCGTTGATTCGCTTGGTGCAGGATGATCAAATTCAAATCATCGGGCCCCATTCCCAGTTCGTTCAGGACATCGATCGAACTTTCCGCGACCACGCGTACCGCCCACTTGAAGACCGCCCGGCCGTCCATCCACAGATAATGCCGCCCCTCGTTGAAGGCATCGGGGACCAACGGGGTTCGCGATCCGCCAGCGGGAATGCACAACATCTTGCCGCCGCAGCCTTCGCTGCCCAATGTGTATTTCAACAGCCCCGCCCCTTCGGGCTTATCGGGAACCAATAACACCGCCCCAGCTCCGTCACCGAACAAAGGGTAGGTCTTCGGGTCGTGCGGGTTGATCGTGCGGCTCATCAGGTCGGCCCCCACCACCAGCACTTTCTTGGCATTGCCCGCAGCAACAAATTGTGATCCCGTCACCAAAGCGTACATGAATCCCGCACAGGCCGCGTTGACATCCATCGCCGGAGCAATCGCTCCCAACCGCCGTTGCAAATGACATGCGGCCGAAGGCGTGGGATGATCGGGAGTCATCGTCGCGACCAAGATCATGTCGACCTCCGACGCGTCGACACCGGCATCTTTCAAGCACCGCGTGGCGGCTTCGTACGCCATGTCGCTGGTCGCTTCATCGGGCCGCGCTTTGCGCCGCTCGCGAATACCGGTGCGTTTGATGATCCATTCGCTGTCGCAACCAAGACTGGCAAGATCGTCGTTCGTGACAATTTCGCTGGGCGCATACGAGCCGGTCGAGGCAACGCGAACTCCCAGAGCTTGCCCAAGTCGGCTGCGGCCTCCTGTTTGGGTTAGCGGCGCAGAACCGCGACTCGATACGGGGCGGGTTGCAGCGGTAGAAGATTCGGTAATCTGTGACATTCGATAAGACGCCGAGAGCGAACGCGAACAAAAAGGGCCAGCAATCCCGTGCGGCGTGCTGGCATGGACCTCCACTATAATACACAAAACCGACGATTTGCGGCAGACGGACACCCTTGACGGCAACATTCCGCCAATGGAAGGCACCGACTTGTGCTCGATGTCCATACCGTCGTACATTCGGGAGCGTTATCCCCCATCCCCGTCTCTTTCGTGTTGTTTTGGAGTTTACCAGTGGTCGAGATTCAAGTGGAATACCAAGGCGGGCTAAGATGCCAAGCGGTTCACGGCCCCAGCGGCTGCCAGCTGTCGACCGATGCCCCGGTCGACAACCAAGGGCGTGGCGAGTCGTTTTCACCCACCGATCTAGTGGCCACTGCGTTAGGCACTTGTGTTAGCACGATCATGGGCATCTATGCCGATCGCCACGATTTGAATCTCACGGGAATGAAGGTTCGCATTGAAAAACACATGTCGGCCGACCTACCACGGCGAATCATGCGGCTGCCGGTAGAAATTCGTCTCCCCATCACGCTGGACGAACGCCATCGCACGGCGATCGAAGCAGCTGCGAGGCTCTGTCCCGTGCACCAAAGCTTGCGTGCCGACATCGAAGCGCCGCTGGTATTTATCTACCCGGAATAAGCGGCAAGGCGACGCTCACGAGCTTAGAAGCCCACCGGTGGGCCGACAAATCACCCGCCGCGACAACCTGCGTCCCGCGAACCGTGGTTCGCGGGTTCGGGTCGTCCCAACTTTCTCACGGAGGAGATAAATCTCCCCCCAACGAAAAGCTAGCTATCGCTCCAGTACCGACAGGGGCGCCGGCGGCTCTTCCCAGCGAAGATCTTTCGCCGCCAGCTTGGTATCCCATTTTTTGCCTGCCGCAGCCCGACGGGGCCCCGTTTCCTGGGGACGGAAATTCAGCGTCGTGCCGGTGATTTCGCGAAGATTCTCCAACGCCAACACACGAGTCGTCAGAGCGCCGTCGTTGAGTGCTTCGATCAATTCGAAGTCACCACCGCTAGCAAGCTGTGCGGGAGAATAGCCCCACAACAACCGATACTGCCTCGCCGCTTGAGCCGCATTCATGCGGGCTATCGAATCGCGAATCGCAGTCGCGTTTTGGCCCCCGCGATCCAATTGCGACTGGAGCGAAACGAAATGTTCTTGCCAGTGTGATCTCTGAGCATCGTTCTCAAAAATTCCCTTGGTCCCAAAGTAGACATCCGAAATACCCAGCATCAACAGCGAACGGGCAGCGAGCGCTGCCACTTCGGCACGGCGAAATCCAACCGCTTCACGTAGCGTGATCTCGATCGTCTTGGTTGCGTCGATCAATTCCAACATCCCCTTCCGCGACATGCTTTCGATCGAAACCGCGTTCGCTTCGGGAGCTTTCGTCCACGCAGGCGGCTCGGGAAGATCGCTAGCGGCCTCTTCGGTCCCCACCTGACTCCAACGAACGGGCGCGGTCAGCGACACTTCCTCGATCCCTTCGAGCATCCAATCAGCGGTTCCCGCCAAGACTTGAATGGCGACAACCGGTTGGATCGCCTCAGCCGCTGTTGGATCGGCTCCCGGTGCCCGAAAGACGGTCACTTGAATGGCGGCTCGGGATTCAACCGTCGGCAGATGTAAAGTTCCCCGCCGGCCGGCCAAATTCAGCGCGACCGTCGCATCGGGCGTCGCCGATTCGATCATAAATCGACCATAGTCTAGGTTGATCGTGGGCGATGCATCGGTCGCCGGTTCAAACGAAAATTCGGCTTCTC
The DNA here is from genome assembly GCF_007753095.1 of Rosistilla carotiformis. Lineage (NCBI taxonomy): Bacteria > Pseudomonadati > Planctomycetota > Planctomycetia > Pirellulales > Pirellulaceae > Rosistilla > Rosistilla carotiformis. The sequence goes on from NZ_CP036348.1 coordinate 6,481,275, forward strand.
CGACGCTCGTCATTGCCACGCCATCGGCTAACAAAATCCGGCTGCGGAATGTGGGTGCATTCACCAACGTCGTGCCCGAGAACACCCCAGCCCCCTTCTTCACGCGATCCCAGCCAGCATCGGATCGTGAGACCAGAATCGTATCGCCCGATTCCAACACCCCCATTTGCGTGGCCGCAACAACGGGCTTAGGCATCGCCGCCGGCGCGGCCTCAGTTTCCGAATCCGCCGCATCGGCTGGTTCCATCGCGGGATCAAGCGTAGGCAAAACCACAGGACTTGCGGGCTCCGCATCGGCCCCAGTCGCTGACATCGCTGGCTTCGCAGCCGAATCCACGCCGGCAGGCTCCGCAGCAGGAACCGTCGAACCGACGTTAGGCTCGGGAACGGTTGGCACCGTCGTCGTCGGCGCAATCGCTGCCGCATCGCTACCTGCTGGCGCGGGCGACATCGACTCCGACGTCACGGAATCGGCCGTCGCCGTCGGCAAATCGACAGGTTCCGGCGGGGCGGATGCGTCGACGTCGGTCTTGTTGGGGGTGCCCGTCGCTGGGGGCGGCGTATCCACTGACGAATCGGCTGCCGGAATTTCAACCGCCGAAACGTTCCCCCCTGCAGATCCCGAAGCCGAGCTACGCTTGACCGGGTCTTCAACGACGACTTCGCCCGGCGATTCGCCGACGGGGCCAAAGCCTGGCGCTGGCATGTTCTCACGCTCGATCTGCAACGGATCGTCGGACGAATACGTCGAAGAGGAATCGGAGGCCAATCGCGAGACCGGCTGAAAGGCCTTGGCGATGATGAACAACAACACCGCGCACAACCCCAGCGTCATCAACCAAGGCAGGATCCGCGACGGGCGACCGGCTCGCAAATATTCGGGCACATCGGGGCGACGCGGCGAAAGCCCCGCGGGGTGCCCGTTGGGCGCTGGCTGCGTCGCAGCTGCCGAACGAAAAGGAACCGCCATGGTCGCAGCGGCGTCGATTCCGGGAGCCGTCTTCCTTTCCACCGTTGCGGCATCCGAGATGGGCAAGTCCAACGAAGCGACCGATGGATCGCTCAACGATGGACCATCGGAGCGGACGACCGTCGCTTCTCCAGCAGCCGCAAGACCTTGCGAAAGCTGGTAGATCCGATCGCGCAACCCATGCGGAACCAACGCCGGTCGCGAGAGGACAAGGGTCAGGATCTGATGGCAGGCGGCCGCTTCGGACATGTGCACGTCCGATTCCAACAGCACCCGCTCGACTTCCGGAATCCGTTCGCCCGGCAACACGTTATCCAAATATTCCGCGATCGTGTTGGCGTCTTCGATCGGATGGACCGCACCGACCGCGGGGGTCCCCAGATCGGTGCGCTGGATCGACGCCTTGATCTTGTCGGCCAATTGAGTCGCATAAGGACTGTCGCGCAGCTTCGCCGAAAGCGCTTCGTTCGCCTCTTCGGGCAACACGTGGTCGAGATACGCTAATAGAGTTCGAACGGTCAAACGCATGGAAAGGATTCCCGAATAAGCCAACAGCGGTCGCGACGGCAGCCGGTAGGGCAAGCGATCGCGGAAAAACCATCGGCCACGCGATCACGGTCGATGTTCTCCCACCTTGGTTAGTGGGCCGATGTCGCGGATTCCGTACAAGAATCTTGGAAATTCGGGAAAATTGCGTTTCCGATCTCGCGTTCCAACGCAACGACGGCATCGAAGCACATCGCGTCCACCGCGTCGCTTCCAAGCCCAGCGACTTAAGAACGTCGATGGTCTCGGCGTGGGACGCTCGAAATCAAGCAGCTTGTCGCGCCGCCATCTTATCCATTCGTCGTTGGATCTTCTCGGGAACCTCGCGCCAACGGCGGTGCATCCACCAGTATTGCTCGGGGCTCAGCGCGATCGCTTTCTCCAGACGCTCGTTGTACCAACAGGTCAGCTCGGTCACGCCCCCCAGCTCAGGCCCGGCATCGCGCGGATCGGCGACGCCGTTGCAGCCGATCTCGAACTGCATCGGACGTGTCGTCCGGCGAGCGTAGAAAACGGCCATTGGCGCGTCGTTGGCTAGGGTGAACAGTGCCAGGGCCTTGTGGCACGAGGTCGGTTTTCCAAAAAAGTTGACCCAGCAACCGCGGGCACCAGCAAATTGATCGGCCACCAACGAAAGTGTACCGTTGGCTTCCAAGTGCTGTTGAATGATGTCGGCCGAGCCATCTTTGTCGACAAGCATCTGCCCGTGCATGCCGCGGAACTGGGTGATGTAACGATGCAGGAAACGGTTGTCCAACGGACGGGCAACGGTCATCGTCGGAATTCCAAACAGTCCGGTCGCGTAGCCGCCGATCTCAAAATTGCCATAGTGTCCGCTGACCAAGACCATCGGCCGGCCTTCCAAAAACGGACGCAAGAAGAGCCCCGAGGTGGGGAAATCGAGCATCTGCCGCCAATTGCAAAGATGCAATCGCCGCCGAGACCAAGCGATTTCGCAAGCCATCATCACCAGGTGCGCCCACATTTGACGGCGTGTGCGATCGATTTGTTCGTCGCTAGCATTCGGGGATGCAATCCGAAGATTGGTGTCGATCGTCCGGCGTCGGAGCTGTAAAACGTCGGAAAGCAAGTAGGCCAAACCATTGCAAACCGGTTGCATCCGCTGGACCGACAGCGTTTGAATCACCGCAAACAGCGACCGCACCAGGAGATAGACGGCAAAATCGATAGCGGTCTGCTTGTTCACGCGACGTCGAATCCTTTTCCTTACCCAAACCGTTCGCCCCCGTCGGGGCAGCTTTTGCCGGTCCTCGAATGTCGGCCTATTGTGTCAGGACCTTCTCCCTCCGGAAAGATCAGTCGGACCGACAGCAAAACCGACTCGCTTTACTGGGGTATCCCCGGTGTTCACTGGACTGTGGGCATGGCAAGATACTCGCCTTTCCCCGACCCGTCCTTTTCAGAGCCCCTTGCAGATATGAATGCTCCCATTGCTGTCGTGCTCGCCGCTGGCAAAGGCACTCGAATGAAGAGTGAACTGGCCAAGGTTTTATTCCCAGTTTGCGGTCGCCCGATGATCCACTTCGTGATCGACGCGTTGCAAGCCGCCGGAGTTGCCAAGACGATCGTCGTCGTCGGCCACCAGCAGGAGAAGGTTCGCGAGACGCTGCAGGATCGCGACAATATCGAGTTCGTGGTTCAAGCCGAACAACTGGGGACCGGCCATGCCGTCCAAGTCTGCCGCGAGAACTTGCAAGCACACGACGGACCAGTGATCGTCCTGGCGGGCGATTCGCCGCTGCTGCAAACCGAGAGCCTGAAGACCTTGCTGGCGGAATTCGAAAAGACCGCTCCAGCACTGCTGCAGGGAACGTTGCACAAGGCCGATCCAACGGGGCTGGGACGGATCGTCCGCGATGCCGACGGCCGTTTCACCGGGATCGTCGAAGAAAAGGATGCCACCGACGCACAGCGGAAGATCACCGAAGTGAACATGAGCACCTACATCTTCAATTGCCGCGATCTGCTCGACGCGCTGGGACAATTGAAGCAGAATAACAGCCAGGCCGAATATTACCTGACCGATTGTGCTGCGTTGCTGGGCGCTGCCGGCCGACCGGTCGAAGCGCTTCCGGTGCTCAAGGACTGCGAAGCGTTAAGCATCAACACCCGCGAAGATCTTGCCATGGTGGATGCCAAAATGCACGAGATGGGCTACGCCGATAACGATGCTTAATTTTCCTGCCTCTCCACCTCCCCGAATGCTTCAGCAGCGGACTTCTAAGATGCGTGAACTTAAGATTTTCAGCGGTCGAGCCAATCCCGAGCTCTCGCACAATGTCTGTAACGAATTGCATCTTTCTCCGGGAGCGATCACGTTGGGGAAATTTCCCGACGGTGAAAACTTCTGCAAAATCGACGAAGACGTTCGCGGCCGCGATGTCTATCTGGTCCAACCGACCTGCCCCCCGGTCAACGATCATTTGATGGAGCTGTTGATCATGATCGACAGCTGCAAACGGGCTAGCGCTCAACGAATCACCGCCGTGATTCCGTACTTCGGATACGCGCGTCAAGATCGTAAAGACGAAGGCCGCGTGCCGATCACCGCCAAGATGGTCGCCAACATCATCACCCGTGCCGGCGCCGACCGCGTCCTAACGATGGACCTGCACGCGGCTCAAATCCAAGGCTTCTTCGACGTCCCCGTCGATCACCTCTACGCCGCCCCGGTGCTCAACCAACACTTCCTGGAACAGAACATCAACCCCGATGATCTTGTTGTCGTCAGCCCCGACGAAGGGAGCATCAAGCGGGCCGTTGGCCACAAGGAACGCCTGGGCGGTCATCTGGCAATCGTCGACAAACGTCGCAGTAGCGCGACCGAGGTCAAACAAGACACGATCATCGGCTCAAGTGTTGAAGGGAAGATCTGTTTGATGTTCGACGACATGATCAGCACCGCCGGATCGATTTGTGGGGCCGCTTCGTTGGTGCATCAGTGGGGTGCGAAAGAGATTCACGTTGCGGCCACCCACGGTATCTTCTCTGGCCCCGCGATCGAACGCATCAAGGCCTCACCGATCGACAGCATCGTGATCACCGACACGATTCCGCTGACGCCCGGTAAGATGTTGCCCAACATCAAAGTCCGCTCGGTTGCGATCTTCCTAGCCGAAGCAATCAAGCGGATCCACAACGATCAATCGATCAGCGCGATGTTCCGCAACAAAAAGTAAACCATCGCTCTCCCCGTACTCCGCGAAGCACAAGGCGCCCGCCCACCATGCCGCTCCAGATCGAACACGTCTGCCAGTCGCTGGCCGCGGTCGCTCCGCTGCGACTGGCCGAATCGTGGGACAACGTGGGGCTGTTGATCGGCGATCGCCGACGCGATTGCCGGCGCGTGATGACCTGCTTGACGATCACCCCCGACGTCGTTGCCGAAGCGACCGACCAACAGGTCGATCTGATCGTCGCGCACCATCCATTGCCCTTCAAACCGATCGCTCGGCTGACCACCGACTCGACGGCCAGCGGAATGGTGCTGGAACTGGCGGCCCATCGGATCGCCGTCTACAGCGCCCACACAGCGTTTGATTCGGCCCGGCGTGGGATCAACCAACAATTGGCCGAAGGCTTGCAGTTGACCGACATCGCTCCTCTGCAAACCGATCCGGCCGACACTTCGGAGACGCCCGACGGGAGTGGTCGTTATGGCCGCGTGGCAGCGACGACGCTGGAACAGATCATGCGTCGCGCCGCCGACTTTCTGAAACTGCCCAACGTCCGCTACGTCGGCGATCCCGACGCCGCGGTCACCAAAGTCGCCTTGGCCTGTGGCAGCGGCGGATCGTTTCTGGACGCCGCCCGCCGCAAGGGCTGCGATTGCATGCTCACCGGCGAATCCAACTTTCACGGCTGCCTAGAGGCCCAATCGCAGGGGATCGGGCTGATCCTGGTCGGGCATTACGCCAGCGAACGCTTTGCGATGGAACAACTGGCCGACCACCTGATTCAAGAGCACGACGAGCTTACCGTCTGGGCAAGCCGCAGCGAATCGGACCCATTGCGCCAGTTTTCTCTATAGCGAATCGTCCGATTTCTGCGATCCGCCCGATCGGCTGCGTTTGACCTTCGGCCGCTCCGGTCTAGAATGCGGTCAGCGAACACTGGCTGCGTTCCTACCATGCTTACAGCGAGATCGAATTCGCCCAGCCGTTGCCCGCACCACTGGGAGCGCTGGCCATTCGATCCTCTCGCTCGTTCATCCGCTCCACGAAGGAAATCCAATGACAGCTCCAGACAAGTGGCTATGTGCCCTTCCGGTCTACAACGAAGTCAACTTTGTCGATGAAGTCCTGGATAACGTGGCCAATTACGCAGCGAATATCTTGGTCGTCGACGATGGTTCCAACGACGGCACCGACGCCCGGCTGGCCCAGCGAACCGACGTCACGGTCGTTCGGCACCCCGAAAATCGTGGCTACGGCGCGGCCCTGACCACAGCCTTTGAATACGCGATCGACAACGGGTACGACGTCGTCGTCACGATCGATTGCGACGGCCAGCACCAACCGGTGCGGATCCCCGATTTTGTCGCCGCGGCCAGCCAAGCCGACATCGTTTCGGGCAGCCGCTATCTGAAGATGTCCGAAGACGACGACGCGCCGCCGGAAGAGCGGATGTTGATCAATCGCAAGATCACTCAACAATTGAACCGTCGTCTGGGACTGAAGCTGACCGATGCGTTCTGCGGTTTCAAAGCCTATCGCGTCGACGCGTTGCGGAAGCTGCGGATCACCGATCCTGGGTATGCGATGCCGTTGCAATTGTGGGTCGAAGCGGCATTGGCCGATCTGTCGGTCGTCGAACTCGCCGTCCCGCGAATCTACTTGGATCTCAGCCGTTCGTTTGGCGGATCGTTGGACCACGCGGAAACCCGGCTGGCGTATTATAATCGTGTCCTGGAAGATGCGATTACGTCGGCCTGTCGTGAAGGTCGCAAGCTGCCCCGACGCCGAGAACTGTGCCCCGACGCGTGACCACGATCAACGAAGAACCCTATCGATCCTACCGCGTGCCGCGGGCCCACCGCGATTGGTTGATCGACCCGCCGCTGGATGCGAACGCCGATGCGTTGGCAGAAAATTTGCGCAACGCCGCCGATTGGAACCTGCAGATCGGGGGCCAGTCGATCGCGTCGTTTCGCAAACGCGCACGCCATGAATTGATCCACACCGCGATCGATTACGTCTCTTCGTATCGCGATCTGCCCAACATCTGTTCCAGTTGTTCGACCGATCGGCCATTGGTCATGGCCGGTCATCAACCCGAACTGTTCCATCCGGGCGTCTGGTTCAAGAACTTTGTCCTCTCCCAGTTGGGACAGTCGCTGTCGACGATGGCGATCAATCTGATTGTCGACAACGATATCTGCCGCGCTCGATCGATCCGAGTCCCGACGCTGCGCAGCGGCAAACCGGCGACCGAGACGATCGCTTTTGATCGTCCTTCCGCCGTCGTCCCCTACGAAATGGCGGATATCGACGACCGCGAGGCGTTCCAAACGTTCGGCCGCCGCGTCGCGCGAACGATCGCTCCCCTGGTCGACCATCCCTGCATCGAACAACTGTGGCCCGAAGCGGTCCAAGCGGCAGATCGGACCGGCAACATCGGACTTTCGCTGGCGCAATCGCGTCACCAAATCGAATCACAACTGGGACTATCGACGCTCGAGGTTCCGTTGAGCCGATTGTGCGAAGGCCCCGCGTTTTGCGAGTTTGTGCTCCATCTGATCCGCGAACTACCACGGCTGCACGATTGTTACAACGAATCGGTCGTCGCCTACCGGATCGCGCATCACATCCGCAGCAACTCCCACCCCGTGCCCGAGCTCGCTTGCCGCGACGGTTGGTACGAAGCGCCGCTGTGGATCTACGACGAAACGAATCGCCAACGCCGGGCGCTCTTCGCGCGAGTCAGCGACGAAAAGATCGAGCTGAGCGATTTGGCATCGACGCATTTGACGATCTCCAATCATGGCGATCCCTCCGCGACGGCAGCGGAACTGCTTGAGCGACTTCAGAATAACGTGCGGCTTCGTCCCCGCGCGTTGGTCACGACGATGTACGCTCGACTGGTCCTGTCGGATCTGTTCCTGCACGGCATCGGTGGCGGCAAATACGACCAATTAAACGATACGATCATCCGCCGTTTCTTCGACATCGCGCCACCGCACTTCACCGTCCTCTCGGCAACCTTCACTCCGCTGGGCGAATCGGTTGGAAGTGATGACGCCAGTTCGGATCAACTGCGTCAATCGATCCGCCGCACGCGATTTCAGCCCGAACATTTTGCCGATCAAGCCGATCTGCCGATCGATCTGGTGCAGGAGAAGCGTGAACTGTTGAGCGACATCCCGCCGCGTGGCGACAAACAGTCGTGGCATGATCGGATCACCGCGATCAACACCGACCTGTCGGCTCGTCTGGATGACCTCCGCTGGCAACTGGCCGATCAATTGAACCAGGTCAATCGTCGCGAAGCGCAACGACGCCTGCTCTCATCGCGCGACTATTCGTTTTGCATCTACCCGTTGCAGGAGATGGGAGAGATGTTTGCCGCCATCGCGCGCGGCGAAGCGAATCCCCTTGGCCAGCAAGAGGTCGCGACGACGCCGCGGCACGCTTGATCCTGCCGCCGGTCACAGCCAACGTCTGCTCGCATGAACCGAATCCTGCACTCGCAATCGCAACACAACCTGCAGTCTCGCGACGGATGGGATTGTGCTCGCGAGCACCGCCGCCGCGTGATGGCGATGCTGTTGGATAACGCTTCGCCATCGAAGCGCTTGTGCGTTCTAGGAGCCGGAAATTGCAACGACATCGAACTCCCCGAACTCGCCGATGCCTATCGCGAAGTCGTGCTAGTCGATCTCGACGGCGATGCGATGTTGCGTGGAGTGGAGAAACAATTCTCTGGCGCCTCGTCGCCACAGCGGACTGCAAAAATCAAAACCGTCGTCGGCGACCTGACTGGAATTTCAGAGCTGTTGTCGCAAGCTGTCGATGCGCCGCAGGATGTCGATTCGATCGTCGCTGCGATCGAAGACCGATTGCAGCAACCGCCCGACGCCTTGCGGACGGAGCGTTTCGATACGGTCGCGTCGGTCTGTCTGTTGAGCCAGTTGGTCCATAGCGTCACCGAAACGATCGGGGCACACGCACAGTTGCTGTCGATCGTTCAAGCGGTCCGGCAACAACATCTGCATCTGTTGCGACATCTGATGCAGCCCGGCGGCCGCGGAATCTTGATCACCGATTTCGTTTCATCGCTGACCGCGCCCCAGCTGCCTCATGTTCCGAGCGACCAAATGCCGCAATACGTTCGACAATTGCTGAACCAACAAAACTTCTTTACCGGTCTGAATCCGGCGGTACTCGCCCACCAAATGCAAACCGATTCGCAATTTGCCGACGGACTGCAGCGATTGCAATCGACATCCCCTTGGATTTGGGACTTCGGACCGCGACAGTATGCGGTGTGTGGATTTCAGTTCGACACCCGCCGCGACGCCCCGCCGGACGCGAGCCCTCAACCACCGCAAAGAAACAACGATGTCTGATTCCGCCCGCTGCTGCAGCCTGCCTCTGCGGTTGATCCTGCCGTTGATGTTGCTTGCCTTATTGGTTCGCGGTGGCGTGATGGCGTGGCGGTACGATCATTTGCAGCAGGATCCCGACGCCTACCGCTTGCTCGCGGAGAACCTTGCCAATCACAACGTCTATGGTCAAGTCGACGCCGACGGGCAAGCGCGTCCCACCGCCTTCCGGCCTCCCGGTTATCCGTGGCTGCTCTCTTGGTTCGTCACCGACGGACAACTCGGTTCGCCAGCAGCGGCCGCGCTCAATCTGGCCTTTGGTTTGGCAACGGTTGGCCTAGTCTTCGCGATCGGATCGCGGCTGCAGTCCCAGGCGACGGGCTTTGTCGCCGCGGCATTGGTTGCGATCGATCCGATCCTGCTGGGTCAATCGACGCTGGTGATGACCGAAACGCTTGCGACGATGTTGGCTGCGCTGATCTGGTGGCAGTTTCTCCGCAACGAAGCGACGCTGCAGCCTGCCGGCACCTCAACGTCAACGCTTGCCTGGTCGCTGGCACTAGCCGTCGGCTTGGCCGCGGGGTTCTTCTGCCGGCCGGTCTTTATCGTCTGGGCCGCCTGGATGTTGCTGATGCTGTTCCTGCGAGGCCGACGTCAAGTCGGACGAACGGCGATCACGATCGCAACCGTTGGATTGGTGATGCTCCTTGCCGTCGGTGGCTGGACGTGGCGGAACCAATCGGTGATGGGCAAACCGATCTGGGCGACAACGCATGGCGGATACACGCTGCTGCTGGGGAACAATCCTTCGTTTTACGAATACCTTGCTGAAGCAAAGGTCGGCGAGAAGTGGGACGCTGCATTTTTTCACCGACGGTGGGCCGATCGTTTCTCCGCCGACCCACGGGAGCCAGCCTTCTGGACCGCCGAAACGATCGACACCTCACACGCGGCGGCTCCCTTAGGTGAGATCGACGACGATCGCCTGGCCTACGAATCTGCCAAGGCGACGATTCACCGACAGCCACAAATGTTTGTCGCCAGTTGCCTGGTGCGGCTCGGCCGGTTGTGGTCGCCGATGCCTCACGCCGGCGATTACTCGAACCTGCTGCGCTACGCCATCGGCAGCTTTTATGTAGCCCTTTTCGCCTGCTGCCTGCTGGGAATCTGGCGACTCGGCCGACGCCTGATGTCACCGGCTTGGATGGCGATGCTGCTGTTAGCCGTTGCGCTCAGCTGCGTCCATTCGATCTACTGGAGCAACATGCGGATGCGGTCGCTGGCCACGCCGCTGATCGCCGTCGTGGCAGCAGTCGGAATCCTCGGCGATCGCCAGCGACAATCTTCCCAGACCTCGCCAATCGTTCCGCTGGAGTAATAACGACTGCCTAGCAACGCTATTCGGGAAGCTCTTGGTTTCGCGTTTCGGGCATCATCAGAATGATCACCACTCCGACCAGGAACAGCGTCGACAGTCCCAGCACTGCGTACCGCAGCTGCATATCGGGCTGCTCTTTTAACCACCCTGAAAACAACAGCACTGGAACGGCAAGCATTCGACCGCCGTTGAAGCAGAAGCTGGCACCGGTCGCTCGCAGATGCGTCGGGAACAACTCGGGAAAGTAGATCGCGTAACCGGCATGCATGCCGAGGGTCAAGAAACCGAAGACTGGCAGAATGAAAAGCATCTGGGTGTAGGACTGCGGAACAAAACAAACGACGGGTACGATCAGCAGGGCCAGCAATTGAAAGCCGACGAAGGCGGGCTTGCGGCCGAAGCGAGCGGCGATCGGGCCAAAGGCCAGCAGCCCCAGTCCGCCTCCGGAAGCCTGCACGATCCCATAAGCGAACTTCGCCATCCCGCCGACGTCTTCCGCCGCGGTCCCGGTCCGCAGCAACAGCTCTTTGACAAGATCCTGCCCGGCGACCGTAACCGACCAAAACGTCCCCAACCCGACAGCGGCAAGCATCAGGCCGCCAAAGGCGCGGCCCGACCAGCGAGGGTTCAGCAACAGATCGCGAAAACTGCCGGCGAGATGTTTATTCGATTGTTCCGCCTCTTGATCGACCTGCTGTTGCCAACGCTCCGGTTCTTTCACACTCGCCCGAACCCAGACGATCAGCAGCGCCGGCAGCACCCCCAACAGGTACGCGTTCCGCCACTGCGTTGCAACCAAGATTCCGGCCAACGCGGCCAACCAGGTTCCCAGGATGCTCGACGCATGGAAGATACTGGCCGCTTGAGCCCGTGCTTTGCTCGGAAAGACCTCAGCGACCATGCTGGCGGCCACCGCCCATTCGCCCCCAATTCCGAGCGCGACCAAAAATCGCAGCACGCCAACTTGATAGATATCGTTGGCGAAATAGGTTAGTCCAGAAAAGATCGAATAGAGCAGGATCGTGACGATCAGGATCGGCCGCCGACCGTAGCGATCGGCCAGCGAGCCAAAGACCAACCCACCGACGGTTCCTCCCAACAAGAAGATCGCGAGAAACCGATCCCCCCAACCTTTGACCGCCGCCTGGTCGCCCTGCAACAGTTCCGACAGCATATCGCCTCGGGTGATGTTGAAGATCTGGCCTTCATAGACATCGAACACCCAGCCCGCCGATGCGATGATCAAGACCAACCACTGGTAGCGCGAGATCCCGGAATACCAACGTGTGGTATCGGTCTGAGGACTGGACATAATATTTCCGGGGCTAGACGGTGGCGGCAAACGAATGCGTGTTCATTTCGGCAAGCGACGCGACCACTTTACGCGTGCCGACAAATGGCGATCGAGCGTGCATCGTGACCGTGTTGTCGAGGATGACCACATCGCCGACCTGCCATTCCAAATCGAAGGCGAGCTCTTCGGCCAACTGGGCCGCTCGGCGAACCGCATCCCCATCCAACGGGCTTCCGTCGGCATGGCGAATCGCACCCGACGGATCGTTGCTCGGATCCTTCCAACCGCAATAGGCAGCGATCATTTGATTGAAGAAGCTCTTGCGACCATTGCCGAGATCCATCACCGCGGGCAGCGGAGGGGTCGTCGCTCGCAAGCTCTCCCCTTCGAGCCACTCCCAGGAATAATTCAGCTCGCGGAGCCGCGCTTCGGCCCCCTCGCGATCGGCAACGCCCAGCGTGCTTCGCCAGCTGCGTCCCATCCCGCTATTCGCATCGTCATCGTTGGGCATCACGTTGGTATAGGTGAGTCCCTTCTGCTCGCAAGCTTGGGCGAATTCGGGGCACTCCGCCGCCAAGCGTTCCCACAACACATCGCTGCGGCAGATCGGCGTCGCACCTCCCTGGTCGGCCGCGATTTCGCAACTGAACATGATCCACTTGGGGAACAGCGGCGTTTGCGCCATCTCGTGGTGGAAGTAGATCCGCACTTCGGGTGGCGCTTCGTTGGCGGAGAAAACCCGATCGGTCCGATTGATGCGAACCGCGTTGGAGAGCGACTTCTTGTAGGGGAAGTTCTCTAACCGAAGCGACTGGATGATCGCATCGAAGCCCTCCGCATTTTCGACCGGGAAATCGCGAAGCAGCACGGCGCCGTGCTGGTTGGCAAGACCAAGGATCTCGTCGCGGTGCTCCGCAACCCAATCGGACGCCGCGGCAAGCGTCGCGTCGGGCTCCGAACAGACAAGTGCATAGGGGAAGACCGAATCGCCGTAGGTCTGTTGTTTGTCGACCGGCGCAGGAGCGATATTCATGATTGAACTCACGTGCAGAAAGAGCAGTGGCATTCACGTCCGGCTGGGATTTCGTCGCGGCAGTTGGGGGAGGGACGACGTTCACGATCGCGTGGTGAGCAATTGTGAGAAACCCTGTGGGGCGCAAACGGAAACTTTGGAGGGCGGGTGGTAGCGATCGAGCTACAAGCAATAACATAACCGAAATAGAAGGCCGCGTGGTCGTCTGTGCAAAAAACAAGCGACGCGTATTTTGGCAACTGGGCGGGCGGTTGGTCCAGCGGATCTGCTTCAGCAAACCATTTGAGAAAAGGAAATTGAGGGATGAGTGATCGACCGGTGAGATTTGGGCTGATCGGATTTGGAGCCTGGGGCCAACATCATGCAAACGCGATTACCGTCACCGACGGAGCGGAACTGGTGGCGATCGCGGCTCGCAGCGACACATCGGTCGCCGCGGCGAAAGAGAAGTATCCCGACGCCGCGGTCTACAACGACTACCGCGAACTTGTCGCGCGCGAAGATATCGACTTTGTCGACGTTGTCGTCCCCAGCCACTTGCATCACGCGGTGGCAACGGCGGTCTTGCAAGCGGGCAAGCATCTGCTGTTGGAAAAACCAATGGGCGTGTCGATGGACGAATGCGATGACATGATCCGGATCGCAAACCAGCAGAAGCGATTGTTCGCCGTCGGCCACGAACTGCGATTGTCGTCGATGTGGGGCAAAGCGAAGGAACTTATCGACGAAGGCTTTATTGGCGATCCGCTGTACGCATTGGTCGAACTGTCTCGAAACCCGTATCGCCAGGGAGCCGATGGCTGGCGATATGATATCGATCGCGTTGGCAGCTGGATCCTAGAAGAACCGATCCACTTCTTCGACCTTGCCCGCTGGTATCTGGAGCGTTCGGGGCAGCCGGAGCGAATCTATGCGACCGCTAATTCGCGGCAACCGGGGCGTCCCGAACTACAGGACAACTTCAGCGCGATCATGCACTTCAGCGGCGGCAGCTATGCCGTCGTCTCGCAAACCTTGGCCGCGTTTGAACATCACCAGACCGCCAAGATCACCGGAACCAAGGGCGCGCTGTGGGCGTCGTGGTCCGGTGCCCAGGACCGCACGCGGCACCCGACCTTCTCGCTGCGCGGATTCGATGGGAACGAGGTGGTAACGATTCCGATCGACAAGCCGACCGGCGAGCTTTTCGAACTCGAAGACCAAGTCGCCCGAGTCGTCCAGGCGCATCGCAGCGGCGTGCCGTTGCACTGCACCGCCGAAGATGGCCGCTGGTCGGTCGCGATGTGCTTGGCCGCGGAAGCCTCGGTTCGCTCGGGAAACATCGTCTCAATCGGCGACTATATAAGCTGACCGCAGGGGATTTGCTTGCATTCGAAACGGCGTCCATTGTGTCCCGGAAGTTAAAAAACTTTCTGTGGCTTCGATCGGACCTGCTGTGGAGAGCTGCGAAAACGCGGAATTCTGAGGATGCTAGCAGGTGAGTTTGATGTTGTGGCTCGCATGTTTCTATTTCTATACTCCGCCCCGATTCTCCCCGGTATCGCTGCGCACGAAGCGGCAGCGATCGAATCTATTTTTGAACAGGTAGCTTTTGAATTTGGGCACGGACGCCAGCCAAAAGCGTGTGCGAAGGCACTGCGAAAAGCGAGGTTTGAAGACTCTTCAAACTGCCGCGATGGTAGCGTGCGCGCTCGCCTGGTCCCTGTTTGCAACGGTTTGCGTCGGCGTCGAGATCGAATTGCCACCGGTCGATCCATCGGATCGGATCACAATTCGGGGCGACCAGCTGTCGCGTTGGACCGAAGGGCAATATGAAGTCCTGCACTTCCAAGGGAATTGCCAGATCGCACAAAACGGTCGCCAAGCGACCGGCGGACAGATGATGCTGTGGGTCGACCAACAGGGTCCCGATTCGGAGATCCCAACCAAGGTGATCGCTTACCTTGAAGATGGCGTCGAGGTGCAGTTCGGATTCAACATCAGCAACCAAAAGCTGCGCGATCAAAATTGGCTGGGCCGATTTTACTCTCGCTTGACGCCCGACGTCGCAGCGGAGCAAAAACGAGGCGAACCGGAGAACAAGCCGGCGATCTTGGATCGGATGCGCATTGCTCACGGCCAAGGAGATCGCTTTCCGATTCAACAGGTTCAATTCGAACTGCCCCCTGGCGGCAACACGCAGCCTGCGGCACCGCAATTCCAAACTGCGCCGCAGCTTCCACCGCAACAACCAACGACCCCACCGAATCTACCGGTACCACCGAACCTGCCTGCGCAAAACTTGCCTCCGCAAAACAACTTACCACCACCCAACCTGACAGTTCCGCCTAGCGGAGTCTCACCGCCAGGTCTGGTTCCCGATCTGCCTCCACCACCGATGATCACCGGCAACGTCGCGCCACCTCAACAGGGAGCGATGGGGGCCGGTGGGTTGAATTTTTCGATCGGCGCACAAGCTGTCGAAATCACTTCCCGCGGCAGCACCACCCCGACCCAGATCCAGACGATCAACCGTCCCAACACCGGCGAAACCGTGGTCGTTGCCAGCCAAGGCGTGACGGTTGTGATTCGCGACGTTCAGGCGCAAATGGCGGGGGGCGGATCGTTCGATTTGGGAGCGATCACGATCTCGGCCGACCGCGTGGTCGCTTGGTTGCCACTTCTTCAAAACCTGGAGATGTTCGGTGGCAGCCAGCCGACAACCGGGATCGATGGCGAGCTTTACTTGGAAGGAGACATCGTCTTCCGCCAAGGTGAACGGATCATCTATGCCAAGCGGATGTACTATAACATCGCGCGGCAACAGGGCGTTGTCTTAGCGGCTGAAGTGATCGCAACGACGCCCCAGTATGACGGGCTGGTACGATTGAAAGCCGACGTGCTGCGGCAAGTCGGCCAGGGGGACTTTATCGCCAACGGAGCTGCGGTAACGACCAGCCGCCTGGGAACGCCATCGTATTGGCTGCAAAGCGGCGAGGTTCGTTTTACCGATCGAGAGGAATCGGCGGTCAACCCGTACAGCGGAGAGGCGACGGTGATCGATCGCGACATGCGGGCGACCAGCCGTAACAACTTCGTCTACGTCGGTGGCTTTCCCGTGCTGTATTGGCCCGTCTTCGCGACCAATCTGCAGAATCCCAGCTATTATCTGACGGGTGCAAAGGTCAAAAACGACAGCATCTTCGGAACGCAAGTCTTCCTCGACTTCGACGCTTATCAATTGTTTGGTGTCGACGCGCCGCTCGAAGGGACCGAATGGGAACTGTCCGCCGATTACCTGAGTGATCGCGGCCCCGCGGCGGGAACGCAGTTTCGCTACTCCCGCCCCGACCTGCTGGGAATCGGTGGCCCGGTCAACGGATTCGCCGATGCCTGGGGCATTTACGACACTGGACTCGACACGCTCGGTAGCGATCGACGCAACATGACGCCAGCCCAGGAAAACCGCGGCCGCGTATTGTGGCGTCACCGGCAATACTTTGCCAACGACTGGGAAGTCACGATGGAAGCGGGGCTGATCTCCGATCGCAACTTCCTGGAACAGTATCTGGAACAGGAATGGGATCGCGACAAGGACCACACCACCGGTGGGCACCTGCGCAAATACTACGACAATCAATTGTTTGATTTCTCGGCGAAGGTTCGGGTCAACGGATTTTTTACCGACAACAGTGAACTGCCTCGCTTCGACCACTACCTTTTGGGATCCAGCTTGCTGGGCGATCACTTCACATGGTCGTCGCATACCTCGGTCAGCTATACCAAGTTGCAGGTCGACGTGGTCCCTTCGGATCCGACCGACGCTGCCAAGTTCACGCTGTTCGAATGGGAAAAGGACCGCGAGGGGCTGCGCGCTTCATCGCGTCAGGAGCTGGCGATGCCCTTGCAGTTGGGCGCTGTCAAAGCGGTTCCGTTTGTCTCGGGCGAAGCCGCCTATTGGGGCGAGGCGTTGGATGGCCAAGACCTCACCCGGTTCCTGGGCCAAGCGGGCATCCGCGGCTCGCTGCCGATGTGGCGATTGTCCCCTCAGGTGCAGAGCAGCCTGTTGAACATCCAAGGGCTGGCGCACAAGGTGGAAGTGCAGGGTGAATTCTTCTTCGCCGAAGCGGACCAGAACCTGGATCAGTTGCCGATGTACGACCAATTGGACGACAACGCGCAGGAACAATTCCGTCGCCGGTTCCTATTCAACACCTTTGGCCTGCCAGCAGGCGCTCCGCTGCCGATTGCATTCGACCCGCGGTACTATGCCGTTCGGATGGGCCTGCAACGAAACGTGACAAGCCCCACAACGGAAATGGTTGACGACCTGATGCAGGGCCGAATTGGGCTGCATCAAAACTGGCAAACCAAACGTGGCTTGCCCGGCCGCGAACGGATCGTCGACCTGGCTCAGTTCGATGTCGATCTGTTTGTCTATCCGAACGAGGATCGCGACAACTTGGGTGAAGTCGCCGGACCGTTGACGTACGATTTCCGCTATCACGCGGGCGACCGGGTGACGCTGCTATCGGATGGCTATTTTGACTTCTTCGCCGACGGACTGAAGTCGGTCAGCGCGGGTATCCTGACCAGCCGTCCGGGCGTCGGAAATATCTACGCCGGAATTTTGTCGCTTGAAGGACCGATCTCCAGCAACGTGTTGCAAGGGGCCGTCGATTACCGGTTGAACGAAAAATGGATCCTTTCTGCCGGATCGACCTTCGATCTCGGCGAGGTCGGAAACGTCGGGCAAGAACTGGGCATCACGCGCGTCGGCGAATCGGCCCTGATCCAAGTTGGCGTGACGGTCGACAGTGGCCGCGACAACGTCAGTTTCAACTTTCGCATCGAACCGCGGTTCTTCCCCAACCGCAAACTCGGGCGTCTGGGCGGCCAGCTGATTCCGCCGCCGGGAGCCGAGGGGCTCGAATAACGGCAACCGATCCGCGACTGACCTAACGGGCATCGCGCCGCTACCGATCGGTTTGGCACGAAAATCGCTACACAGGCGTGGCACGCATCGCGAACCGCGATGTTGCTGTAGAACGACCGCTACCTAAATACCAAGGGTGGCGCCAGCTATACCCGGTCCCGCCGTTTACCCCTCGATTGTTGGAGCCAATATGATATGGATCGTCGCTTACGTCAGCAGTGTCGTCGGCGCGTTTTTGACGATTCTCGCCATGACAATCATCCGCAACGATCAACGGCACAGCATCGGCCGCATCGGCTGGCTCGGTCTGGTGCTGCTGTCGCCACCCATTGGATTGATCCTGTTCCTATGGCTCGGCGGCCGCAAGATCTCTGCTGAACACGAGACCCGCGACCTCGTCGATATTCCGGCACAGCCGGGGAACGATGAGCCGCCACGCGACGATTTCGAGGACCTTCTGCTGCATCGCGGCCTGCATCGTCCGACCGCAGGGAACCAACTCCGCCTGCTCGCGGGGGTCGCCGAAACGCGAGCTGCCTTCCTGGAGCTTATCGATTCGGCGGAAGAAGCGATCTATGTGACAACATTCATTTTGGATGATCGCGAAGCCGCCAACCGGATCGTTGACCGCTTGTGCGCGCGGGCGGAAGAAGGACTTCAAGTCCGGCTGATGTGCGATGGATTTGGATCGTTCCAAGTCTCCGAGGAGCAATTGGAACGAGTCCGTAGAGCCGGTGGCAAGGCGGAGCGGTTTAAGCCGATGTCGCAGCTGAGTCGGCTGGCCTACCTCAACTTCCGCAACCATCGCAAACTGGCCGTTGTCGATGGCAAACGGGCGATTCTTGGAGGGGCGAACCTGGTGCAGGAACAGATCGCTCCCCACGCCGACGAGGATAGTTGGTTGGATTTGAGTCTCTGGATCGAAGGGCCCGCCGCGGTGCAATTGCAGGCGGTCTTCTGCAGCGATTGGAACTTCGAAACGAAAGAAGACTTGCCTCCCACAAAACTGGAGGACTACGACGGCGAGAAGGCGAAACATGGGGCGCGGCTGACCGTCATGCCGATCGGGCCTGATGGCCCCGATGTCATCTTGGACGACTTCTGGCTGTACGCGATCCACCAAGCGAAGCAGCGGATCTGGATCGCGACTCCCTATTTCATCCCGCCGCCACTGGCGATGCGTTCGCTCGAATCCGCGTGCCGACGCGGCGTCGATGTGCGGATCATGGTCCCTCAAGAGAGCGACCTGCGGCCGGTCGACTACGCCCGTTTCGACTACTTCGACGATCTCGAAGAACTCGGCGCCACGCTGCTGCGGTATCCGGACAAGATGGTCCACGCGAAGGTGGGAATCGTCGACGATCGCGTTGCGCTAGCGGGGTCGGCCAATTTTGATCTGCGTTCGTTTTTCCTGAACTACGAACTTTCGGTTGTCGCCCACGACAGCGAAACGATTGCGTTGCTAGCCGATTGGTTCGACGCGATGTCGAAAAAGTGC